>JBBSRZ010000011.1:0-44678 GCA_038242555.1 Flavobacteriales bacterium | reverse complement strand
TGTCTAGTCCTGAAATAGCGATACACAAAAAAGTATCATTATGAAAGAACATTTAGAAACGCTTTATGTAAAGCGAACACAGAAAGATTACACTTTGAGTTTAAAACTTCAAATCGTGAAAGAAATTGAATCTGGACAAGAATCTACCCATTCAGCTTGTCGCAAATATGGCATTCAGGCAAGAAGCACCATTGTTTCTTGGCTCAGAAAATATGGTAACTTTGATTGGGAAAATCAAACACCAAGTAATATGGAAAAGACACCTGAACAACGCATTATGGAGCTGGAAGCCGAAGTCAATGTGCTGAAAAAACAGAAAAAATTTCTAGAAAGACAGGCCTATGTTGCCGATAAAAAGGTGATATTCTTTGATATGATGATTAATCTTGCGGAAAGCGAATATAAGATTGATATCAGAAAAAATTTACCACCCGAACAATCGATCACTTCCGCAGAACAGAAAATGAAACATTAGTTTTCACCTGTGGATTGTCCGGGATTGATAGACAAGTCTATTATAGAAGCATAAAGCGAAGTAAAACCAGAAAAGATAAAGTTTCACAAGTTGTAGAACTTGCAGAAGTCATACGGTTAAAGATGCCGAAATTAGGAGGTAAAAAGCTTTATTTTGTATTGAAAGAACAACTAAATGTCTTAAAAATTGGAAGAGACCGATTCTTTGATATTTTACGAGCCAATCATTTATTGATTATTCCTACAAAGAGTTATCATATCACTACCAACTCGCATCATCGCTTTAGAAAGCATACAAATTTGGTGTTGGATTATATTATTACAAAGCCCAATCAGGTTTGGGTTGCCGATATTACGTATATCGGAAACAGAAAAAATCCGAGTTATTTGAGTTTAATAACAGATGCTTATTCCAAAAAGATCATGGGACATTATGTTGCAGACAATCTTAACACAGAAAGCAGTTTGATGGCATTTAAAATGGCATTAAAGAATAACAGATCTGGTGCAGAATCATTAATTCATCATTCTGATAGAGGATTGCAATATTGCTCGAACGAATATCAAAGAATTTTGGAAAAATATGGTGTAAAATGCAGTATGACACAAAATTCAGATCCTTACGAAAATGCAGTTGCGGAGCGAATAAATGGTATTTTAAAACAGGAATTTTCTATTGACAAATATGATGTACAAACGAAATTACGAAGAAAAATCGTAACTGAATCTATTGAGATTTACAATGAATTGCGTCCTCATTTTTCCAATCATTATCTTACTCCAAATCAAATGCACAGGCAAAATAAAATTAAAATGAGAACCTACAAACGAAAAAACACTTGCAAAAACGTTTTTGCAAGTGTTTAATTAATTATTTTTGTTTATTAATCTGTATCGTTTTTTTAGGACGGGACATATTAAATAGTATTTATTTAGTTTTCTTTAAATCAAGATCTTCAAAATCAAAACTAAAATCGGTGACATCTGAAATAGGTTTTAGTTTCATTCCGTTCGCTTTTCCGTTTTCATCTAATTGGAAATTCACAAATGCATCAGCATCATAACTTCTGTCGTCCCATTTCGCGATCATAACATTTGAAGTATAGGGCAACAACTCACCTTTTAATCTCGGAGAATTTTTGCAGAAAATTCTGAAAGTATTTCCCTCTTGTGAAACCATAACATCACCAAACCAAGGATCAGTGTAAGTTCCAGAAATTTGATCCGCTTTTATCTGGCTTTTTTTATCTTTTTTAAAGGCTGCTGACTTTGCAAAAACTTCTTTCTTTCCTTTATCGTACTCACCATTTACTTTTGCCATTCTTTCTCCGTATGTTTTGAGCCAGTTTCGATCTGCAACTCCTAAATAAGAATCTTTTATCGTATTGGTAATTGCACTAAATGCTGCACCACTTTGCTGGTTTGTTAACACAACAATTCCTAATTTCATATCTGGAATTAAAGTGAATTGAGTTACAGTACCTATTAATCCACCCGTATGATAAACTTGTTTATGACCTTTGACATCGGTTACAAACCAACCTAATCCATAACCACCGAAGTTAGAATCGTAAGGATTTTTTAAAGTAACTGGCGTGGAAATTTGAAGGTTCCATAATTGCTGAATTTGTTTATCAGTGACCAATTTCTTTCCGTCTTTAGTAGTAAAGCCATTCATTAAAAATTCTGCCCACGTGTTCATGTCTTTAATATTACTCATAATTCCGCCGGCGGCATTTCCGGTTTCATTCCAGTCATGGGGAACTGCAACTACTTTTCCATCTACTGGTGCATGCGCATCGATCAAATTCGGAACTTTTCCGGCGACAGCACGACTGTGACTTCCGTAACTTGAAGTCATGCCGACAGGTTTTAAAATTCGCTGTTCGATAAACTCTGCCCAAGAAAGTCCAGAAACGCGGTGAATTACTTCACCCGCCACGATGAACATAATATTGTTGTAATCTAAATTCGTTCTGAAAGAATTTTCTGGTTTCAAGTATCTTACATTATGAATAATATCATTCACGGTCAAAGGTCCGCCTTCTGGGAAAAACATTAAATCACCTTGGCCTAAACCAAGTCCGGCGCGGTGCGTGATTAAATCTTTAATTGTTACTTCCTGAGACACGTAGGCATCGTTCATTTGAAATTCAGGAATATATTTTGAAACTTTATCGTCAAACTTTAATTTACCTTCGTCTGCCAACATTGCTAAAGCGGTGGCCGTAAAACCTTTGGAATTTGAAGCAATTCCGACCAATGTTTTATCGGTCATTTTTTGATTGGTTGTTAATGATCGAACACCAAAACCTTTGGAATAAACTACTTTCCCATCTTTAACAATCCCCACGGAAATGCCGGGGACATCAAAAGTTTTTAAAGTATTTTGAATGAGTTCGTCAAGTTTCTTTTCTTCGATTTGGGAGAAAGCGAAGAATGAAATGAGGATAAAGAGAAATGATAACTTTGTTTTCATTGATAAATTGATTTCTACGAAGATAGAAATTTTCGGAAATATCTCATAATTATTTATTATAACTGAATCCAAAAGGACTTCATTTCATTAATTATTTTGCCATTAAATAAATCAAATTATAATATCATTTTGCATTTCGGCTGCAAAAAAAATACATATTCATTTATGTTATTATCCTTCCCACTTTTCTATTAAAATTAAATTCACATTTCCCTTTCTAACGGAAATTTATTTGAAATAGATTAAAGCCTCAAAAGTATTATATTTGCTATCTTTTGTTGTTAAACTAAATTCAGTTTTGAAAAATGATCTTAATTGTTGACGATTCTCCAGAAAACATAATTTCTTTGAAAAAAGTCTTAGAAAAAAATGATTTTGAAGTTGATACTGCATTATCTGGCGAAGAGGCACTAAAAAAAATATTAAAAAAATCCTACGTTTTGATCATTCTTGATGTTCAGATGCCTGGCATGGACGGGTTTGAAGTTGCAGAAGCAGTTTCTGGGTTCAGTGGAGCAAAAGATACGGCCATCATTTTTCTTTCTGCAGCAAGTACGAATGTCAATCTCATTACACGTGGATATTCTTCGGGCGGTTTGGATTATATCAGTAAGCCGGTCGATACGAATATTCTTCTTTTAAAAGTAAAAACGTTCTATCGGATTTATGAGCAAAGCCGCGCTCTCAATGAAATGCAGAAAGCGCTAAGAGAAGAAATTGAATATCGAAAAGAAGCCGAAAGAAAAAAAGACGAATTTATCAGTATTGCAAGTCATGAACTGAAAACACCGATGACCAGTATTAAAGGATACATTCAGTTACTGGAAAGAAGTTTGGAGAAAAATGATATCGATACGATGCGGACTCGGCTGAAAAAAGCACAAAATCAAATCGAAAAACTGAATTTACTTATCGCAGATCTTCTAGATATTTCAAAAATTGAAAGTGGAAAGTTGCAGTTTAACAAGAAATATTTCAACTTCGATGTTTTGTTAGATCATATTTTAGAAATGATGCAGCAATCAAATCCCAGTTTTAAATTAGTTAAAAAAGGATCTTCGATAGGTGATATTTACGGAGACGAAATGCGCATTGAACAAGTGATCATTAACTTTATAACTAATGCTATTAAATACGCTCCAGACGGTGATGAAGTTCATGTTATTTCTGAAATTAGAGAGGACGAATTACACCTTTCAGTCCGTGATTTCGGCATTGGCATAGCGGAAGATCACCAACAAAAGATATTCGAAAAATTTTATCGTATTGAAGAAAGTTCCGAACGGTTCCAAGGTTTAGGCATCGGTTTATATATTTGTCAGCAAATCATCGATCGTCATAACGGAAAAATTGGTGCCCAAAGTATGTCAGATAAAGGTTCTACATTTTTCTTTAACCTACCACTTCATCCAAAAAATACGCACAACAATATTTAATATTATGAATTTTAAAAAAAATCTACTATTTGGACTTGGATTATCATTGATTTTATTATTTATAAGTTCTCTCGCTTCCTACTTCAGTATCAAAAATTTGATCAGCAACTCAGACATGGTGAGTGCCAGCAATCGCACGATCAAAGACCTAGACAATCTTTTATCTTTTGTTAAAGACGCAGAAACTGGTCAGCGCGGATATCTGTTAACTGGAGATCAAGTCTTTTTAACTCCTTATACAAGTGCGAAAGAGCAGATTACAATTGGTCTGAATGATTTATCTAATAAAATCACGAATACCGAAGCACAGAACAATAATTTTGAAATATTAAAGACCAGCGTTGAAACAAGGTTGCAGATCTTAGATGAAAATTTAAATTATAAAAGGGCAAATAATGTCGTAACCACTAATCAATTGTTGGCAGGTAAAAAGTATATGGATGAGATCCGTGTTACGGTTGCTAAAATTCAGACTGAAGAGAAGACCGTTCTGAAATCGCTTACAGAAAACGTAGATAAATTCGCCTCTTTTACGCCTGTTCTTATTATTATTTCGTCGTTGTTAGCAATCACAATTACGCTAGTTTTTTATCGTAAAGTAGCTCAGGATTTTGATGAAAAGACGAAGTTAACCGATCAACTGGAACTAAAAAACAAAGAAACTGAAGACCGAATTGTGGCAATTGAAATGGTGGCTGAACAAATTTCAGGTGGCGATTATAATATTCTTTTCGATCAAAATGCAAAAAACAGTCTTGGTGGCGTTGCTGAATCGCTGACTAATATGGCGCAATCGCTTCAAAATTCTTTCCAATTATTAGAAGAAAAAGAATGGTTAAGTTCTGCCATCGCTCATTTAAATGACCGCACGATGGGAGAAAAGAGCATGGAAACTTTAGCCTCAGATATTTTATTAAGCATAATCGATCATACAGAAAGCAGTGTGGCGGCTATTTATCTGCAGGGAGAAGACAACCATTTGCATTTAAAAGGCAGTTACGCAATGACGACTGACCAAAAAAATCTAAAACTTGCAGTTGGTGAAGGAATAACTGGCGAAGCCTTTAGATCAACACGCCAGATCTTAGTCGAGAATATCGAGGATAATAGTGCCACCATAAGTTATGCAACCGGAAATACAAAACCGAGAAATATTTTAGCGCTTCCAATTACCAAAAACGGAATTGCTATGGGCGTTATCGAGTTGGGAGCAACTCACGAATATTCGGCGGCTCAACTGAAGTTTCTTCAATCAATTGCGGGCAATCTTGGTTTGGCTTTTTATGATGTACAAAGCCGAGTTAAAATGCAGGAACTTTTGGAGGAAACGCAGGCGCAATCAGAGGAACTTCAAACGCAGCATTCAGAACTGGAAAACATTAATGCCGAACTAGAAGCACAATCACAAAAACTTTTGGCTTCAGAAGAAGAGTTGCGCGTGCAGCAAGAAGAATTGCTCCAAAGCAACCAAGAATTGGAAGAAAGAACTAGTTTGCTGGAAGAAAAAAATGCTTTGATTGAAGATCATAATATTAAAATTCAGCAGAAGTCATTGGAATTAGAACAGAGCACCAAATATAAATCTGAATTTCTAGCGAACATGTCGCATGAGTTGAGAACGCCGTTAAATTCAATTTTATTGCTTTCTAAATTAATGACGGAAAGCGAAGATCTGGACGATCAGTATATTGAATACGGTGAGGTGATGCAGAGTTCTGGACAAGGATTATTGACTTTGATTGATGAGATTTTGGATCTATCAAAAATTGAATCAGGTAAAATGACCTTGGAAATCGACGATGTGCCTTTAGAGGAAATCACTGCCGATATGCGAATGATGTTTAAACCTGTCGCGAAAGAAAAACAACTTGCTTTAAATATCGAAATAGAACCAGAAACGTCTAAATCATTAAGGACGGATAAACAGCGTTTAGAACAAATTCTGAAGAACCTTCTTTCCAACGCGATTAAATTTACTTCGCAGGGAAGCATTACATTTAACGTTTCCAACGATGACAAACAAAAAGTGTACTTTAAGGTTACCGATACGGGAATCGGAATCGCTGAAGATAAACTCCGCATGGTGTTCGAAGCCTTTCAGCAGGCCGACGGTTCTACGCAAAGAAAATATGGAGGAACTGGATTAGGACTTTCGATTAGCCGGGAGCTGGCTCGATTGCTGGGTGGAGAGATTGATCTGAAAAGTACGGAAGGCGTCGGCAGTGAATTTACGCTGATCGTTCCAATTAAATATACTGTCGCAGATAAAGAGCAGATACAACCAAGAAAAGAAGAAACACCAATCTATCCAATAGTGGAAGTAGAAAAACAACCAACACGATTTATTTCTGAACATATTCCTCAGGCAATTGAAGATGATCGAGATGATATAGTCGATGGAGATAAAGTAATCCTGATCATTGAAGACGATACTCCTTTTGCGAAAATACTTTTAGATTATTCACGTAGTAAAAATTACAAAGTAATAACCGCGGTGCGTGGCGATGTAGGAATTGAAATGGCTCAACATTTTAAACCAGTAGCAATTTTGCTAGACATTCAACTGCCAATCATGGACGGTTGGCAAGTGATGGAAGCGCTGAAATCTAATCCTGCAACAAAGCCAATTCCAGTTCACATTATGTCCTCGATGAAATTTAAACAAGAAAGTTTATTGAGAGGCGCCGTCGATTTTATAAACAAACCGTTTGCCCTAGAGCAGATGCAAGAAATATTTAAAAAACTTGAAAACGCCCTTTCACGCGGACCTAAAAAAGTTTTAATCGTCGAAGAAAATCAGCAGCATGCAAAAGCCTTAAGTTATTTCTTAGGTGCAAATAGTATTAATACCGACATTGTGACGAATGTTGCACAAAGTATTGATTCGCTCCAGAAAAATGAAATCGATTGTGTAATTCTAGATATGGGAATGCCGGACCGAAATGCATACGAAACCCTTGAAGTCATCAAACAAAACAAAGGTTTGGAACAGCTTCCAATAATCGTTTTCACAGGCAAGAGTCTTTCTCAAGGAGAAGAAAACAGAATTAAAAAATACGCAGATTCGATCGTAGTCAAAACTGCTTATTCGTATCAGCGAATTTTAGATGAAGCAGGGTTATTTCTTCATTTAGTAGAAGAAAAAAATAAAAAGAATCTGGATAAATCGTCCAATTTTGAAAATCTAGGAGCGCTGCGAAATATTCTTAAAGATAAAAAGGTACTAATTGCAGACGATGACGTCCGCAATATTTTCTCCCTAACCAAAGCATTAGAGATTCAAGGCATGAAGGTTATTTCCGCCATGGATGGAAAAGAGGCCTTGAAGATTTTAAATGAAGATCAATCCATCGACGTGGTATTAATGGATATGATGATGCCCGAAATGGACGGGTATGAAACGATTCGCGAGATCAGGACTTCTTATCAATTTAAAAATCTTCCGGTTTTAGCAGTGACTTCAAAAGCGATGATGGGTGACCGCGAAAAATGTATTGCGGTGGGCGCCTCAGATTATATTTCAAAACCTGTGGACATTGATCAATTGGTTTCTTTATTAAGAGTTTGGTTATATGACAAAATTTAAAAGTCAGGTTATGAAAATTGAAAAAGAAGTACTCATCATCGACGATGATAGTAAAAACATATTTGCGCTGAGTGCTGTCTTGAAAGCAAAAAAGTACCAGTGCGTTTCCGCTACTAACGCCGTTGAAGGATTAAATATGCTGTCATCGAATAAAAATATCGGAATCGTTTTGATGGATATGATGATGCCAGAAATGGATGGTTATGAAGCGATCGCTCTAATGAAAAAAGACGATAAACTGAAAGAACTTCCCGTGATCGCAATTACGGCACAAGCAATGGCAGGCGATCGTGAAAAGTGTATTAGTGCGGGTGCCGACGGGTATATATCAAAACCGGTCGATGTAACTGAATTGCTTAAATTGCTTAATCAATTAATCGATTAACCCGTGAATTCTACCGAGAATAGTGATCAAAATGTTGAAACCCTTCTAGACGATGTCTTGGAGGTTTATGGTTATGATTTCACAGGATATTCTAAAGCGTCACTGAAACGAAGAATTATTCGGCTTTATGAATTAGACCAGTTCGTAAGTTTTGCAGAATTTAGATATAAAATAAGAACAGATCCGGGATATTTTAAACGCTTTCTAGATGAGATTACGATTAATGTCACAGAAATGTTTCGCGATCCGGAATTTTATCAAACATTGAGAAATGAGATTTTGCCAAGACTTGGCACGTATCCATTTATCCGCATTTGGATTGCAGGTTGCAGTACAGGCGAGGAAGCCTACTCTGTCGCAATTTTTCTAAAAGAATTGAAACTGCTGCACAAATCTCTGATCTACGCCACCGATATTAACGGCGCTGTTTTAGAAAATGCAACTCAAGCCATGATTCCAATGAGCAAGATCAAATTATATACAGAGAATTATATCGCATCAGGTGGAACAGAACAGTTTTCTGATTATTATACGGCAAATTATTCTTTGGGTAAACTTAAAGACGAACTGAAATCAAATATGATATTTTCTACCCACAATTTAGTTTCTGATAATTCCTTCAACGAGTTTCAACTTATATTGTGCAGAAATGTCCTTATTTATTTTGACAGACCTTTGCAAACAAAAGTGTTTGAACTCTTTGACAATAGCTTAGAAAAAGGTGGCTTTCTTGCGCTAGGCACTAAAGAAACATTAGAGTTTTCAACGGTTGCAAAAAGTTTTGAAAGAAATCAATCGGGTAAAATCTGGCGTAAAATTCAGTAAATGGAATATTGTGAAGCGTTAATTATTGGCGGATCCGCGGGAAGTCTAGAGGTACTCTTGACCATTTTGCCAGACCTCAATTCTTCGCTTACATTTCCTGTCGTAATTGTACTGCACCGAAAACCTGGTAAAGAAAGTCTACTCGTAGATCTTTTAGGTACGAAGACAAAATTGAAAGTAAAAGAAATAGAAGAAAAAGAAAAATTACGACCAGCCGTGATTTACATCGCACCGCCGAGTTACCATTTGCTCATCGAAAAAGATAAAACCTTTTCGCTAGACGCATCAGAAAAAATTAATTTTTCAAGACCTTCCGTAGATGTAACTTTCGAGAGCGCCTCGCAGGTCTACGGAGAAAACGTAGTGTGCCTCCTTTTATCTGGAGCGAATAATGACGGTACAAAAGGATTGAAAATCGTTGAAAGAAATGGTGGCAAAGTAATTATTCAAAACCCTGCTTCCGCCGTAACTCCTTTTATGCCTGAACATGCTTTGGCAAACGTGGCGGTTAATGAAATTTTAGATCCCGAGAAAATGGCAAATTATATAAATAAACTAGCACGATAAGTGAAATTAAAAAGATGATGCAAAAAAAAGTATTTATTTTCGATGACAATTTAGAAATTCTAGAATTGTGTACAGAAATTTTAGAAGATATAGGATGCAACGTAAAAACGTCTCCAACAACGAATAATGTTGAAAAACAGGTAGAAGAATTTTTACCCGATCTAATTTTAATGGATAACTGGCTGCCAGACATTAGTGGAATTGAAGCGACGCAACTCATCAAAAATAATGATAAATTAAAGAATATTCCAGTGGTTTATTTTACGGCTAATAGCGACATCAGCGGATTGGCGGCGCAAGCAGGTGCCGATGATTATATTGCTAAACCATTTGACATCGATTTGTTTGAAGATACTGTTCGGAAATATATCTGAAATTCATAAATAATAATATCGTTTAAAGCAAACACGAAATTTCACCATGATTTTGAGGCACTTTTAAACTTGTTTGGAAGAGGAATTTATCTAAAAATATTAACTTTGTTATAAAGTAAAAAGTACATGGAAACTAAGAAAGAATTTTTTCTAGAATGTTATAAACTAGGCATTATTAAATTTGGAAGATTCACCTTGAAATCAGGGATTGAAAGTCCTTTCTATGTGGATTTGCGTCCGCTTGCTTCTGATCCAAAAATTCTGAAAATGCTCGCAAATTATTTATTGGATATGCTTCCGCTTGATAATTTCGATCTCATTTGCGGTGTTCCTTACGCGGCGCTTCCAATGGCGACTGCAATGTCTTTGGAAAGTTATCTTCCTTTAATAATTAAGCGTAAAGAAGCCAAACAATACGGCACTAAAAAAATTCTTGAAGGTATTTATACGTCAGGTCAAAACTGCTTGCTGGTAGAAGACGTCATAACATCAGGCGCTTCATTGTTAGAAACGATTCCGGAGATCGAGAATGAAGGAATTACCGTTTCTGACATCGTGGTAGTTCTCGACAGACAGCAAGGTGGCAAAGAGCGTTTAGAAAACAAAGGTTTCCGCGTTCATACTCTTTTTACTATTTCTGAAGTTTGCAAAATATTAAAAGAAGAAGGTCATCTGACTGATGAGGAAGTGGAACGAATCAATGATTTCTTGGCCGGAAATGCCGTAAAATTCGAAGAAGAAAAAAGACTTTCTTACGAACAAAAATTAGATATTTGCGATCATTCTGTGGCGCAAAAATTACTACAAATTGCGATTGAAAAGAAATCAAACTTAATCGTTTCTGCCGATGTCACTTCTACGCAAGAATTGTTAGACTTGGCTGAAAAAATGGGTCCGCATATCGTGGCGCTGAAAACACATGTTGATATTTTGTTGGATTTTAATCCAGATGAAACCATTTTACCATTGAAAGATTTAGCGACGAAATATAATTTCTTATTAATGGAAGACCGCAAATTTGCAGACATTGGAAATACCCAAGAATTGCAGTTTGCCTACGGAACTTATAAAATTTCAAACTGGGCAGATTTAGTCACGGCGCAGGTTATTGCAGGATACGATTCACTTGATTGTTTCCGTAATGTGGGTGTAGTTGCAATTTTAGGAATGTCATCAAAAGGAAATTTAACTGATGTAAATTATCGCGAAGAAGCGACAAAAATTGCTTTATCGCATCCGAATGTTTTTGGTGGAGTTTCGCAGAACAAAATTCCGAATGAATTATTACTTTTCACGCCGGGCATTAATGTAACTGAATCTGGAGATGGAAAAGGACAGCAATATAATACGCCGGAACATGCCTTTACAGTACTGGAAACCGATTTCATCATTGTCGGAAGAGGAATTTATAAATCAGAAGATGCAGAAAAATCTGCTTTGAGTTATAAGATCGCTGGCTGGAATGCTTATGAGCAAAGTTTATAATTACCGTTAAAAATATATACTATAACTCTCGCTATCAGTGGGAGTTTTTTGTTATAGTTAAAGACTTCGACAGGCTCAGTCTGACAAGTTTTTTCAAGTGGGAATATTAAAAGTGTCACATTGAACTTGTCGAAACCTCTTTTCGACGCAAATTCTTATACAATTACGAACTACTTTAATCAAATTAAAATTTATTTAATTAATTCTATTATTTCAAAGTTTTCTGAACTACTACTTATTACTTTTTTCAATGAGAGTTTTACGTTCTTCTTATCATACCTCAACAGAAATGGTGATGAACTTACGTAACTTACGTAATAAATTAAAAAGATATGAAAGTAGATATTTGGAGTGACATTCGTTGTCCGTTTTGTTATGTGGGAAAAAAGAAATTTGAAGCCGCATTGGAACAATTCCCAAACAAAGAAAATATAAAAGTCACGTGGCATAGTTTTCAACTCGATCCAGATTTGAAAACACAGACCGACATTAGTTCTTTAGACTATTTTAAAAAGGCAAAAGGAATTAGTGAAGCCGAGGCAAAAGGAATGTATCAGCACGTAGATAACGCCGGAAAGGAAGTTGGAATTAATTTTAATTTTGATGACCAGAAAGTTGCAAATTCTTACCGCGCACATCTGATCCTTCAACTTGCTGCGACTAAAAATTTAGCCAATGAAGCGGAAGAAGCCTTTTTTAAAGCACAACTCATCGAAGGAAAAAACATCGATGATGAAGCAACTTTAATTGAAATAGGAAAATCTATCTCGTTAACTGAAGAAGAAATAAAAGCTGCGTTACAGTCGGATGATTTGAAATTTGCAGTTTCCCAAGATATGACGCAGGCTAAACAAATGGGAATTAGTGGCGTTCCGTTTTTTGTAATTAACGATAAGTATGGCGTTTCTGGCGCGCAACCTACCACCGTATTTACAGAAGTATTAGAAAAGTCATGGAAAGAATTTTCAGACGGTGATAAAGGTTTAAAAATCCTTCACGGCGGCGAGAGTTGTGATACAGATGGAAATTGTGATTAACAATTTGTAAAAAAAAAGATAGGAAACTTCCGGAACTAAAAAATTTCGGAAGTTTTTTTTGCTTTAAAACTTTTAAGTTAGGACTGGAAATTGCATTTAAATCGGTCTTAAATAATAAATGATGAGCAGAGGATTTGTAAAAGAAGATGATCAGGAAGAAATTCCGCTAGTTGCGCCCAGAGCAGATCTACCGAACGGAGTTGAAAATTTTGTTACCCAAAACGGTCTGAAATCTTTAATGGAAGAAAAAGAAACTTTATTGAAAGACCAAGAAAACCTGGACCCTTCGCAAGAGAAAGAATACCGAATTTCTTTTAATCATCTCAATGCAAAACTTCAGTTATTAAATGAGAGAATTGCTTCAGCAAAAATTATTGATCCGCTTAAGTTACCGCAAGACGAAATCCACTTTGGAGCAGTTGTAACTTTCAGAAATACCGAAAATAAAACCACGCAGACTTTTCAATTAGTTGGCGTAGATGAAGCGAATATTTCGAAAAAGAAAATATCATTTACAACTCCTTTAGCGAAAGCATTGATGAATAAAAAAGTTGGTGAAGAAACTATTTTAAATTTAGGCGAAAGAAAAAATATTTTCGAAATCTTGAAAATTGAGTATTAAAAAACTCTATAAGTGAAAGATTTAAAGGAAAAGAGAAACACCTGAATTTAATTACGGGCAACAATATTTACACAGTCCTTTTATTTGTCAGCAATTGCACGATCAAAATAATTCCAGAAAAGATTAACCCTACCATAGAAACTCCTGTCCACCCAAAATACGTCCACGCTAGAGAACCGAAACTTGTTCCCGCTGCTCCACCAATAAAAAAGCCCACCATATAAATAGTGTTAACCCGATTCCTCGCCTCTGTATTTTTAGAAAAAACAATATTCTGATTGGTAATATGAACGCCTTGAACGCCGAGATCAATCAAAATAACTCCAATAATTAAACCGATGATAGAATGGGGAGAAAACAAAAAGATCAGCCAGGAAGCAATAATTAAGATGGCTCCGAGGATAATAAGTTTGCTTTTTTTCACTCGGTTATTTAATTTACCGACAATAGTTGCTCCAAGTGCGCCGGCAATTCCGAACAAACCAAATCCGCCAGCAATTGCACTTCCATAGCCAAACGAATCTTCCATCAAGAAAACAAAAGTGGTCCAGAAAGCACTTAAACTTCCAAACGCCAAAGCACCACGAAGTGTAGCCAGTCGTAAAGTTGGTTCCGTTTTCAAATAAAACCAAAGCGATTTCATTAATTTCACATAACTCTCACCAAACTTGGGCTGAATGATCGGAAGTTTAGAATTTAACAAGAAGAAAAGCATCGTCATTAATCCGGCGGCTCCGTAAAATACAGTTCGCCAGCCAAAATATTCGCCGACCAGACCACTCAAAACTCTACTTCCTAAAATCCCAATTAGTAAACCGCTCATCACAATTCCGATCGCTCTGCCGCGACCTTCATCATTACTTAAATGCGCAACCATAGGCACAAATAACTGCGGAAGTGTCGATGTAAAACCTATCAGGAAACTGCTAAATATTAAAAGCGATAGAGATTGTGAAAGTGCCGCACCAAATAATGACAAAACTAGAATTAAAAAATTTAATCGGATGATTTTGAGGTTATTGACTTTATCTCCAAGAGGTATAATAAATAATAAGCCTAAAGCATAACCAATTTGGGTAGAAAGCGCCACATTACTGACTTCTGCATTCGTGACATTTAAACTTACCGCAATGTCATGCAGTAAAGGTTGGTTGTAATATAAATTCGCAACCACCAAGCCCGCAGAAATACTTAAAAGATAAAGCAGGGAATTCGGTAAATTATTTTTCATAAAAAAAATGTTGCATTTTCGAAACAGGTGCAAAAATAGAACATCTCTCTGCAATACCGATTTAAATCTTAATCGTATTCTTTGATTAAAAAATATTACTGCATCTATTGATGGGAAATTATGGTTTATTTTTGATTAATTAAGAGGGCCAATATTTCGTAATTGATTTCTGATAATGTGATTAAAAAACACACTAACATTTCAAAAAAGAACTTGATTTAATCGTCCATAGTAATTATAGATTACCAAAATTATTATTACTCTGCTAAAGTCATAAATTATTAAATTGCTTAAAAAACATCGTTATATTTGAGCCACGATAATAAATGAAAAGATATTCCACCGCGCTCTTATTTCTTCTTTTTTTTGTTGGGATCTCTGCTCAACAAGACACTATTCGCCTAAATGCAACCTTCATTGAAAACAACGAAAGCATTTTTGTTAAACAAGAAATAACCTACTATAATGCCACCGCTCAGCTTTTAGAGAAAATAAAATTACTGAATTGGATTTCTGCCTATAAAAACAGAAACACGCCTCTGCTTTTGCGTACTCTTCAGGATAGAAAAAGTGATTTATACTTTGCCTCACCTGATGAATTGGGAAAAACGATAGATTTACGAATCAGAATTGATAATGAAAAGTTTGCAGTAGCAGATGCTTCAGCGGAAAATATTTATGTAAATCTTACTGAACCATTACTTCCAGGTCAAAGTGTAAAAATTTTATTGGAATATCAATTAAAATTACCAAGCCAAACCTTTACGAGTTATGGCGCAGAAAATGGAAATGTGTCACTTAAATATTTCTTTATTGTTCCCGATAGTTTTGATGATGAAAATCAGTCACCAAAATATTTTCAAAATATTGAAGAAAACCAAAGTTCCGGAAATTATTGGAATGTTAATTTAGAAATTCCTTCAGATTATTTTGTAGAAAGTAATTTAGAAAGATTGACTTCAACTACTTTTGAAGGGAGCTTGAATAAAGATCCAGAATTTTTTATTTCTAAAATTAAGGGCGATCAGATCATAACCAAAATCGACGGAGAAAATATTGAAATTGATTTTGGATATTCCTTAACGGACACCGAAAAGAGTAATTTAGAATTCTATTTGCCGTTACAACTCCATTTTATAAAAAATAAAGTCGGCAGTTTACCGACAAAGATTTTCATCACGGAAAAATTTAAAAATGATGAAAACTTTGTAGGAATAGATGATTTAAAATTTTGGAAATTTCATTATCAATTATTTAAAGATTCGGAACAAACTGATCTTCATTATTTCAGCATCTTATCTAAAGCAATTGTTCAGCGATCAGTTATTTTTGAAAAAAGTAAAGATCACTGGCTAGCAAATGGACTTAAAACTTATTTGGAAATCCAATATCTCGACCGCTATTATAAAGACCGAAAGTTGTTAGGAGATTTACCCGAGGAATTAAATATTTTCGGCTTGAAACCGTTAAAGTTTTTTCAACTTTCAAAACTCGAACTGAGCGAAAGATATGGTCTGGCTTACCAATATATGGTAACGCAAAACTTAGATCAAAAAATCGATGAACCTTTTGAAAAATTGAGTAATTTCAATGCTACGGCGATCAGTCATTTCGAAACTGGAAGTCTTTTTTCTTTTATCGCCGAAAAAATGGGAAAAGAAAAATTTGATGATTTCTTGAAAGATTATCTTAACAAATACGCTGGAAAAATCGTTGACCAAAAAGTTTTTCTAGACGAACTTACCTTGGCCTCAGGTTATTCATCAGAGTTTTTGGAGAACTTTATTCAACGGAAAAATCGGGTCGATTTTAAATTAAAAAAATATAAAAAGGTCGGTGAAGATTTCGAAGTTAAAGTTGTAAAAAACACACCTGACCGAATTCCATTCAAAATTGAAACTGAGGAAAAAACTGGTGATAAAAAAACATTTTGGTTTGATACTAACTATTCCAAAGACGTTGTAGAATATATTATTCCGCAATCCAATGCAGAGAAAATAATCCTTAATGATAATTACATTTTCCCAGAAAAAAACTTTCGAAATAATTATTTGTACACGAAAGGAGTTTTTGCAAATACCAAAGAGATCAGACTTAAAATATTCAAAGATATTCCGAATCCTGAATACAACGAAATTTACGTAAATCCGAGACTCAACTTTAATGCTTACGATAAGATTTTATTTGGAATTAATTTTAAGAACGCCTCGTTGTTTGAACAAAAATTTCAGTATTCATTAACGCCTTATTACAGTTCTGGTACTGGTCAAGTGGCTGGCTCGGGTGGATTGTCTTATTCTTTTCAGCCCGCCAGTAGTTTTTACCGAAGTTTAGATCTCGGTCTTTCTGCTTCGCACTTCCATTACGATTATGACTTAACCTACCAAAAACTTACGGCTCTTGCTGCAATTAATTTTGCGAAAAACCCGCGATCAGATATTCGTCGGAACATTAGTTTTATTTATAATTACCTTGAAAAAGATATTGATCCTAATATGATCAATCAGACAGAATACACCAAATACAATTTATGGAATATAAACTATGGTTTTTCGGATCGTACTTTAATTCATGAAAAATCTTACAGTTCTAGTTTTCAATGGATGGAAGATTTTCAGAAATTTTCAGCAGAATATTCTTACCGATGGGAATTTGCTCAAGATAAAAAAGTAAGCATGCGACTATTTGGAGGATATTTCATCACCAATAAAACCAAAAATGACCTGTTTGATTACGGTATTTCAAAAGTATCTAATTATGCGTTTTCCTACGGCCTACTTGGACAAAGTGCCACCTCAGGTTTGTTTGCTCAGCAGTTAATATTAGCAGAAGGTGGCTTCAAGTCTTATTTAGGAACGACGGCCAACCAGTGGATAACGTCTGCTAATGTAGATTCTCATGTATGGCGCTGGTTTAACCTTTATGCTGACGCCGGAGTTTATAAAAATAAAGGTGAAGGAGCACAATTCATTTGGGATTCTGGCGTGAAAGTAAAAGTAATTCCGGATTTTCTGGAAGTTTATTTTCCTATTCAAAGTTCTCTCGGATTCGAGCCCGCCTTTAAAGATTACGGTCAGCGAATTCGATTTACCTTGGTTTTAAATTTTAGTGCAATTACGAGTTATTTCCGACGAGGCTGGTTTTAAAGTTTTCCTTGGAGTAAAATAAGCGAACATTTCTAATTGGCATTTATCCCATCTAATTTTCCTTATATAATTTAATAGCAAGGAATGAATTGATATTTATTCACATTATAACTTGCTAAAGGCATCTATAATTATCCTCCAAATTCAATTTTATCCACAAAAAAAAACGACTCCATATTGAAGTCGCTCTTATTATTTATTAGAAATAATATTAGTTTTTAATAATTTTCTGAGATACCTTTTGTCCGTTTACCTCCCCAGAAACGATATACATTCCTTTCGATAATGAAGAAACATCTAAGTTAGTGTTTTCTAAAACAGTTGCAGTTTTTACTACTTGTCCGTTTACGTTCATGATCTGAACATTTGCTTTAGCCCCAAATACGATCGTATTACCTACGTTCGTATTTTTTATTAAAGTAACCTTGGTAGCGTTTACATCACCGACGGCCTGAGTAGGTGAAACAACCAAGATATCATCAATGAAAAATCTATTGTTCGCAGCAACTTCTGCTTCAAATTTTAATTTACTTTCTGCAGTTCCTCCAGTAATTTCAACAGTAAAAGGGCTAAATGCACCTTTAGTCATAGTAATAGAAGATTTATCTAAAGTTCCTCCACCAATAATCGATAATTTTAATGTCAATTTCTCACTAGTTCCGTCCCAAGCTCCAGCTCTAAAAGTTAGAGTTGCAACGCCAAATAAATTTGATAACGCAGGAGTAGTTATAGATCCTGCTTTCTTACCTGTACCTGCTTTTAACGATTTATCTCCGTTATAGATATTTTCATACGTCCACCCAGCAGGCTCAGTCGCAGCAGTTGACGCGATCTGCCCTCCCCATGAACCATCGTTTCCTCCAGTACCGGTAATATCATTAAAATCCTCGCTGAAAATAGTTGTTTGCGCATTAACACTTGCAACCAAAATAACCGCTGCGAATAAAGAATAAAGTTTTTTCATAATTAAAAATTTACTTGTTAATATTACTGCTAAAGTACTACCTTTTTTATAAAAATCATAATCTTTTCTCTGATTAATTGCTAAATATGCATCAACAATTTTAAATCGAGTTTTTCGTTACTTTTACAACCAAATTTCTGGACCGTTTGTTTAAAAAGTTTCTTTTCCTTTTCCCTTTATTTTTGGCTTTTTGTAGTTTGAAGGCGCAGATATTTACGTGGACCAATCCCAACTTAAAAGATTCCCTCAAAAAAGATTCAGTTCTCACCGCGAAAATTAATCAAGATGTTTTTTCAAAAGATACATTGGATTTTATCAGAATGCCTAATAAGACGATTGTAGATGAAGGAGTTTTGGTTAAAAATACTAGGTCACAGATACTAGGTGATTTAAATTCAAAAGGTTCTATCATTCGCGGAATTACTTTTGGTAATAATCAAGGTCAAAGTGTTCAGAGTTCCATGGATCTGCAGGTAACCGGAAAACTTTCGAAAGACGTTTCTATTCTCGCTTCCATTTCCGATCATAATTTGCCGATCCAAGCAGACGGTTATACGCAAACACTGGAAGAATTCGACAAGATATATCTGCAACTTAATAATAAAGATCATTCTATTCTTCGTGCCGGTCATTTAGATTTAATTAATGAGAAAACCTATTTCGGTCGCTTTCAAAGACGAAGTATGGGTTTAGAATATGAAACTCAATTTGGAAAAGAGAATATAACCTTTGCCAATATTTCCGTAGGTGTTGCCAGAAGTGAATTCCACCGAATTCGTTTTCAAGGCGTAGAAGGAAATCAAGGTCCCTATCGATTAAATGGGGAAAATGGTGAACAATTCATTACCATCATTTCTGGTTCTGAACAGGTTTTCATTGATGGAATCTTGATGAAACGTGGTGAAAGTCAGGATTACGTCATTAACTATAATACCGGAGAAATTACCTTTACCAGTTTCCGACCGATTTTCAAACAGAATTTTATTACGATTTCCTATAATTACACCAATCGAAATTACTCCCGATTTTTAGTTACTGGCGGCGTTCAGCATGAACGAGAAAAAGTAAAATTTGGCTTCAATTGGTTTCTAGAAAACGATAATAAAAATGCACCGCTTTCTTTAAATTTATCCAGAGAAGATGAACAGATTTTAGCCAATGCGGGAAACGACACTGATTTAATGTACGCTTCATCCGGAACTGTTGCCGAATATGACGTAAATAAAATTTTGTATCAACACATTCAAAATGCGATGGGCAATTATTATGAATTCTCCAACGATCAAACCCAAACATTATATCAAGTTGCCTTTACTTATTTTGGTGACAATTTAGGCGATTATCGTTTAAAACAAACTACGAACAACGGAAGGGTTTTCGAATATGTTGGTCCGAATGGCGGAACTTATAAAGCAGTCCGCAAACTACCTTCACCCCAAAAAGCACAGATATTTTCGACCAATGCCGAAGTTCTTTTAAATGAAGGGAAAATCGGAGCAGACTTTTCTTTGAGCAATTATGATCTCAATTTATTTTCATCTAAAGACTCCAATCAAAATATTGGATATGCCGGACGTGTTTTCGGATACAAAACCTTTACTAAAAACAACTGGAAAAGCACTCCAAGTTTTGAATTTCAACATATCAATTCGCAGTTCCATATTTTAGATCGAATTAATGATGTTGAGTTCTCGCGTGATTTTAACTTAGCTCAGGAGTTCAATCAAATCACTCAAAACCGATTAATTTTTACTTTTCTTAATCAATGGAAAAATACTTCTTTTCTGAATTATAAAATTAATTATTTAGATGAAAAAGATTCTTATACTGGAATAAAAAACGATCTAGATTTTCGTTGGCTTAAAAGAAAATTCATTACCAATGGAAACTTCTCTTACCTTGATACTAAATCAACTTTTCAAGACACGAAATTTATTAGAAGTGGCGTCGTGACTGAATATTTAGGAACGAAAGGTAGTTGGGCGATCGGTGCAAGTATGGAACAAAACCTGAAAAACTTTAACCAAACTGATGTACTCGATGTTACCAGTTACCGTTGGAAAGAAGTTTTCGTTCAGAAAAAGATTAGCGATTCTATCCGAACCAGATTTCTGGCTAAAATGTATTTGCGGGACAATGATTCTGTCAGAAATAACACCTTACAAAATAGAAATCAGATCCTCGGTTTTATGGCAGAAAGTCAAATCATTAAAACTGAAAAAGCCACTTTATCTGCCCTACTCCATTATCGAAAATTTTTTGAAAAGACTGATGATTTACAGTCTAAATACAATCAAGATTTTATCGTTGGAAACTTAACTTATCAACAGCAACTCTTTAATAATGGAATGCGTTTGCAGGCATTTTACGAATTAGGAAATGGACAAGAAGCGCAGCGAGAATTTCAATATATCAAAGTGACAGACGGACAGGGCGTTTATAAATGGACCGATTATAATGGCGATGGAATTCAACAATTAGATGAATTTGAAATTGCAGAATATGCAGACTTGGCGCAGTATATCAGGATCTACACGAACACCGTAAATTACATACCATCGAATAAAAACAAAATGCAGTTGGCTTTATTTGTCAATCCTTCCGTAGTTTTCAATTCTGAAAATCAATTTCTGAAAAGATGGAATTTTAATCTTTCTATCAATTCTCAAAATTCTTATTTTAAAAAAGAAAAGGTATTTGTTTTAAATCCTTTTGAAAAAAATAAAGATCAAATTTTAAAAAATCAAAATATTTTGGCTTCGGCACAGTTCAATCCAACCGACAAATCTGGATGGAATGGAAATTACCGTTTCATCGCAAACAATAATTTAATCAACGCCAACTTTAGTAATGAAGAACGAACTCAAGTTTCCAATTTTCTAAATATTGGACATTGGTTTGGGAAAGATTTCAGAATAGATTGGGAGAATTCTGTTCATGATATTCAGAACTCATCGCAACTTTTCAACAGCCGAGATTATCAATTACAAAATGTAGAAACGAAACCAAAAGCAACATATAAATTTACAGAAGCAATTCAATCAGAACTTTCTTCGGCCTTCCGTCAGAAAAAAAGAATTGATGGCGAAGAATTTTTAAAGACGTTTGATCTTACCGGAAGTCTGCAATTGGATTGGCGAAAAACTTCTGTTCGTGGGAATTTCTCTTTTATCAATAATGACTTTACAGGAAATAATTTCTCGATTGTCGGCAACCAAATGTTGGATGGTTTGAAGCCGGGCAAAAATCAAGTGTGGTCTGTTTTCTTACAACAAGCGATCAATTCATTTATTCAGTTGAATGTCAATTATGAGGGAAGAAATTCTGGTGAGCGAACGATTCACATGGGCTCAGTGCAGGTGAAAGCGAGTTTTTAGATTGCCGATTTTTCTAACCACGAATTCACAAATTTATATTTAAAAAAAAAATTCAGTCGAAGTTTATCGGAAAAATTCCAAATCTGAAAATTTAATCATTAAGAAGGATTTAGAAGTTAAGAGAATTAAGATTTCCTTCGGAACTTGAACTCCATAATAATCATCTTATTTCCTAAAAGTAAAAAATAAAGTTGAGAATTCACCATTCACTATTGCCTATTCACCATTCGCATCTTCTCAATCTTCATAAATCACATATTTCGATCTGATTTTCTGGAAACTTCTTAAATCAGACTTCCAAGAATCTTTAATTTCAGCCGCAGATTTCCGGGCAATGATTTGTTTTCTCAATTCATCTGTTCCCGCTAATGTATCAAAGAACAAATTCTTTAAAAAGAAATCTTGTTGCGGATTTTTATAGTCTTTATACGCTTTCAAAAGCCAGTCTAAATTCAGTGTCCGTAAATCTTCTGGATATTCTGATAAGTTTTCACCATAACATAATTTACCGTTTAAGAAAGGATCTTTTGCTCCGGCAGACGGTTTTGGGGTAAACTGATACGGTAAGTTTTTTGTCCACGGGGATCCATAAATTTGGAAAGGTAAAGCAGTCCCCCGACCTACTGAAACTTGGGTCCCTTCGAAGAAACATAAACTTGGATAAAGATTTATGGATTTGTCATTGGGCAGATTCGGTGACGGTTTATTTGAGATTTCGTACCGCTGTTTTTTGTGATAACCTTGCATCGGAATTAAAGTGTATTTTGCTTGAATACCTTTATTTAACCATTTTTCTCCGTTCACCATTTTCCCATATTCGCCAATCGTCAAACCGTAAACGACAGGAATATTGTGCATCCCGACAAAACTCTTCCACTGATTTTTAAGAACAGGACCATCGATATAGCCGTCGTGTGGATTCGGTCGATCTAAAACGATAACTTCCACATTATTTTCAGCGGCCGCTTCCATTACATAAGTTAAAGTAGAAATATATGTATAGAACCGTACGCCAACATCTTGAATATCAAACACAATAACATCAATTCCCTTTAGTTGATCAGCCTTTGGCTTTTTATTCGAGCCATAAAGAGATACAATCGGAATTCCTGTTTTGGTATCCACTCCATTTTTTATATGTTCACCAGCATCGGCATCTCCACGGAAACCATGTTCCGGGGCAAAAATTGATTGTATTTTTACATTATTTTTAACCAGGAAATCAACCAGGAAAGTTTTATCTTTCATCAATCCAGTTTGATTGGTCACAACTCCGATCCTCTTATTTTTTAATAAAGGAAGATACAATTCTGGTCGGTCGGCGCCGGTTTTAAAACAGTTTTTATTGAGGTTTTGGGCAAAACTGAAATGGCAAAAACCAAATAAAATTAGCACAGTCAGAAGTAAATCTTTATTTTTGAGGCTTAAAATCATACGATTGAATTTTCCGTTATATTTTTCTAAAAAAATTGCATTTTCCAAAGATAATAAAAATAATCTCTCACGGGTCATTGTCTTTATTGGTCGGCTTTCCGTTGCACTTGGAGTGATCGTTTCGTTGATTACGGTTTCAACCGGCGTTGGGTCCAAAACAGCAATTAAAGAGAGAATGGCGGATTTTTCTGGACACATTTCTGTAAAGTCAAAACAATCTAATAATTCTTACAATTCATCGATTTTAAGCAACGAGGGATTACAACTTAAAAAGATTAAACAAATTCCAGATGTCGCTACTACGCAGAAGTATGTTGCGGTAAGTGGAATTTTACGCAACGAACATAATTTCGCGGGAATCATTTTTAAAGGAGTTGGAAAAGATTTCGACTCTGCTCGCTTCCAAAAGTTTCTGATTGAAGGACGCGCACCAAGTGTTACAGAAGTAGGTTTCAACAGTGGAATTTGCATCTCACAGAAAATCGCTAAAGATCTTCACATCGGAGTGAAAGATAGTATTGTCGCTATTTTTTCAAAAGAAAATCAAAGTCCACTTTACCGAAAATTTGAAGTAATTGGTATTTATAAAACCGACATTAAATTGATCGATGATTTATTCATCATCGGAGGAATTAATCACGCTCGAAAAATTCAGGGCATGAAAAGTTCTGAAGTCGGCGGTATTGATATTTTTCTCACTGATATTAATGACATCGATGAAGACGCACCGAAAATTGACAAGTTAGTTGGTTATAAAAACTACACTTTAAAAGCGACCGATCAGTATCCACAAATCATGGATTTCATCGCAATATTCGACATGAATATCGCGTTAATTATTACCATTATGCTGGTCGTAGTGATTATCAATATTATTATGGTTTTGCTCATTTTGATTATTGAACGAACCAATTCTATTGGAATGTTGAAAACTTTGGGCGCCACCAACGGACAAATCCGAATGATCTTTATTAATTATACATTAATGATTATGATACCGGGACTTGTGATCGGAAATATCATTGGACTGGGCTTTATATTCATTCAGAAATATTTCGGCGTTATTACCTTGAATCCAGAAAACTACTATTTAAGTGTAGTTCCAGTTGAAATTAATGTCATTCACATTTTATTAATTTCAGTAGGAATTCTTGTCGTTTCAGGAATCTCCTTAGTTTTCCCAAGTTATTTAATTAGTAAAATCTCACCAGTAAAAGCCATCAAATATAATTAATCTATTAAATTATATCTTTGCACATTCGTAAACTTCTTATTTATTTTTACGAAATTAATACCATTCGAAACAGCACTTAAATTCATTCAAATCTTATTTTAGAAATAATTAAAGTGACAATAAATTATAAGCTCATATGAAATACGCACAAAATATTCTTGAAACCATCGGAAACACACCGCTTGTAAAACTGAACAAAGTTTTGGGTGAAGATTTTCCAGCGTTGGTTTTAGCAAAAGTAGAAACCTTCAACCCAGGGAATTCTGTAAAAGACAGAATGGCCGTAAAAATGATTGAAGACGCAGAAAAAGACGGCCGTTTAAAACCAGGCGGAACTATTATCGAAGGGACTTCAGGAAACACCGGAATGGGCTTGGCTTTGGCTGCGATCGTAAAAGGTTACAAATGTATTTTCGTCACAAACGCTAAACAATCCAAAGAGAAAAATGATATTTTAAGAGCTGTTGGCGCAGAAGTAATCGTTTGTCCCACAGACGTTACGCCAGATGATCCTCGCTCTTATTATTCAGTTTCCAAGCGATTAGGAGAAGAGACTGAAAATGGTTGGTATGTGAATCAGTATGATAATTTATCGAACCGATTAGCGCATTACGAATCTACAGCACCAGAAATTTGGGAACAAACGGATGGTAAATTAACGCATTTCGTGGCTGGAGCAGGAACGGGCGGAACAGTAACTGGTTGCGGGAGATTTTTCAAAGAAAAAAACGCAGATATAAAAATTATCGGAGTTGATACTTATGGTTCGATTTTAAAGGAATATCACGAGACGGGTGAATTTCATCCAGATCACGCGCATTCTTACATTACAGAAGGGATTGGCGAAGATATTATTCCTGAAAATTATGATATGTCGGTGATTGATCATTTCGAAAAAGTCACAGATAAAGACGGTGCAATTTACGCTCGTAAATTAGCAAAAGAAGAAGGGATTTTCTGTGGATATTCAGCCGGGAGTGCGATAAAAGCGTTGATCCAAATGAAAGATCAATTCACCAAAGATGACATTGTTGTCGTGCTTTTACACGATCATGGTTCCCGCTATGTGGGGAAAATTTACAACGATGAGTGGATGAAGGAAATGGGTTGGTTATAATATTTTTTTGGGCGTGCCCTTTATAAAAATAGCCATAAAAGTAAACTTTTATGGCTATTTTTATAAACGTCGGTATCCGATTCCAATCTTTTTTTTGCCTTCAATCTTTCCCTTTGAGAAAAAGGATTTCCACCTACTCCCTCACGCGAGAGAGATCACAAAAGTTCAGTCAGTTTTTTAGTCAAATTCTTTCGGGAGAATTGTTCAATGTTTTGAGTTTGAGAATGCAAATTTCCTAATTTCCAATCGTTGAATTTCTTCAGTAAAAACGTTTTCAGTTCTGACTCGTCATCATAAGAAAAATGTTTCCCAGAGTTGGTTTCTTCTAAAATTTTCTTGACATCACTTTCTTTTGGACCAAAAGAAATGATTTGTTTTCCGGTCGCTAAATATTCAAAGATCTTTCCTGGAATAATTCCTTTTGAACTTTCATCTGGAAAATTGGTGATCAATAGTAAATCTGAACTTTGCATTTCTAAATTCGCTTCTGAATGAGAAAGATAGCCGAGATTTTTGATTGACTTCTTTAGTGATGATCGTTCAATTTCATTTAATATCATATCATCAATTCGTCCGACAAATTTTAATTGAAACTTGTTTTTAAACTCCTCATTTTCATAAACAAGTTCGTCTAAAACTTTCCATAAAACTTCTGGATTCCGTAGTTGCTCCAAAACTCCGATATAACTTAAAGTAAATTTTGAATTCTGAACTTTTTCATCATTCTCAACCTTAATCTTTTCGTCAATTTCATTTCGATCAAATCCATTGGTAATGCAAAAAGCATTTGCTCCTTTACGGCGGAAATTTTCAGCGTCAGAAAAACTAGTGGTTAAAGTAATGTCTGCAATTTCAAAAACTTTATGTTCGAGGTTTCTATGTTTTTGATCAGCAGATTTCGTCAATTTCAAATGTTTATAATAGGAAATTTCTGTCCACGGATCTCGAAAATCAGCGATCCATTTTAAATCAGGAAATTCTTTCTTTATTTCTAAGCCAATCAAATGCATCGAATGCGGCGGACCGGTTGTGACAAAAGCATCAAACTGATTTTCTTTTAAATACTTCTTCAAATACCTAACAGAAGGTTTTATCCAAAAAACCCGTGCATCTGGAATGAAAAAATTTCCACGCACCCAAATTGAGAGTTTGGATTTCCAGGATTGATTTTTGCCGACATCAAATTGTCCGGCTTTGAATTTCTTATTGTCTTTTCCGAAGATTTCGGCCAGTTGATAAGGTTCCCAAATCTTCGTTTTAATTATTTCTAAATCATCAGAAACTTCTTTTTCTAAAGTTTCATCAACAATAGGATAACTCGGATTCTCCGGAATAAAGACAGTAGGTATCCAGCCAAAGTCTGGTAAATATTTCACAAACTTCAACCAACGCTGAACACCAGGACCACCCGCAGGCGGCCAATAGTAAGTGATAATTAATATTTTTTTTGTATGTTTCATTTATTATTTGACAGGATTTGGCAACAGTAAAGTTCTTTCAAAAAATTAATTACAATTCAAAATTATTTTAAATGCGCACTAGAAAGTCTAACCATTAAGAGATTAAGAATAATTAAGTCTTCATAACCTTAATTTCTTAATGGTTTATTTTAAAAAAGGATTTATTACTTTTTTTGCGGTACAAAATCAATAGCAAGAAAATCCAACATACATTTTGCAATCTATTGAATTCCTACCTCAGTCAATTTCCTTTTGTCTCTTTTGCGGTATAAAAAATAAATTCCCATTCCACTCAGTAATAAAAGCAAACCAAAAGAGATCATCGAAATAATTCTCCCTTTTGCGATAACATCTGGTGCAAAAATCATTTTAATGTTATGTTTTCCGGCTGGAACGTAAACGGCTCTTAACAAATAATCTGCTTTGATATAAGGAACTTCTGCGTCATCAATAAACATTTTCCAACCTTTTGGATAATAAATTTCTGAAAATACGGCTAACTGCGGAGTTTTCGATTCAGAGGTGAATTCAAGTTCGTTGGCTTGGTATTTCTTTAAATCTAAAAAGGCGGTAGAATCTTGTTGTAAGGATTTTCCTTCAAAATATTTCTGATCTTCCTTCGCAATTACCGCAACTCTTTTATTATCAATGATGCCGATTTGATCTAGTTCTTCATTTGGAGAATTCACAAATTTTAATTGAGAAACGAACCAAGCATTTCCGTTCGCATCTGCATTCGTCAAACCTTCTGGCTTATCCGGACTTCCAAAAATCATATACTTGGTATTCAGCATATTCAGAATTCTTGGAACTTTAACGGTGTCCATTTTACTGAAATATTCATTAATCAAATCATCGTATCGACGTAATTTCACCGCATGATAACCGCCCACCGAAGATTTAAAATAAGAAGTATTGGTTTCATTAAAGGCACCTAAAAGTTGGTTGTAAATTCGATAATGACCTTTGTCTTTCTCGGCGATGGTTTCCAACGTTTTATTCATATTGGAATTGTCTAACAAAGATTTCAGGTTCGCATTATCACCCACTTTCTGCATCAACAAGTCGGAGTTTTCGGTCTGGAACGGATTTTCAGTAAAAGATCTGTCAATAAAATTATCATTGTTCAGGTATCTTTTATTCACACTCCATAAATCAAAGAAACTCACCAAACCAATTATGATGATTGCAATATTTTGAGTGACTTTATTCTTTAAACTTAAAAATAAAACTCCAGCCGTAATTGCAACAAAGAAGATGGCTTTGATCGCATCGATCGTGAACATTTTGTATCGTTCATCTACCAAGAATTCTAACAAAAACGGAGGTAAATAAGTCTTTTCTTGAGCAGTATAAAATCCTAAAAGTGACTTCCCAAAAATCAGAAGTAAGAACGTAAGTCCTAAAACGGCAGAAGTGACTTTAATTAAAGTTTTCTTCTTATAATCTTCAGTTAAAATATTTTCGCTTGCCGTTTCTGTCTTTTCATTTGAATTAAAGAAGCGGTACAAACCAACTATGGCAATCAATGGAAATAGTAATTCGACGACAACTAAGATTGAGCTCGGCGCTCTAAATTTATTATAAAACGGAATAAAATCGATGAAGAAATCAGATAATGATAGAAAGTTACTGCCCCAAGCCAAAAGAATGGTTAAAATTGAAGCGCCTAAAATCCAGTATCTGTATTTTTTCCAAGCAAAGAAAAACCCTAAAACTGCCAGAAAACAAACGACTGCTCCTTGGTAAGCCGGTCCAGAAGTTCCAGGTTGGTCACCCCAATATGTTAGTGATCCGAACCCTTGAGAGATTCGATCCATTTGTTGTTGAGAAGTTACATTTTCCTGAACGAGTTGCTGAACTTTCCCCATCATTTCCTCGGAACCCTCTTCGCTGCTTGCTCCACCCATTAAACGTGGAATAAACAAGTTTAAAGTTTCCAGTTTCCCGTAACTCCACATCAACATGCTTTCCTTGTCCATTCCAGACTGATCGGCAGAATGCTTTTCATTATCTAGAATTTGCTTCCCTCTAACCGTTTCACCAACATATTCTGAATTGGCCATAATCCGTTGAGAATTCATTCCTATTCCCAGGATAAATGCTAAAGCCAAAACTCCTGTAGAAATGCCAAAATGTTTCCAATCGGTTTTTCCCTGGTAGGCACGAATGAGTTCTGACAAGAATAAAAATGCCAACGCAATAAACAGATAATAGGTCATTTGCGGATGATTCGCGGCAATTTGCAAACCCATAAAAAGGGCCGTTACAATAAACCCAACGACATATTTTTTCCGGATATAGACCAAAAGTATTCCCGCTAAAAGTGGCGCAAAATAAGCAACAGTATGTATTTTACCATTATGTCCGGCCGCGAGTGCGATGTAGAAATAGGTTGAAAGTCCGAAAAAGGTAGCACCCAAAAGTGCATACTTCCAGTTTCTTACAACAACCAAACCTAAAAGAAAAAAGCCGGAGAACAATAGAAAAATATAATTCGCGGGCTTCGGTAAAAAGTTCAGCAGATCATCAACTTTTTTAATGACATCTCCACGAAACTGCGCACCCATCTGATAGGTCGGCATTCCTCCAAACATAGAATCACTCCAATATGTTTCTTTGCCATTTTCTGCACGATAATCCAGAAGTTCTTTTGCACCGCCTTTATACTGTACAATATCGTGCTGAAAAAGTTGCTTTCCAGTCAACACAGGATTGGCGTAAATAACCGCCAACAAAATGAAAACCACCAGGCTTCCAATGATGAAAATTAAATTCTTATTTTTTAACATCTTTAGGTTTATTATTGAGAAAAACCCTTTGACATGGTCAAAGGATTTACAAATCTTTACTTTTCTTTAGGCTCTTTTACCTCTTCGTAATCAACGGTTTCGGCGTCCCAATGGATTTTAGAGCCTAAGTTTTTTTTCGATTTCTGCTGAGTCACATTATCGTCTTTTCGCGGTTGTGGAAATTTAAAAATTTTAGTAAAAAACATTCTTTTTAAAAAATTCCAGACAAAAAAAATGATTACTGTGGTTAGAATTAATTCTAATATATATTTCATTGATGATCTAAATTATAGATGAAGTCTGCTTTAAAATAATTAATATTTAGTCGAAAACGTTTTTTATTTATTTGGGTTTACAACAACTGTAGAATTAGAAACTGATTTCATCGTTTGAGATTGCTTTCCGTCTGAAAGGGTTTCTGTTTGCGTTGTTTTTACGGCAATGTTTTGATTTTTTACCCAACCCGTCTTTTGATCCAAAACTATCGTTCCGTTTTGTGATAGTTCTGAACTCATTGATCTGGTCACACCTTCCTGCGATTGTTTATCAGATTTTTTTGGAATACCACCAGACACCGCAATTTGAACTAATCCGTCACCAACACTTTTCAGGGTATAAGTAGTTGTTAATTTAATTTTACCATCTGGCGTTGCATTTTCGCTTTCAGACCATTTATCTCCTATTTTTGCTCCTTTTGCTGGAATCAAAACTAAATTTTTACTGAACTGATCTTTTAACATTTTCTCGTTAAAACTCTGTTTGAAACTGTTGATGAAGGCTGCTTTATCTTTAGCATCTTTAATGGTACTTCCAACAGAAGCATTAATTTTTGTATAAATCGGATCGAAACCAGTGATGGAAACCACTTTTCCAGTTTCGGTCATTTTCAGGTTTAACTTGTTTCCGACCAAGGCTTTGTTCACCTTCCACATCATTTTCATTTGTTCATCCTTCGGTTCTGCAGATTTCGTATCGACGGAAACAGTTTTTCCGTTAGCACTTTGCGAATTTCGTTTTCCTGTTAAATTTATGGAAATGTCATAAACGCCATCTTTAAAATCATTTACTGTAAAAGACATTTCATCGGTCATTTCGCTCGTGCCACTTTGAGATTTACCATCTGGCGCTGTCATCGTTTGCACATCTTTTTGATAGGTAGTCAAAGGATATGTTTCGCCTTTTTGCAATTTGAAAGTTTGCTTGTAAACGCCCGAAGAATCGTTGATCGCTAAGACTTCAACTTGAGATTTTTCAATCGTTAAAGATTCATTTGTTGCAACTGGAACTTCAACAGTAATCGTTTTTCCAGTTACAGGATCGACTTTCGTAACTGTTTCAGTTTCTTTTTTACAGGCAAATAATGTTATAGAAAGGAGCGCTATGGCTGTGAATTTTTTCATTTACGTATTAATCTAAATTTTACTTAAAGTTCATTTTTCTAATAATTAATTTTAAAAAAACGAAACACAAATTTAAGGTAATTATTTCAGGAACTTCTAGACTGCCAACATAATTTTCAAGAATCTTAAAAACTTCTTCGAAGACGATCTACGAGCCATTAAAATCGAAAAATTTAATTTTCGCTAAATTTGCAGAGCACCGTTGCAACCAATATTAAAACCAACAATTATAATATGCAAAATCCCTTACTACAAACATTTAATTCACCATATCATTCTGCTCCTTTTAATGAAATTAAAGAGGAATATTTTCTACCAGCAATTCAGGAATTAATTAAAGTTTCAGAACAAGAAATTGAAACAATAGTTGAGAACAAGGCAGAACCAACTTTCGAAAACGTTATTGAAGCACTTGCTTTTTCGAGTGAAAAATTAGAAATTGTTTCTGGCATTTTCTTTAATTTAAATTCAGCCGAAACTAATGACGAGATTCAGAAAATTGCACAAGAAGTTTCTCCACTTTTAACTGAGTTCTCAGCAAAGATTTCTCAAAATTTGGCCTTATTTGAAAAGATAAAAAAAGTCTTCGATGAAAAAGAAAAGTACGATCTGAATAAAGAACAGCAAATGCTTTTGAACGAAACTTATAAAGGTTTTGTAAGAAGCGGCGCTTTACTTGATGAGGCTGATAAAGAAAAATTCAAAAACATCAGCATCGAATTATCGAAGAAATCACTGCAGTTCGGACAAAATGTTTTAGCGGAAACGAACAATTATTTCAAACATATTACGGACGAAAAAGATTTAGCGGGAATCCCGGAGGCAATTCTAGAACAATACCGAGAAGAAGCCAAAGAACGAAAACTCGAAGGGTTTGTAGTGACTTTGCAATATCCCAGTTTTCTTCCTTTGATGACATACGCTGAAAATCGTGAATTAAGAAAAGAACTCGCTTTGGCAAATGGTAAAAAGTCTTTTCAAAACAATGAGTTTGACAATCAGAATTTAATTAGAGAAATTATTTCTTTAAAACAGGAAAAAGCAAAATTATTAGGCTACGAAAATTATGCAGATTATGTTCTCGAAGAAAGAATGGCAAAATCTCCAAGCAAAGTAAAATCATTTTTAAAGGAACTGTCAGAGAAAGCAAAACCTTTCGCAGAAAAAGAAATCGAAGCATTGAAAAAGTTAGCGAAAGCAGATGGAATTGAAGAAATGGAAAGTTACGATCACACTTTCTATGCTGAAAAACTACGTAAACAAAAATTTGATATTGATGATGAGGAATTGAAACCTTATTTTCCACTGGAGAAAGTGCAGGAGGCCGTTTTCGGTTTGGCAAAAATACTGTTTGGCTTAGAATTTAAAGAAACCAATGAAGTTCAAAAATATCATGATGAAGTAAAAACGTACGAAATTTTCGAAGACGGAAAATTCAAAGCTTTACTCTACGCCGATTATTTCCCCAGAAAAGGAAAAAGAGCTGGCGCCTGGATGACGAGTTATAAAAGCCAGTCCATCCAAAATGGGGAAAATATTCGTCCACATATTTCGGTGGTTTGTAATTTCTCAAAACCGACTTCTGACACGCCAAGTTTATTAACATTCCAGGAAGTGACCACCCTTTTCCATGAGTTTGGTCACGCTCTACACGGCGTTTTGGCGAACACGACTTATCCAAGTCTTTCAGGAACTTCTGTAAAATGGGATTTTGTGGAACTTCCATCTCAGTTTTTAGAAAACTATTGTTATGAACCTGAATTCCTGAAAACCTTTGCCAAACATTATCAAACTGGTGAAGTTTTACCTGATGAAAAAATTCAGAAAATTTCAGATTCCAAGAATTTCATGGAAGGATATCAAACCATGAGACAAATAGGATTTGGAATGTTGGATCTTGGCTATCATACGCAACCAGAAAAAGTTGGCGATGTTAAAACTTTTGAAGTTGAAGAGACCAAAGCCTCAAACCTTTACCCAAGTAATCCAGAAACCGCGATGAGCACGAGTTTTTCCCACATTTTCCAGGGTGGATATTCTGCTGGATATTATTCTTATAAATGGGCCGAAGTTTTGGATGCTGATGCTTTTCAATATTTTAAAGAGAATGGGATTTTCAATTCAGAAATCGCTGCAAAATATAAAGTATTACTTTCGTCTGGTGGAACAAAAGATCCGATGGAGTTGTACAAAAACTTTAGAGGAAGTGAACCTAAAGTAGAAAGTTTATTAAAAAGAGCATTTGGATAATATGAGTAAAAAGGATAATAACATTCGCGCAATTCGACTGCTGCGTGATGAAGAAGGTGAAAGTTATTTTGAAACAGGAATAGTACGATCTGCAGAAAAGATTAAATCAGATGAATTTTGGTTCGCCAATGAAATCGATACGTGGCAAATAGGCACGCATACGGCGCCTCGGAAACAATTTGTGATCACCTTAAGTGGAAAGTTAAAATTTACGACAAGTGACGATAAGACTTTTATAATAGAACCCGGAATTGTTTTGCTAGCAGAAGATATCGATGGTGAAGGACATTTGTGGGAAATGATCGACGGACATGAAACTTGGCATCGCATTTATATTCCGTTGATCGATGATTCAGAACTTTACTTTATTAAAGATTAAATAAGGTCTTCTATTTCATAAAAAAAAGGATTTACTTGAGCAGTAAATCCTTTTTTAATATCTAATTTCCTCAACTACAAATTATTATTTTTAACTGCTTTTGCTCGCGCCTTGGCTAAGACCGGAATTGATATTGCACCCATCACCAACATAATGACCAATTGCATGGTGTGAGAAATGAAGGCGTAAGACAATCCGACTTCTGCGCCTTCTTCTGGATTTTTACCCATGGATAGAAACAATGCCATTATTCCAAATTTTAAAGCCAGATGGAACGCTCCAATTCCGCCCGAGGCCGGAACAATCATTCCTAAAGTCCCTACGACGATGATGAAAAAGCCATCTGCAAATGTAAACTGAGATGTTTCTGGTAGTGCAAAGCAAACCAAATAGGCCGCGAAATAATAACACGCCCAGATTGCGATCGTATACGCTAAGAACTTTCCCTTCTCTTTTAATTTAAAAATGGAAGTCAAACCGTGGAAAATTCCTTTTCCGAAATCAACTACTTTTTGATAAATAGGAAATCGCTCCAATTTCTTGCGTAGAATAAAAAGTAAAATTGCTGCAAACAACGTAATTCCACCGATGATATATAAAGTAGAATTAGAAGAATTCGATTCTGTTTTTCCTTTTTCTGTGGTGATATAATTATAGAAAGCCACAAAAGCTTTATACTTAAATATTAAAGTTAATCCCAGAAATCCAATCATACAAAGCAGGTCCACAACGCGTTCTAATATAATTGTTCCAAAGGATTTTTCTACTGGAACATTTTCCACACTAAATAATGCCGTAGACCTTGCTAATTCACCACTTCTAGGAATGGTTAAGTTCATTAAATATCCAAAAGAAATAGTCCAGAAAGAATTTGAGTTGGAAATTTTATAGCCCATCGGTTCCAATAAAAGATTCCAGCGAATCGCTCTAAACCAATAAGCCAATAGTCCAAAAATCGATGCAATAAAAACCCACAGATAGTTCGCCTTGGCAAAATAACCGGCGATCTTTTCAAATTCCATTCCCTTTAAAGCAAACCACATAAATAAAGCAGCGATCGCCAAAGAGATGAATATGGTCAAAAAAGTCTTTAAAGGATTGGTTTTTTTAACTTGGTCCAAGGTCGAAAATTTTAGGAATTAAGTTAGAAGATTGGTTTCCTCATCCGGGAAAATTATTTTCGGTTGAAAATCCTGTGCTTCTTCCGGCGTCATCTGAGCAAATGACATGATAATAATAATGTCATTTCTCTGAACTTTCCGGGCAGCGGGCCCATTTAAGCAAACTTCGCCAGATTTTCTTTTTCCTTTGATCGCGTAAGTATCGAACCGTTCGCCATTATTTACATTAACAACATATACCCGTTCGCCAACGATAATTCCGGAGGCTTCTAATAAATCTTCATCAATGGTAATGCTACCAATATAATTAAGATCAGATTCGGTAACGCGGACGCGGTGTATTTTAGATTTAAAAACTTCAATTAACATGGCGCAAATTTAATTATTTTAATTAAATCATTAAAATAAATTTATAACTTTCAGGTTGAGCAATTATTTAATACGTTACTACAAGGAACCATTAGGAAAATCAGTAAATTATAAGAATCCTCTAAATCAATTTTTGATTCATCCCTAAATTCCATAATTCGCAATACCATAAAAATAAAATAAATTTTGTTAAAATGTCGGCAAATATTGAGTTTGGCATTATTATGGAGCGGGGAAACGTAGATTATAGGTGAACTTAAAAATTATAATTTTTCTTATATTTAAAGAAAATCCTTGAATATTGAATAAATATTTGCATTTAATTTGCACAATATGAAAAATGTTTTATATTTGCTTTTATAATCGAACTAACCTTAACTAATTAATATTATGAACAAGTCTGAATTGATCGACGCTATCGCCACAGATGCAAACATTACGAAAGTTGCAGCCAAAGCTGCTCTTGAATCTTTTATTTCTAACGTTACTGATACACTAAAACAAAAAGACGGTAAAGTTTCTTTAGTAGGATTCGGAACCTTTTCTGTAGCGGAAAGAGCTGCAAGACAAGGTATTAATCCAGCTACTAAAAAACCAATCAGTATTGCGGCTAAAACAGTTGCTAAATTCAAAGCTGGTTCTGAACTATCAGAAGCGGTAATGAGTGGAATGAAAAAATAATCTACTGATTATAAAAAACCAAAAGTCCCGATCATTCGGGACTTTTTTTATGGAGCTAAACGAGAGATTTTCCAGTGGAGATCTTCTTGCAATTCGTAAAGTATTCTGTCGTGTAAACGATTTGGGCGACCTTGCCAAAATTCGATTTCGTATGGTTTTGCTAAATAACCCCCCCAATTTTCTGGGCGGGGGATTTCTTTATCTTCAAATTCTTTCTCTAAATTCCTTAAATTATCTTCTAAAAATTCCCGATTCGGGATCACCTGACTCTGTGGAGAAACTACAGCACCTAACTGACTTCCCTTCGGGCGCGAGTGGAAATAACCATCACTTAAATTTTCCGGCAGTTTTTCTAAATCTGCCTTTATTATGATCTGCCGTTCTAGACTAGGCCAGAAAAAATGCAGACATGCCTTGTGCGTATTTTCAATTGCTTTCCCTTTTCGGCTGTCGTAATTCGTATAAAAAATAAATCCTTCCCAAGTATAAGATTTCAATAAAACCATCCTCGTTCGTGGACAACCATCACTTTCTACGGTAGAGATCGCCATCGCATTCGCTTCGGAAATTTGAGGACTTTGTTCCGCTTCTAAAAACCAGTCCCGAAATTGTTCGATCGGATTTTCTTTCAATTGGTTTTCTAACAGTTCGGCGCTGTCGTAGATTTTTCTTTTGTCGTGCAGGTTTTCCATTAAATTTTTATTACATTTGGTTAAGGTTCTTATATATGAAAACCCATTTCAGATGAATTATTCTTACAAAGGTAAAATTTTAATTTCCACTCCGGATATTTCCGGAGACATATTTTCTCGCTCCGTTGTTTTGATTGTCGATCATAATGAGCAGGGTGCGTTCGGCTTAATACTGAATAAGAAAAACGAAAAGATGAGTTCGCGCTTATTAGAAATTTTCGGATTTCAAGTAGCGGTTTATGAAGGCGGACCCGTAGAAAATGATAAAACTTTTTTCATTTGTAAAGGTCCGAAGGTTACTGAAAACTTTTTAGCAATCAATGAAGAATATTACTTAACAGAAGATATTGAAAATGTTGTTTCTTCTATTTTAGATCATCAACTCTCGATTAATGATGTGAAAGTTTTTTCGGGTTATTCGGGTTGGTCTGAACAACAATTGGAAGGTGAAATTCTGCGGAAAATTTGGACGCCGGTTGATGTTTATAATTTAGATTATACGTCGCCGAACGATCAAAGTCTTTGGAAAAACATTATGCAAAATCTTGGTGGAAAATTTTTATTATGGGCTAACGCACCAGAAGATGTTTCGATGAACTAGATGCTGGATGTTGGATGTTGGATGTTGGATGTTGGATGTTTAAATAAAGTCTAATAATTCAAAATCGGTCCTTCAGGAACTTTACAAACTACTTTCGAACTTTCTTTCGCAGATATTTTAAAATCATTCTTTTTGGCGCTCGCTTCGCTCGCGCTCCTCCACTTCCGACATTAACAAAACTTTAGCACTATTTAAGAATTTATTACAAAATTTTAAGGGAACGATTGCGTTATCTTTGAAAAACTAAAAACAAAACCCATGAATAAGTTCTTCAAATTATTTGGTCTTTTTTCCTTTTCTTTTCTTCTACTTTCATTTTCCGGCTTTAACGACAAAAAAATCATTGTCATCGACGCTGGTCATGGTGGTAAAGATCTTGGCGTTAACAAAAATGGGATCTCTGAAAAACAGATCGTGTTAGATATCGCACAAAGAATTCAAAAACTAAATAAGAATGAAAAGGTAGAAATCATTCTAACCAGAGATTCTGACGATTATAAAACTTTAGTCGGAAGAACGGATTTAATTAATAAATTAAAACCAGCAATGGTGATTTCGCTCCATGTGAATAACAGCAAAAATGTTGGCACAAGAGGCAATTTGATTTATGCAAAACCTACGAATTTTGATTCCGCCAAAAAGTTAGCAACCAAATTTGGTGACTGCAAAGTTGAAGAAGCCGATTTACATTTGCTTAGAAATTCGGAAGCGCCAGCAATGGTTTTGGAATTGGGTTATTTATCGAATGTTGAAGATCAAAATTATTTAAACAGCAAACAAGGAAGAATTGAAACTTCCAAGAAAATACTAGAATTTATTACAGAAAATTAAGAGATCATACTCTTTCAAAACCTGGTCAATGGCTTTAATTAGGAGGCGGTTGACTGGGTTTGTCAATTCTAGTCGAAACTGATTTTCCACAAGGCGATCAATTCGGAAAAACGATCTTTCGCAAAAGTTTTATTCCGAATTTTGGTAACAGAGAAAATTCCTTTTAAATCAGAGATAATTAAAACCTCTTCCGCTTTCTGAGATTCAAACGCAATCATTTCTGACTCCTGAATTTCTGCTAATTTTTGATTGTGTAAAAAGGTGACGAAATTCTCTAACAATGGTGAAATATATGCGCCTTCAGTCGTCTTCGGGATCTTAATCGTGTTTCCTTCTAGAAATAATAAGTTCCCATAAATACTCCGGGCAATTCTCTTACTTGGATTTAAGAAAATCACATCATCTAAATCATTCTCTTTCGCATAAATCTCTGCGTAGATGTTTTCCGGACAATGAACGTGAATTCCACTTAATAAGTTGGTATTCACATTTAATTCTTTGATCAAGTCGATTTCATAATCACTTTGAATATCCAAGACATCGTTCATCTTCTCAACTTCGAAATAATAAGAAATTCCACTTTTAGATAAAGTATTTTTGTCGGTATTGCGATAAACGAAAAACTGAATAATTCCGTTTTGAATGTTGTGTTGTAAAATAGGCGCCGCAAATAAATTTTGGAAAAACTCCAACGTATAGGTTAAAGGAATGGCCATTCTCATTTTACGCATCGACGCCATTAAATAAAAATAACATTCTTCCGCCATGATCAATTGAGAATTGCGCACAAAAAAAGAAACTTGTACAGAATCACCGTATAAAAACGCGCGGTTATGAAGTTGAACCTGGTCAGAGGCAAAAGATATTTTCACAATAATAAAGTTTTTGGTAACAAAAAATGAACGATAAATCGTTCATCTTTATATTTAGATAAAAAAAATTAGGAGGCGCCTAACTTTAATTTTAAATTTTCAACTAAGTTTTCCCAATACAAACGGCTTTCATCTTCATCGCCGGCATCACAAAAATCGGTAATATTTAAGGCCAAATCATCGGTAATTTCATCGATAACGATCGTCATTTCGAAATAATTTTTAGTTCCTTCATCTTCTTCCCAACGAAAACGCACAAAACTTTCTGGCTTATAACGAATAAGCGTCGCTTTCTCTTCGGGACCATTGCTCCACGTAAAAAAGAAATCATCGCCTCTCTCGATAACATCATCTGCAAACCACTCAGAAAGACCCTCTGCGCTCGCCATATATTCGTACAAAATCTCTGACTGACAGTGCATTGGAAATTCAAATTGCACTTTCGTTTTCGCCATATTATTACCTTTTTTTAATGTGTCGCAATATATAAATTTATTTCTAATATCTGCTATATATTCGGTTAAATACGTTAAGGGTTTAGAAGCCACGAAAAAACGATTTCTTACAAAACCCGTCCCGCTGTGCGCTATATCCGCGATTACGAAATTTGTGTAAAAATAGCATGATATATATCATTGTGGGATGCCGTTTCCATCGGTGCTAAAAGAAAGAGCAGTTTATATTTTCAAGGGATTATCCTAAGCAAGTCCAGTATGCGCATTTAATTACAATATTTCCAAATTGTATAACTTTAAAAATAAATATAACTAATAAAACTTATTTACGACACGTAGATTACATTCTAAAATTTTAGAAAGATATGTATATTTACGTATCAACAATTGGCACTGAAGAAAGTATCCAAAAAGATATTTCTAACATACTAAATCACAAATGACAGAACTTTACAGATTTTAACTTATATTTATTTGTATTCGTAAATTCCTCAAATAAACTATAACATTATGGAATATTCAAATTTTGAAATTATTTTTTTTTGCTGCTTATTTAATAGTTCTATTATTTATGGTTTCATTAATATTAAAATTGAATATCAATTTGGTTATAAAGGCTTTATTAATAATTGCTTTAATTGTATTACCAGTTGTAGGAATGATAATAAATTTAGTCGTGATCTTTCAGCAAAAGAAAGTGGCTTAAACTTTTAAAAAATGGTTTTCGAGGAATGCTTTCAAATCGATTATAAACGACGCTCTCTATTCGCAAATACCGAGAACGATTTATGATACTTTTTATGTGATGTTCCGCGATATGAAAATTCAAATAATTTCCATCTCAAACTATTTTTCTTTTAAATTTAAATATGAAAAATATAATTTCAATTTTTCTCCTCGTTATTTTTAATACTGCATTTACACAGCAAATTCACGTAAAATACAAGTATGTAAAATCACCTATTGTTACGATTTACGAAAATTTGTACATTAATAAAAAGGGAAATGTGATATCGATACAGGATTCGTTAGTGCCAAATTCTAACAAATCGAACAATTTAAATCCCGACGTATTTCCTAATCTAAAATCACCGGCGCTTTACTATATTTCAGACTTGAATAACGACACAAAAAAAGATTTTCATTACCTAGATAATAGTGATGATGAAGTCTATTTTGTGTACGATAAAAATGTTCCCAAACCAGACTGGGAAATAAATGATAATGACACAAAAAAGATTGCAGGATTTGTTTGCACTAAAGCCAAAGCGGAGTTTCGAGGATCTACCATCATTGCCTATTTTGCAAAAGACCTACCCTATTCTGCCGGACCGTACAAGTTTTTTGGACTACCTGGATTAATACTGGATGTGCGCGTAGAAGGAAAATCTTATGATTTATGGAGAGCGGAATCTGTCAATTTACACGATAAAAAGATTGTCGACTTCAAGCCTAAATTAAATCAATACAAGAAAATTCAGATGAAAGATTTTGTTCAGTTAAAAGATCAAGCGGCGACAGAATTTCAAAGAAAGAAACAAAGAGACGTGCCTATTGGTTCTACTTTCAGATTTACTCAACCAACAAATCGCTTCGGCGTTGAAATCAAATATGAATGGGAATAACGATCTATATTCAATAGTATGAGTCAAAATAAAATTGAAATTATCGCTTTCGGTGAAGGTTTGGAAGAACCAATAAAAACACTCAATTACGAATGGCTTGAAAAATATTTTCGAGTTGAACAAAATGATATTATTTCACTTTCGAATCCGAAAAAAGAAATTATTAAAAAAAACGGTTTTATTTTTTACGCTGAATTAAATAATGAAATTGTTGGGACTTATTCCTTATTAAAGAAAAGTGAAAATGTTTTTGAACTAGGAAAAATGGCAGTTGCTGAAAAAGCACAAGGTCACAAAATCGGAACCTTATTACTGGAACATTGCCTCAGTTTTGCAAAACAAAAACAAATCAAAACTCTTATTTTATATTCAAATACCAAACTGGAATCCGCAATTCATCTTTATAAAAAATATGGTTTTTCTGAAGTTGATCTGGAAACCGGCCTTTATGAAAGAGCGAATATAAAAATGGAAAAGCATTTATAAGTCTGCGGTTTAATATTCATTCAAAACATCACGAATAATTTCACAACCTTCTCTTATTTCGTCTAAAGAAATGGTAAGTGGCGGCGAAATTCTCAAATATTCATTTCGATATAATTGCCAGAAAACGATGAGACCTTTTTCCATGCACCGTTTTGCTACTTCTAAAGTAAAATCAGGTGAACCTAGATTTACCGCTAACATTAACCCTTTTCCGTTGACATTTTGGATTTTAGGATGAACTAGTAATTCTCTGAATAAGTTTTCTTTCTCTTGGATTTCAGTCATTAAAGTACTTTCGAGAACTTCATGTAAAGTTGCGTAACTCGCTGCGGCAATTAAAGGGTTTCCACCAAATGTGGTAATATGACCCAACTTCGGTGAGTGCGAAAGCGAATGCATAATTTCCTCCGAACTCATAAAACCACCAACAGGAACGCCACCGCCCATGCCTTTTCCCATGACCAAAATATCCGGTACCATACCGAAATGTTCGAATGCAAAGAGATTTCCCGTTCGGCCAAAACCGGGCTGAATTTCGTCGAGAATTAATAACGCTCCAACTTCTTCACATCGTTTCTTCAAATTTTTAAAATAATCAGCATCCGGAACTAGAAATCCTGCTGCACCTTGAATCGTTTCTGCCAGAACGCACGCGGTTTTTTCGGTGATTTTACTGAAGTCTTCTTGATTGTTAAACTCTATAAAACTCACCATCGGCAAAAGCGGACGAAACTCGCGTTTGTGATATTCGTTGCCCGAAACCGACAAGGCGCCATGTGTATTTCCGTGGTAAGAATTCTTCATTGATATGATTTCTTCTCTGCCTGTGTATCGTTTAGCTAATTTCAGAGCGCCATCAATCGCTTCTGCGCCAGAGTTGACGAGATACGTAACTTCTAGAGGTTCTGGCGTAGAATCCGCCAGAAGTTTACACAATTTCACCGGCATTTCCTGAGCGTACTCACCATAAACCATGACATGCAAATATTTTTCTGCTTGTGTTTTTATGGCTTCAACAATTTTCGGATGTGAATGTCCCAAAGTATTGGCAGAAACTCCGGCTACGAAATCTAGATATCTTTTACCATTCTTTCCGTAAACGTACGAACCTGCGGCTCGCTCTACTTCGAAACCTGCCGCGAATTGGGTGGTTTGTGCTTGAAATTTAAAAAAATCTGTTTGCATATAAAGAAAACTTTGACAAAAATTTAAGATTTGCAAAGTTCGGGAAAAACTTCCTTGGTTCGAGATTGAAATGAAAAAATACTAGACTATTTTCTGACTATCGGTTTCCTCTAGAAATAAGATTTTATCCGCGATTTCATCTAAATGGTTTTCGTGCGTGATGATAAAAAATAATTTATTCCTATCTAAGATTTTTTCCAGTACGATCTTCACACTTTCTTCATCTAAAGAATTAAAAGGTTCATCCCAAAAAATATATTTTGGATCATTGATCAGTGTTCGTGCTATTTCGGCTTTCTTTTTCATACCTAAAGAAAAGTTACCGTAGTATTCTTGATTTGGTAAACTGAAAAGTTCTTTAAAATAATTGATTCTGTCGCTTACCTCGTCTTTCGACATCTTGACGATCGCGCCAACGAGTTTCATATTATCTTCGAAGGTTAAACTATCGATCATTATTTTCTCATCTAGGAGAAAAGAAGAATTTTGAAAAAACTTGGAATCATGGTAATTAATTTTACCTGAATCTTTTCGAATAAACTTGCTAAGTATTTTTAGAAATGTAGATTTGCCAGCGCCGTTTTTTCCTTTTAATAAAACAACTCCACTGTCCGGAATATTTATGTTTAAGTTCTTCAAAACAACTTTATCTTCAAATGATTTAGTTAGATTTTTAACTTCAATTAGCATGAAATTTTATTTTTATTAAATTAAATAGTAATCCAGGAAACAGAATACCGAATATAAGACGAAAATCTATTAACGGAGAAAGTGGCATTAACAGCAGAAATCCCGTAACGAAATAAGTTATTGCCATAAAATAAATCGGATACTGGTAGAGTTTAAATAAAGTGATTAACTCTTCAAAATAGGCGAACATTTTGAATTGCTGAATAAAAAGATTCAAAAACAAGACCGTAGAAAGCATAGTAAAATATTCATCCGCAACCAAAAACAAACTGAAAGTCAGAACGTAATGAACCCAAAGAAATTTCTTAAAAAACAAAAGCAAAAAAGTTCGGATTATTATAGCCATTTCATTTTTACATAATAGTCGATACTTAATTTCAAAAAGATGATACTTAGAAATAGAACTAAAATAGGTATTGCACTACTCTCTTCCAACAATGAAAAATAAGTCAGAGAAATAAAACCAAAGACAAAAATAACAACCGTAAATACGGAGGCATTAATCTTATATTTCTGTTCTAAAAAATAGAGTAAAGTTTCTAAAGAATTAAGAAATAATACGATTGCGAACAATAAAAAATAGGCTAGTAAAATATTAAATACAATAAATTCTGTAAAATAAAATGGGATTGCAAGAGGTATAATTAATAAGGAAGTCATTAATATTCTAAAACTTGAGCCATTAAAGAAAATCATTTTTAGAATGACTTCAAATCTTTGGGTTGGCTCCTGGTAATACATTTTGAAAACATTGTAATGATCTGAATTAAGTCTTATTTGTTGACCAACTAATAATTTCCAAAATAGGGTTTGCAGAATTAACACCACTGCATATTGCAGGAAGTTAAAACTGGTAAAATAGTAATTCGCAAAAGAGAGAGTAATAGGATTTTCAGCCGCGGCACCTATGCTTGTTAAACTGATGACCGCATAAAGAATTGAAGATAAAACGTAAAAACCTAGGTAATACTTTTCACGAAATGGTTTAAGAAAAAGATCAACGAAATGATGAGTTT
>JBBSRZ010000010.1:0-44770 GCA_038242555.1 Flavobacteriales bacterium | reverse complement strand
TTGACAAAATCATTTCAAGAGTTTTGTCTAAAAAACCGCAGTTCAAAGAATTACTGACCGAGAAATTAGACAAAATTTTAGTGCACCCAATTTGGGGATACTTAATTTTTGGATTGATTTTATTGGTAATTTTCCAGAGTGTTTTCTTCATTGCAGAATATCCGATGAACTGGATATCTGAATTTTTCCTGTGGTTCTCTTCTTTTGCAAATGCACAATTACCCGCGGGACCAATTAACTCACTACTCGCAAATGGAATTATTCCGGGTGTCGGAGGAATAGTGGTATTCGCGCCACAGATCGGAATTTTATTATATTTCCTTTATCTTCTAGAAGATTCAGGTTATATGGCCAGAGTTATTTTTCTGATGGATCGATTTCTACGTCCGTTCGGATTAAACGGAAAAAGTATTGTACCACTGGTTTCAGGAACTGCCTGTGCTATTCCGGCGATAATGTCCACGCGGAACATTGAGAATGTTAAGGAGCGGTTGATTACTATTTTAGTTACACCGTTTATGACGTGTTCGGCAAGACTTCCCGTTTATAGTATTATCATTGGTTTAATTATTCCTAATAAATTTTTTATCGGTATTAGTTATAAAGCGATTGCTTTAATGGCGATGTATTTCCTCGGATTTTTCACCTCGCTTATTGCCGCTTTAATTTTGAAGAAAATTATTAAGAGCACGACTAAGTCTTTTCTCGTAATGGATTTGCCTTCTTATAAAATGCCACTCTTCGGTTATGATTTTAAAATCGTACTCGGTAAAGTTTGGGAATTTATAACGGGTGCTGGTAAAATTATTTTCCTGTTCAGTATTGTAATTTGGTTCTTCAGTTATATTGGACCCAAACAAAACGAAAGTGAATTTGTCTCTACGGATGTGAAACTGGAACAATCCTATTTGGCTAAAATGGGTAAATCCATCGAACCTGCGATTGCGCCACTTGGTTATGATTGGAAAATGGGCGTCGGGATTTTGACCAGTTTCGTGGCTCGAGAAGTATTTGTAGGAACCATGTCAACGCTATATAGTTTAGATGAAGAAGCACCAGAAGGCACGATCATCGAAAAAATGCGGAGCGATGTAAAACCGAATGGCGAAAAGGTGTATAGTTTCGCGACGGGAATCTCCATCTTGTTCTTTTATGCTTTTGCGATGCAATGTGTTTCAACTTTAGCCGTTGTTTATAGAGAAACCAAATCCTGGAAATGGACGATGGCGCAACTATTCGGCATGTCTGGCTTGGCTTATGTTGCATCTTTAATTGTTTATCAAATTTTAAAATAATGGACAACTCTCTTATTTTTCAATATGTCATCATTGCAGCACTCGTTTTGTTTGCAGGATATTCTTTATTTAAACTGATCAGCGCTAATTTCAGTTCTAAGAAAAAGAAAAAAGGAGAATTTGGCTGTGATCAAGAATGCGGCGGACATTAACTTCATGCGAATCTTCTAAAAATTACCATTATGGATTCTATGTTATTTCAATATATATTGATTGCCGCGATTGTTCTATTCGCTGGCTATTATATATTCAAACTAATCGCAAAAACATTTGGTGTTAAAAAATTTAAAAAACAAAAATCTGACTGTGATTCAGATTGCGGTTGTTCCTAAATTAAATTCGTACTTATCATCTAATCAGATGCTTCCGATGTTATAGATAAAAACAAACATCTGTTTAATTATCTCCTCTCTATTATTATTCGTATTTTTGCCAGTTGAAAAACTTAACTAATTTTAATGCCTTAACAGGTTTAAAATTTTAAAAAAATATTCATTTATGTCTTTAATAAAATCCATTTCAGGAATCCGCGGAACGATCGGTGGAAAAGTTGATGAAAACTTAACGCCGCTTGATGTTGTAAAATTTACATCCGCTTTTGGAACCTGGCTTCAGAACAATAATAACAAGAAAGATTTAACTTTAGTGGTAGGTCGTGATGCTCGGATTTCGGGTTCAATGGTGAATTCTCTGGTTTGCGCAACTTTGCAAGGTCTCGGAATTAACGTTGTTGATCTTGGACTTTCAACTACGCCAACTGTAGAAGTAATGGTTCCGGAACTTAATGCAGACGGTGGAATTATCCTAACCGCTTCTCACAATCCTAAGGAATGGAACGCTTTAAAATTATTAAATGAAAAAGGTGAATTCATCACAGGTGAAAATGGTGCGGAAGTTTTAGCACTAGCCGAAAGCGAAGATTTCGATTATGCCCAGGTCGATGATTTAGGAAACTACGAAACGCGCGCTGATGGATTTGATATACACATTCAAAAAATTCTGGATTTACCGATGGTTGATGCAGAAGCCATCAGAGCAAAGAAATATAAAGTAGTTGTTGACGCGGTAAACTCAACGGGGGGAATTGCCATTCCACAATTGTTAGAGCATTTCGGCTGTGAAGTAGTGAAATTATATTGTGAGCCCAACGGACATTTCCCACACAATCCAGAACCGTTGAAAGAGCATTTAGGTGACATTTGCGAGTTAATGAAAACCGAGAAAGCAGACGTCGGAATCGTAGTTGATCCTGATGTGGACCGTTTAGCTTTAGTTGATGAAAACGGCGAACTTTTCGGTGAAGAATATACTTTGGTTGCTGTGGCAGATTATCTTTTGAGACATCATAAAGGAACAGCAGTTTCTAATCTTTCGTCAAGCCGCGCTTTAAGAGATGTTGCACGAAATTTAGATTCAGAATACTTCGCAAGTGCCGTTGGAGAAGTGAATGTCGTAACTTTAATGAAAGAGAAAAATGCCGTGATTGGTGGAGAGGGAAATGGTGGAATTATCTATCCAGAACTTCATTACGGCCGTGATTCTTTGGTAGGCGTTGCTTTATTTTTAACGCATTTAGCCAAAGAAAACAAAACTGTTTCAGAATTGCGAGCGACTTATCCAAGTTATTTCATGGGTAAAAAGAAAATTGAACTAACTCCAGATATCGATGTAGATTCACTTTTAACTAAAATGGAAAAAGAGTATCAAAATGAAGAACTCTCTACTGTTGATGGAGTAAAGATTGATTTTGAAAACAATTGGGTACATTTGAGAAAATCGAATACAGAACCCATCATCAGAATTTATACTGAAGCCTACTCTCAGCAAAAAGCAGATGATTTAGGAGATCAAATGATCGAAAAAATAAGGAGTTTGATTTAGTCAGCTGTTTTATTAGTTTTAGTAATGTTTAAATAAAAGTGTTTTTTCGAAGACTGTAAGATAATTTCATTCTTCGGAAATAACCGCAAAATATAATATTGGAAGAATTTTTTGAAAACGAACTGGTAGAAAAGTTCGAAGCAATGGTTGAGAATAATGATGAATTCTACTTCGAGACCGAAGAGTATGAAGAGATTATTATTTATTATCTCGAAATGGGGGATATTTCCTTTGCCGATATGGCTACCAAATATGGTTTGAAAATCCACCCGAATTCTTTGGACTTAAAAGTGAAGCAATTTGAAGTTTTTTTAGAACTGGAAAAATATGCTGAAGCCAAAGAATTAATGACTGAATTAAAGGAAAGTTGCCTGGATAATACGGACTTTCTGGTGTGTTGTGCGAAATATTATTCCAATTTAGGAAATCCACGACGCTCGATCGAGTTTTGTGAAACCGCTTTGAAATTAGAAGAAGAGGAAAACTTCCTGCACAATTTTATTGCAGATGAATATGTAAATTTAGAAGATCCTTTTAAAGCACTGAAGCATTATAAACTGGCTTTAAATTTTGATCAGCAAGATGAATATTCTTTGGAGAATGTGATGTTCTGTTATAATCAACTTAAGCGAGGCGACGATGCAATTGCCTTCTTGAACGGATATTTAGATAAATTTGCGTTCTCAGAAACTGCGTGGTACGAGTACGGACAATTCTACTTTAACAAAAAGAATTACGAAGAAGCCCTTAAAGGTTTTGATTATTTATTAGCGATCAATCCACAATCTGTTGGCGTTTATGCTAATAAAGCCGCTTGTTTTGAAGCAATGGGCGAGTGGTTAAAAGCAATCGCAGTTTACGAAGAAATGCTGGCGTTGGAATATACCAAATCGTTTACTTTTTATAAAATTGGGTTATGTTTTAAAGAAAACAAGCAGCCTGTTTTAGCGTTGAATGCTTTTCAGAAATCGTTGCGAGACGATCCACAGTTTTATCTGTCGATGATGGAGCAATCCTACCTGTATGAGGAAATGGGATTGATGAAGGAAGCCTTGCATTTCGCGAAAGAAGCGGTTTCATTGAATGACTCTAATTTAGATTTTCAGAAAAGACTCGCATTCTTATATATTGAAGGTGGGAAATTTGAAGAGAGTTTAGAATGCTTGAAAAAGTTAGTTGACTTTGAACCGAGTCGGTTTTATAATTGGTATGCTTATTCAGAAGTTTTGATGTTGCTTGGAGAATATGACGACGCAATTGCGATGTTAAAGGAAGCCACGAAAATGCACAACAGAGCAGAATTGTTTTATCAATTGAGTAATTGTTATTTTCATTTAAATAATCAAAAGAAAGGGCGGGAAATCTTAGCGACTGCTTTAGAATTAGATCCGCACTTGCTGGAAGATATGAAGCAGAAATATCCGTTTATTAAAGATGAAGCGGAAAAAGTGAAAACTAAAAAGAAGTAATATTCTTTATATCAAATAGAAAACGCATCGAAAGGTGCGTTTTTTTGTATCAAATTATCACAACTATAATCTAATAATTTCTTCAATTTTGTTGAAGGCAGACATTCGTTTTGTAGTGTTGGGCGTGTTCTAGCGTATTATCTAAACTGTCAGGGGAACTTTGTTGATGTTGTCTGTTTGCTTGTCATACTGAGTTTGTCGAAAAGTCTATTTACGCTGTCATGGTGAACTTTGCGAAGTGTTTATCCTCGCTGTCATGCTGAGCCTGTCGAAGCATCTACAATTATCGATAATACATTTCCAAAAAATCAAAAAACTCACTCATTCTAAAAATATTGTTGATCGCTAAATAGACGAATAAGAGGCAAATTACAGAATATAGAACTGATATTGTTTTTGGGGAATCTCGATAACCGTAAAATAGCCAGCCCAACATCAAGGGAACGACGAAAATAAAATGTCCGCCATAAATATAAGAAGTGTGCACGCCAAATTTCAAAACGCAGTGAATCACAATATCCACCAAAAATGAAATCATCAGAATTTGAACGAATTTATTTTTAAAGTTTTTCGCCCAACTCCATAACACAAGAATAAGAATGACAATGACAAATAAGTAAGGGATGATAGACGAATAAACATCCATAAAAAGTGCTTTATACTCAAAACCTTTTTTATTGTGATAATCTCTCGTTATAAAACTGCTGAAAAGCATGTTGCCCCCGAAAAACCAGGACATGATCATATCCCAAAGTGGCGTGACTTTTGGATTAGAAAACTTCTCGTATTGTTGAGTGGATTTTGTAAGAAAGTTGAGAAACTTAAAATCTAATCGATAGAGAAATAACAAGACAAAAACAGCAATAGAAATAACTACTCTGAAAACGACATTTGCGAATTTTCGCCAATTTCTAAAAACGTTCTTTTCGAACAGAAGGGGAATATAAACTTTAACAATATTCGTAACGGTTAAACCACCAATCGCAATACCGCCTAAAGCCAAAGCACTTGCGGGAATTCTCTCTTCTTTTCTTAATTTTAAAGCCGCGTAATAATTAAATAGCACTAAGAATAATAGCGTGTAAGTATACGTTTCTGGCGTAAAAGAAAGTAAAATCGGAGTTGTAAAAAACGAAAAAAAGAATAAAATTAATAAGGAAATTTTCGTCGGTAAAGTAATGATATTCTTTAAATACTTATAAATCTGAACTAAACTCAAACTTACCGCAAAGTTGCTACACCAAGCCAAAACCAAACGGAAAATTTCATCTTTCTTACCATTTGAAAACAGATAGGCAAACTCACGAATCCAGTTGAAAAAATAATTGGCGAGTGGATGACGCTCAAAACCTCCGCCAGTCATTACAATCGCTCGATTATCAAAACTGAAATACGCGTCCCACGGAATTCGGTCATCAAAAATAATTCGATAATTCAAGGCGATCGTCGTTCCTAAAATCCCATAAGCCGTTAAGAAAACTAAAAATAATATAATTTCTAATTTAGTTTCTGGAAAGACGGTTTTGAAAAAATCGGTTGATTTCTGTTTAAAATTCAAGGGGAGAAATTTCGGCAAAAGTAGCGATTTTTAAGAACTACAAGATAGAGTAGAGCACCCGGTTTGTCCGTTATATTCTGAAGGCCGTTTTACGGAAAACTCTGGATAGATTTCTTCGTAAGGACTTTCTAAGGCAATCAAGAGTTTATTCAATAAATCTTTTTTACCGTCGTTTAATTCATTTATACATTCAAAAAGTAAATAATTACGCAGAACGAATTTTGGATTTGTTGCACTCATTATTTTTAAGGACTCTGATTTTGAAATTGAATTTTTTGCTAGTCGACTTTCATATTGATTGAGAAATTTATTTAATTTTTCAAACTCGTCTTCTGTCGTTTTTGAATAAAATAATTTTTTAAAGTGATCTTTAAAACCTTGATCTGTTGTGTATGATTCTAATTGATTAAAAAATAACGTATAATCAATTTTCAAATCCTGGATTAATTGTTGCGCGTCTGTGAAAAACTGGCCATCTTCTTCTATGACGGTATCAAACCCAAACTTTCTGGCCATCATTTCGTCGTGCTTTTTCCAGAAGAACGTATTGAAATTATTCAGAATACTTTCGAGTTTCGCTTCTTCTTTAATTAAAGGGAAGAGCGCATTGGCTAATTGCCACAAATTCCATTGCGCAATTTTTGCCTGATTTCCGAAAGCATATCGTCGCCCCGGTAAATCCGTAGTATTTGGAGTGAAATTTAAATCGTATTCGTCTAAAAATGAAAATGGACCGTAATCGATCGTCAAACCTAGAATTGACATATTATCCGTATTCATCACGCCGTGAACAAATCCAACCCGAAACCAATCTACAATCATTTCGGCAGTTTTATCTGCTACCGTTTGGAAAAACTCAGCATATTTTTCTGAACTATTGTCATCGATTTCTGGGAAATAATTTTGAATGGCATAATCTACGAGTTGTTGTAAAGTTTTCTTTTCACCTTGGGCAGAAAGCAATTCAAAATGTCCGAATCGTAAAAAACTTGGTGCAGTTCTGGTCATGACTGCACCCTTTTCATAGGCGGCATTTCCATCATATAACATATCTCGAACAACTTGTTCCCCACTAAATGAAAGAGATAATGCCCGCGTTGTTGAAATTCCTAAATGATACATGGCTTCACTCATCAAATATTCTCGGACGGAAGATCTCAAAACTGCTCTCCCGTCTGCATGCCGAGAATACGGAGTTGCGCCGGCGCCTTTCCATTGTATTTCTGAGCCTTCTCCTTTTTCATTTTCAATTTCCCCCGCGAAGATGGCGCGTCCATCACCAAGTTGTCCCGCCCAATTTCCAAACTGATGTCCAGCATAAGCAGTCGCATACGTCTTCAGATGTTTTGGAACTTCTTTAGCATTTAAAAATGCTTCATCTCGATAGTTTTCAATTTTTCCCAACCCAATTTCTTCGGCTAAATTTTCATTAAAAATAATAAGTTGCGGCTTTTCAAAGTGGGCGATTTCGGTGAGAGAAAATAAGACTTTTGGCGTTTGTCTTTGCATCTTGCTTCCGGAAAAATCACCTGGGAAAAGGTCTAAGTACGGTTGTTTGATTTGATCTAAATTCATGATTCAAAGTTCGTTAAAAAAAACATCCTTCCAAAAATAATTGAAAGGATGTTTTCTATGTAAATAATAGAGTTCCGTTATTTATTAAAATCGATATCGTCGCCGCTATTGATTTTTTCATTCACGTTTTCTTCTTTTTTCACCGGTGGTTTTTTCACTGTATTTGTCGGTTCTACAATGGTAGGATTTTTAATTTGGTCGAAGGTCTGTAGTCCACCGTCGTCGCCGTAGCCGCCGAGTCCTTGCAAATCTCCGCAGTTTCCGGTCCAGTTAGAAGGTTTGACAAATTTATCTTCTGGCAAAATTCCTAACTCGGTATCTGCCCAAACTTTCTTCATATAAATTGCCCAAATCGGTAAGGCCATTTTTGCACCTTGTCCTTCGCCAGTTCCTCTAAAGTGAACGGCTCGATCTTCCCAACCAACCCAAACGCCTGTTGAAAGATTCGGGGTAATTCCCATAAACCAACCATCTGAGTTGTTCTGTGTTGTTCCGGTTTTTCCAGCAATTTCAATGCCTTTCGCAACGCCTCTTCTGCCTAATTCACCAGACGCAGTTCCGAATTCTGTAACACCTTTCATTAAATCGATCATGGTGTATGCGTAAAGTTCGTTCATGACTTCCTTGGTTACTGGTTTTACTTCTTTAATGACTCTTCCGTTTGCATCTTCGATCCTCCAAATCATTTCTGGTTTAATATAATTTCCATAGTTGGCGAAAGTACTGTAAGCACCCAACATTTCGAAAATGGTAATATCCGAAGAACCCAAGGCGACCGCATATTCGTTCGGAATCTCTTCCGTAACTCCTAAATCTCGCGCTGTCTGGATGACGCTTTTCACGCCAGTCATTTCGATCAAACGAACTGCCACGGGGTTTTTTGAATGCGCAAGTGCGTCTCTTAAAGTTAAACTTCCGCCAGAACCGACAACTCTCCACGTTCCTTTCGTATAAGTAGCATTGGAAACGGTCGAACAAGGCGTCATACCTAATTTCATAATTGCCGTAGCGTATACAAATGGTTTGAATGTTGAGCCGACCTGTCTTTTTCCTTGTTTAATGTGATCGTACTGAAAATGTTGCCAATTAATTCCACCGACCCAGGCTTTGATTTCTCCAGTTCCTGGAACCATCGACATTAATCCTGCTTGTGCTATTTGTTTGTGATATCGAATAGAATCCCACGGTGACATTTCTACTTCTTCCTCACCAGCCCAAGTAAATCTAGAGGTCTTTATAGGTTTTTTGAAGTCGAGCATAATTGAATCTTCAGAAACACCAGCATTTTTCAACTGTTTGTATCGTCCAGTTCGTTTCATCGCGCTCAACATGATTGAACTGATTTGCTTATCATTAATAATATAGAAAGGACTTTGCTTTCTTCCTCTTTGCTCAGCATCAAATCTTTTCTGAAGATCTGTTAAGTGCTCTTTGATGGACTCTTCTGCATAGCGCTGCATTTTAGAATCGAGTGTGATGAAAATCTTCAAACCATCTTTAAAAAGATTTAAAGTTTTGCCAGTTTTCTTTTCGTAATCCTTAATATAACCTTCTATTTCTTTTCTTAAATAAAATTTATAGTACGCCGAATATCCATCATCAATAGATTTAATGGGTTGATAATCTAAAGTAATGGGAGTTGCTACTGCCTTTTGAAAGGTCTCATTATCAATATAACCAGTCCGCAACATTTGCTCTAAAACAACATCTCTTCTTGATGTTGCTCTTTCCATATTTCGCATCGGATTATTCTTAACTGGATTCTCCAGCATTGCCACAAAAATGGCTGCTTCAGGAAGTGTCAGTTGCGAAGTTTTCTTATTAAAATAAACGCGTGAAGCCATTTCGATTCCATTGGCATTGTAAAGGAAATCGAATTTGTTAAAATATAAAGTGATGATTTCTTCTTTGGTGTAGCGCTTCTCTAAACTTACCGATACGACCCATTCTTTTAATTTTTGAAAGACGGCCGTCATTTTATTTTGAGAACGAGTTCCTGTAAATAAAAGTTTTGCCAATTGCTGCGTAATAGTAGATCCACCACCACGCTTACCGCCATAAACCACGGCTCTCCCAACAGACTGTAAATCAATACCAGAGTGTTCCTTAAAACGCTCATCTTCTTTTGCTTGCAAGGCATAAATTAAATAAGGCGGAAGATCTTTGTAAGTAACTGGCTGGGTTTTTTCCTTTTCAAATTTCCCCAGCATTACGCCATCAGATGAATAGATTTCGGAAGCAACGTAAATATCTGGGTTTTCAAGTTCTTTCACATCTGGCATATCGCCGAAGAAACCTTGCGAAACGGCGAAAAATACTCCCGCAATTCCTACAATCAATAGAATAACTGCAGTCCAAATGAATTTTACCCATTTTTTCCAGCCCGTGTTTCTAACTTTTTTTGGTGGAAGCGGAAACTTTTGCTGAGGTTTACTTCCCTTATTTTGTGTGTTCTCCATAAATAAGTTTACGGTTTTACCGTTTCTATTTTTACGCCTATATCTTCTATCCCAACGAGATTATCCTGACGCATTGCTTGAATAATGCCGACCGAGTAATCCCCATTTTTGGGGAATTTATAATTTAATTTATACTGAAATAACACTTCTTTCGTATCACCGAATCCTTTCCCTAACCATTCGCCATTCGGTTTTGCCAAAACATAATTCAAAGTATCAATGCTTTTCTGCTTTGATTGCTTATCTAAGAGGCTGACGATCAATCGAATATTACTGTAGGGATAATCATTATTGTTTCTGACAACAAATATAATATTTTTTGGATTTTGAGCATCGGTCACTTTAAAGTCAAACTTTTGTTCCGCTTTTTTATCCCATTTTCCGTTGAGATTATGCATGAGCACTTGTTCTGAATCATTGTTACAACTAGCAAGAAATAGCAAAACGAGAAAAGCACCCACTTTCTTATGCATTGTCATCACGTTTTGGCTGTGGTTTCTTTTTAAAGTTTTTAGGCTTCTGTTGAACTGGCTTAGCATTAGTTTGCATGTTTTTATCTACGGGTTTATCCGAAGACTTATTACGTCTTTCCTGTTGCTGATTATCACCAGTTTTATTTTCAGTTCTTTGCTGATTATTTGGCTTCTTTCGGTTTTGATTTTTGTTGGAACTTTTTGCTCTCTTTTCGAAGCGATCCATGTTATTCTCTTGAATTAAGTCGACGGACTTAACAGGAATATCATGCGTTTTCACGTCTTCTAAAGGTTGCGCTTTCTCACCGTTCTTATTTTTGGCGATCAACATCTTAACATCTGCCACATCCAGATCATACCAAGCCATAGAATGATCTACATAAGCAAACCACATTCTCTTTTTGAAAACATCGATTTTAATACAAAATGCTTTTCCTTTTTCTGTGTCAATGGTCGTCGACGAGGAAGGGAAATCGCTTAACGCATCCAAATAACTATCGAGTTCATAGTTAAGACAGCATTTTAGTTTTCCGCATTGCCCCGCTAATTTTTGCGGATTGATGCTTAACTGCTGATATCGCGCAGCATTGGTATTGACAGAACGAAAATCTGTTAACCAAGTTGAGCAACATAACTCTCTTCCGCAGGATCCAATACCACCAACTTTGGCCGCTTCTTGGCGAAAACCGATTTGTTTCATATCGATCTTTGTACGGAAAGTAGCAGCAAATTCCTTAATTAAGAGACGGAAATCGACACGATTTTCTGCCGTATAGAAGAAAGTAACCTTCGTTCCGTCACCCTGATATTCCACGTCGGTGATTTTCATTTCAAGGTTCAGAGCGTAAGCAATTTTACGCGCCTGCATCTTTACTTTCTCTTCTTTTCCTCTGGCGTCCTGCCAGATTTCTATATCTTTTTGATTCGCTAATCGGTAAATTTTCAGTGGATTGTCTTCAGAAACATGTTTCTTTTTCATCTGAATTTTAACCAATTCTCCTGTAAGGCTTACTACACCTATATCGTGACCCGGACTAGATTCTACTGTGATTACGCTTCCCATATGGAGCGGTAATTTATTGACATTTTTATAAAAAAATTTGCGATCGTTCTTGAATCTTACCTCAACAAAATCAGTCTGACTTTGAGAAGGATTATTAATATTCGAGAGCCAATCGAAAACACTTAATTTATAACTATTACCGCAAGTATCTACACTATCACAGCCATTCGAGGATTTTGTCCCGCATGAATGGGCAGAATCGCCGGATGTTTTACATCCACAACTCATATTTTTATTTTTAATATAGGTGCAAATTTAGTATAATTTTTTTTGTATAATTAGAAGAGGAAGCATTTAACAGTGTATATTTTTTTATTCCTTACTATTTGGTAATCTAATTGCGAATTTACCTACGAAATAATGGAATTAGTAGTTTTGTCGACATTTATAAATGTTCTAGAATTGTGAAGTTTTAAACGTGCATTTGAATTAAACTGATTTCGACTTTTTAGTTTAATACTGATGTGAAGCGCTATTATTAGGTGCTTTCTAAGAATCACTTAGGAAGGTGACAGATTAAACATTAGGTGATAAATAACATTTGTTTAAAAAGATTTATGATTAATTAACATTTGTTTAGAAAATAATTTTATATTTGGGTCATTAATAATGATTTTATGAAAAAAATAGTTGTAACAACAGCATTGTTGGCCGGCGCTCTTGTTTATGCAGGAGGCTTCAGGGTTTCTTTACAAGGTGTAAAGCAGTTGGCAATGGCTCATACCAGCGCACATGCTGAAGATGCGAGTGTAACCTTCTTCAATCCAGCCGGGATGTCTTTTATCCCCGCTAAGTTAAGTATTGCGGCTGGTGGTTTCGGTGCGAAATCAAGCGTGACGTACCAAAATTTATCAACTCTTGAATCTTTTGACACTAATAATCCTATAGGAACACCAATTTACGCAGCGATTGCATACAGAGTTTTGGATAATGTTTCTGTCGGATTTAACTTTTCGACACCGTTCGGAAGTACTATAGAATGGCCTTCGGATTGGGGCGGTCGCGAAATCGTTCAACGATTGGAATTAAAAGCATATTATTTCCAACCGATGGTTTCGTTCAAATTAGCACCATGGGCTTCTGTAGGAGGTAGCTATATTTATGCAAGTGGTCTTGTAAATTGGGATAAAGCAGTTACACAATTGGGTGGCACTTTAAATCTAAAAGATGATAAAGCATCTGGAAGTGGTTTCGGTGTTGGATTTTATTTGCAACCGACCGACAAGTTGGACGTGAGTATTGCTTACCGTTCGCCAATCGATATGGAAGCAGAAAACGGAATTGTATCATTTGATGTTTCTCCTTCTTTATATCCAAACTTAAATCTTGATGCGTCAGGTAAGGATTCTTTCAAAGCAACGTTACCTTTAGTTGATGAATACACGATTGGTCTTACTTACAAATTAACTCCGAAGTGGTTAATATCTGGAGATTTCAATTACAGTGGATGGGATCGATATAACAAACTAACTTTAGATTTTGCTAATGCACCGATTGGTAATCAAGCCGATGATACCGTTTTGGTAAGTCCAAAGAATTTTAAAAGTACACAAACTTGGAGAGTTGGAACACAATATAAAATCAACGATATGTTCGCAGCACGTGCAGGATATTATTATGATGAATCGCCTTACAGTGATGAAAACTTCCAGGCAGAGACACCATCATTTGACACCAACGTTTTTACAGCAGGTTTAGGAATTAATGTTCTTAAAGGATTTGGGGTTGATATCGCGGGAGGAATAGCTCTTCCAAAAAGCAGATTGGTGAGCAACTCTTACAATAACTTCATGGGACAAGCTAAAGCGAGAGCATATTACTTTGGTTTAGGTTTATCATATAACGCATTTTAAGAATAAATAGATTATGAAAAAAATAATAATGTCAACTTTCGCAGCGGCTACTCTTTTGGCAGTTGCTAGTTGTGAAACAGACTTTGATAATGATGTTAGCAATATCCAAGTAACTAATGGAGAAGCTGATTTTAAGAAATACGTTGCTGTTGGTAACTCACTAAGTTCCGGTTATAGAGATGGCGCTTTATATAGTGACGGACAAATGGAATCTTTCCCGTCCATGATTGCTCAACAAATGCAACTTGCGGGTGGAGGTGAATTCGTTCAACCTTTGATGCCGAATAATGTAGGAGGTTTCACAAGTTTGTTTACTGCATCTGGTCAAAAAGAATTCTACGGAAAACTCGTTCTTAAAGTTGTTGATGGCGCACTATCGCCTACGCCTAGCGCTCCAGCAGGAGACATTGATAAAATCGGTGGTCCAGGTAAAATGTTTAACAACATGGGTGTTCCGGGTGCGAAATCTTTCCACTTAGCGGCTCCAGGTTATGGTAATCCTGCAGGTTTAGCAACTGGTGCGGCAAATCCATACTTTGTGAGATTTGCAACGAGTCCAAACACATCTGTAATTGCAGACGCTGCGGCTCAGGCACCAACATTCTTCTCGCTTTGGATCGGAAATAATGACGTGCTGTCTTATGCAACAAGTGGTGGTTCGGGTGTTGATCAAAAAGGAAATATGAATCCAGCAACTTACGGTAGTAACGATATCACCGATCCAGGAGTTGTTGCTTCTGTAATTAATGGTTATGTAACTGCGTTAACAGCAGGAGGAGCAAAAGGAGTTATTGCAAATATTCCAAATGTAACTTCAATTCCATATTTTACAAGAGTTCCTGCCATGCCAATACCAGGCGCGCCAGCAACTGTATCCGCACTTAACACTGCTTATGCAGCTTATAATGCAGGATTAGGTCAAGCGAAAGCGGGCGGTCTAATTACAACTGATGAGTACAATCAAAGAATGATCAAGTTTACAGTTGGTGTTGCCAACGGTGCCGTAATCGTAGATAAAGATTTGACGAATCTTGGTGCATTGGGTATTCCTTCTTATAGACAGACTACCGCGAAAGATTACATCTTATTACCTGCTTCAAGTTTGTTAACTCCGGCAGCAGGAGGTGGAACTTCAGTTCCATTGGCTGATCAATATGTTTTAACTGAGAAAGAAACTGCAAAAGTTTTAGCGGCTACAGCTGAATATAACAAATCCATTAAATCAATTGCAACCGCAAAAGGTTTAGCCTTTGTAGATGCTAATAAAAAAATGATGGAACTATCAAGAAGTTCTGGGATACAATACGACGGTGTTAAATACACTGCTACATTCGTTACCGGTGGAACATTCTCCTTAGACGGAGTTCACTTGACCGGAAGAGGTTATGCTTTAATTGCAAATGAATTCATCATGGAGATTAACAGAAAGTATAAATCCACTTTACCAATGGTAAATGTGAATAAATACCAAGGAGTTACGTTCCCGTAATTTTAAAGTAAAATCATTAAATTATAAAGCCACTTGAATTGTTCAAGTGGCTTTATTTTTTTTAAATTTGCACATCTAAAAAAGTGAAATGGTTGATCAAGCAAGTTATTTATTCTCTACCCGAACGAGTAAAGTTTTGGCAGAAAAAATTGCCCATTTTTATGGGCAAGAAATGGGGAAAATTAATTTCCAGGAATTTAGCGATGGAGAATTTGAACCGATCTTGGATCAATCCGTTCGTGGTGGACGTGTTTTCTTAATTGGATCCACTTTTCCGCCCGCAGATAACCTGCTCGAATTATTACTAATGATTGATGCCTCCAAAAGGGCCTCAGCTAAAAGTATAACAGTAGTTTTACCCTATTATGGATTAGCGAGACAGGATCGAAAAGATCAGCCAAGAGCACCAATCGGAGCAAAATTAGTTGCGAACTTATTGACTGCTGCTGGCGCAACCAGAATTATGACCATGGATCTGCACGCTGATCAAATTCAAGGTTTCTTTGAAATTCCAGTTGATCATCTTTATGCTTCGACAATATTCATTGAATATATTCAGAAATTAAACTTAGAAAATTTAACAATCGCTTCGCCTGATATGGGTGGTGCAAAACGCGCCAAAAACTACGCGAGTCATTTAGGTGCAGATGTGGTGATCGCTTATAAAGAAAGAAAGAAAGCAAACGTAATCGAGGAAATGTTCTTGATCGGTGATGTAGAAGGAAGAAACGTCATCTTGATTGATGATATGATCGACACTGCAGGTACATTATGCAAAGCGTCAGAAATATTAATGGCGAACGGAGCAACAAGCGTTCGGGCCATGGCAACTCACGGCGTTCTCTCGGGGAAAGCATACGAAAATATTGAGAAATCGAGTTTGTCGGAAGTCATTGTAACCGATACTATTCCGGTAAAAACGGATTTATCATCGAAGATTAAAGTATTGTCTTGTGCAGAACTCTTTGCAGATGTAATGCAAATGGTTCATCAGAACAAATCGATCAGCGATAAATTCATTATTTAAAATAAAAAATCTATCTTTGCACCCTTAAAATTATTTAATATACAATAATGAAATCAATTACAATTCAAGGTACAAAAAGAGAAAGCGTGGGCAAAAAGTCTACTAAAGCCTTACGTGATGCTGAATTAGTTCCTTGTGTTGTTTACGGAGGTAAAGAAACCCTAAATTTTTCTGCAGAAGAAAGATCTTTCAAAGGGTTGGTCTATACTCCTGAAGCACACACGGTATCTATTGAGGTTGACGGAAAAGCATTTTCTTGCATTCTTCAAGACATCCAGTTTCACCCATTAACTGACAAAATTTTACATGCTGATTTCTATCAGATGTCAGATGATAAACCAGTAGTAATGGAAGTTCCTGTAAGACTTACAGGTCGTTCTAAAGGTGTTGTTGCCGGTGGTTCTATGAGACAATCTTTCAGAAAACTTAAGGTAAAAGCAATCCCCGCAAACTTGCCAGACGAAATCGTGGTAGATGTTACTCCGCTTAAAATTGGTAGCAAACTTTACGTTGGCGATATCAAAGTTAACGGATTCACATTTATGCATCCTGACAATGCAGTAGTAGTTGCTGTTAAAATGTCTAGAACTGCTTCTAAAGGTGGTGCAGATGACGACGAAGAAGAAGGGGCTGAAATTGCAGAAGGAGAAACTCCAGCAGCAGAAGAAACCAGTGCTGAATAATTTCACACAGAATAATACAGAAGTCCCGCTCAGTAATGTGCGGGACTTTTTTTATCTTTCGATTTAAGATGGCAGTTTGTCTAAAAGTATTCAATGCTTTTTCTGCTTAGAGACTTTCAATATTAAAAGTGATCTTAGAGAATTCTTAAAATTACTCTTTTAAGCATGTCACTTTTTTTAATTATTTTTACTAATACATAATTTAAAACATGGTGAAAAAACTCATTAGTTTATTTTTTCTTTTTCTTCTCTCTTTTTCGTTTGCCCAACAAAATGAAGAATTCAAAGCGGTAAAACAGTTTTACGATTATCAGCGTTCTATGCTTAATAAAGAATTTAAAAAGCAGTTTGATAAAGAAGTTACTGATGCTAATAAAATTGCCATTAAAAATGACTTTCAGGAGTTTATGGTAAAGCTGGACAGTATTCAAAATACGGCTTTATTATACGCATTAGTTCGGGTAAAAACGCGCGAAGATTTAACTCGTCTTAAAATCAAGAGCCAGATAAGTGCTGATAATAAAAATCCATTAAAAGCGGATCTCACCAAAAACGCTGACTATCCTGGAGGTTTTAACTTAATGAGGAAACAGATTTTGGATTTATTCTACACGAACGGATTTTTAACCGACGAAAAAATGATCAGAACCGATTTGCTGTTTGTTGTAGAAAAAGATGGATCTATTTCGTCAGTAAAAGCAGAAGGAGAAAATGTCAACTTTAATAAACAGGCAGAAATTGCCATCTATCTTCTTCCCGAAAAGTTTACTCCAGCTTTTAGTAATGGATCTGCGGTTCGATATCGCTTTCGGCTTCCATTATCGATGAATTTTGACTGATAAAAATAAATACGATTTGATTCATAATTAATTTTATATTTGATAAAAATAATTATGAAAAAAGTATTACTTCTTGCGTCGCTCTTTTCCGCGTTTTTTATGAATGCTCAGGAAACTTCTGGGGAAAGGCAAAATGATATTATGATCAGTCCGATCGAATTAATTGCAGGCCCAGCCTTAAATTTTTCTTACGAACGTTTGCTTAACAAAGATTCTGGAATAGGAATTAATGCTATTTTACTTCTTGATAAGAAATCAACGGACAGCGGAACCACAACACAGATTTCACCTTATTACAGGATGTACTTTGGTAAAAAATATGCTGCGGGATTTTTTGTGGAAGGATTTGTCCCGATCACAATGTCAAGTGATAGAACGTACGACTATGTTTACAATGAATATGGTTATGCCAGTTCTTGGACAAAAGATGAGAAAAATACCACGGTAGGAATCGGTGTTGGTTTTGGTGGAAAATGGATTGCGAGAAATAATATTATTTTTGAAGCAAGTATGAGCGTAGGGAGACGCTTCGGAATTAATGAAGAATATGATTCTGCCATAACTGGCAAAGGAATGCTCGGAATTGGATATCGATTCTAAGATTTAAAAATATAAAGGTTTAGTTTTGTACTGACCTTTTTTAATTTTCAAACCTATTATTTATCTCCTAGGAATTTAACTAACTCATTATGTTTACCGACGAATATTATATGAAAATGGCGCTGCAAGAAGCGCAACAAGCTTTAGAAAAAGATGAAGTCCCCATCGGATGCGTCATCGTTTCTAATAGCAGAATTTTGGCTAAGTCACATAATCTAACGGAAACTTTAACTGATGTTACTGCTCATGCGGAAATGCAGGCCATAACCTCGGCAGCGAATTATTTGGGCGGGAAATATCTACAAAATTGTACGATGTATGTAACATTGGAACCGTGCGTAATGTGTGCCGGTGCTTTAAGTTGGTCCCAGATTTCGAAAGTGGTGATCGGAACTAGAGATGAGCAAAGAGGTTTTATTAATAAATCCCTGACGCTTCATCCCAAAACAGAAATTGTTCTTGGCGTAATGGAACATGAATGCTCTGTCATTGTGAAAGAGTTTTTTAAAAATAAAAGATAACAAACTTCTTCGAGTGAATTCTTTAAGATCAATATCTTTAAGTGAATTTTGAATTTGGATTTTTAAAAAACTGTCAATTTTCGACCATCGACTATCAAAGATCTTTTCCCAAATAGTATAATCCTTTCAACGTATGCAGTCGATCTGCGATGTGAATCTTGTCTGTCAAAGGTTTATAAACATGAGAAACTCCGCCCGTGGCGATCACGAAACAATCATCATTTACTTCATTATTAATACGGTCTATAAAACCTTCGACCATTCCGAGGTAACCGTAAACCATTCCACTTTGCATGCAAGAAACCGTATCTAAACCTAAAACTGATTTAGGTTTTATCAATTCAATTTCTGGTAATTGAGCAGTACCTTGAATTAAAGAATTGAGCGCGGTAATAATTCCAGGTGCGATAATTACTCCGATTGTTTCGCCGGTTACGTCAATACAACTCGCTGTCAGGGCAGTTCCAAAATCAAAAATAATTTTCTTTTTATTGTCTGGATATAAATGATGAGCTGCCACTAGATTGGCGTAGATATCAGTACCCATTTGTTTCGATTTGGGTTGAACTCCCGATGGAGTAGTTCGGTCTACAATTAGAGGTTTCTTTTTATGAATCTTCTGAACGGCTCTAGAAACGTCGTACGTTAACTGCGGCACTACGGACCCAATAATTATTTTTTCAATATTCTCTGCCTCAATTTTATGCGTTTGATACATCATCATAAACTGCATTTGCAATTCGTCACTGGTTCGGTAAGGCTTCGTATTAAGAATCCAAGAAATGTCGCAATTGTCATCGGTAAATAAGCCGAATCTGATATTGGTATTTCCTATATTGATTACGATAGAATTCATTTACTTTGATTTTTCGGGGAATTATTTCCGTTCGTTTTTAGTATTAAAACCTTTGGATTCTTTAAATGTTATTTTACTTCTACCAAGTTATCTTCAAGATTGATATCTGCTAACCTTTGAGAAAAATCAATACCCAAAGCAGAGATCTGCGATTTATTGTAAGGAATAGTAAGTGTATATTCTTTCTGAGTCCACGGCCAATAAGGCATGGTTGAGAATTCCCCATAAATATCGTTCTTTTTCCAAGTACGCGTCATATTTAACGGAATTTGAAAATTCACAACTTTCTTATCTGTGGTTAAAATGGAGAAATCAATTGGCATCGGAACCGATCCTTTATTTTCTAAAGTAATGATCGTAGAATTCGCGTCGTACTGCACGTCTTTAATTCCGTAATCAATGGTTTTTGTGGTATTGATCCAATAGTTGTGAAACCACGTTAAATCCATTCCTGATATTTTCTGAGCGATATGCATGAAATCTCTATCCGTCGGATGTTTTAAATGCCACTGGTTATAAAATTCCTTCATTACCAAGGCTAAATTTTGCTCACCCATAATGTAGCCTAACTGAACTAAAAACAGATCTCCTTTCACATACGTTGCGAAAGAATAAGCGCTTCCATTATCGTGATGATCTCCTAACCAACCTGCTGGTTCTTCAATTCCTCTTTTTACAAAATTTCTATAACGATCCAAGCTTCCGGTGAACGGATTGGCCTGGGGAATTTTCGGTGGAAATAATTGATACATAATAGAATCATCATAATAACTCGTGAAACCTTCATCCATCCAAGGACGGACACTTTCGTTATACGCCAACATTTGTTGATTCCAAGAATGTCCGCCTTCGTGAATCATTAAACCAACTAATCCTTCCAAACTACTTGCTTCTCCTAAGATCATTGTGCACATTCCGTATTCCATTCCTCCGTCACCTCCTTGTATAAACGAATAAGATGGATAAACATATCTACCAAACGTCGCATTCATGATCTGAAAAAATTTGGTCACGTAGGGTTTAGATTCTGCCCAATATTTGGTCTTCTCAGATTTTTGATAAACGTAATAAACTTTTGGTCCATCTAAAATCACAAAGGATTCTACGGTATAATCGCGATCTGCCGCCCAGGCAAAGTCTAACATGTTTTTCGCGGTAAACCTCCAGGTTGCTTTATTGTTTTTATCTGCTTTTATGATGGCTTTTGAATCGTAACCTTTTACTTCAGAAGGATTCTCTAAAGTTCCGCCAGCACCGATCACATAATTCTTATCGATTTTAATGTTTACTTCGTAATCTGAAAATGGTGCATGAAATTCTCTTCCGATATAATCAAAAGTTGCCCAACCGTCATAATCGTATTCGGCAATTTTCGGATACCATTGGGTAATTGTCATATCAATTCCTTCTCGGTTATTTCTGCCAGCTCTACGAATCTGCATAGGAATTACAGCATCCCATTCCATCGTAAACTTTGTTGAAGAATTAGTTCTAATAGGGGAATCTAAATATACTTTCATCACGGTTTCCTGAATCTCAAATTTCAGTTCTTTTCCGTTTTGCTTGATCCAGTGAATATTCTGCGCTCCTTCTTCTTCTTTTGGAATAGAAGCCAAACGCGAAATGCCATTATTTTGTAAACGGGAATCTCCATTTTTTCCTTGGCCACCAACTCTTTGATCCATCATGGATCCTGATTTAAAAGCGTTCCAGTATAAATGAAAATAAACTACATTTAACTCATCGGGAGAATTGTTAGTATAATTTAAAGTTTGATTTCCTTTGTAAGTGAAATTTTTCGCATCAACATCGATATCCATTTTATATTTGGCGTATTGTTGGTAATAGGCGTTTTTTTGCGCAGATAATAATCCGAAAAATAAGGTAAGAATAATGAGAAACCCTTTGTTCATAGTATTTTAAATTTTAAAAGGGAAAGATAAGAATTTTTGAATTTAAGCCAAGTTATTATCAAGAAAAAACCCTTTCAGCATATGATTTGCTAAAAGGGTTTATAAATATATTTGTAAAATTAATCAGCTGCTGCAATTCCGCTGGCTAAAATTTTCTCTAATATTCTTAAAGTAATTAAGTAAGTTGGCTTAACTCCTGTTAATCCTAATCCACCAGAAGATAGCGTAGAACCAGTTTCCAACGGATTATCTGAAGCGTAATAAGCATACATCACAAAAAGATCTTCCGAAATATGATGACGAATCTTCGAGGCAACCTGAATTGCTTTTTGATAATGCGCTCCTTCCATTTCCAGGCCGATTGCTTTCCACGATGTATCCATAAAATAGCGAAGAATATCTTTGTTCTGTAGTGAGGTTCCTAATACCGTTACCATTCCACCTTCGAATGCCTGTAATTCATCATCTTCAAAATCTTCTAATTTTAGAGCATTTTCAAACGGATAATTATCAGCAGTTCCTTCAAAAACGTGAGAAGTTGGAATCATAATGTCTCCTTTTTCTCCCATCAGAATTCCCGCTTTCCCCATGATTGAAATTGATTTTGCTTTCATGGTATAAATCTCACCATTGTAATCATACGGACGTAAAAGTTCATCCATGATTTCGTAGGCTTGTTCACCGAACGCATAATCAAAAACCATAATAACATCGTCGCCTTCGTAATTCATATCTGCAAACGGCGTGTTCTTTAAATCGGTTTTTGCTAAATCAATGATTTGTACGTCGATATTACTTCCACTAACATCATCAATGTAAATGAGTCCAGCTTCTTGCGAATGAGACAATATTTTTTCCTGCAAAGACTTCTTGTTAGAAATCTCTTCATACATTTTATAATCTACGTTCTTGGTTGCTTTTTTACCAATCGAATCGTTGGCAAAAAGCATATTTTTCACCGAGTGCATATTAGCCGAAATAATATGTAAAGGTCTCATCTGCAAATTATTTTCTGCTAAAACCTGTTTTACTTTATTCGCCCATTTTTCACCAAAGAAATGGTGTCCAACTCTTTCACGCAATATTGAGGAAAAGTGAACTTCTCTTTCTCTGATTTTTTTGTAATCGTTAAAACTTTCGTTTCCTAAATTGTAGATAATTTTGAAAAGTCGATCGGGATTATTATCATCGCCGAAACTGTTATATGCGTTTAAAGTTTCATCAAATGTTCTTCCTAATAAAGAAGATAAATGAATCAGCGCAACTTCTTTTTCTTTTCTGCTGAATTTATTATCACCAATTGCAACTTCTTCGATAATCTTCCAAGCTCTGGTAGATTTATCATTTTCATCTGAAATAAAAGCGAGTTTTCGGATTTTATCGGCTTCTATATATAAGAAGGTAAGGTGAGTCAAAATATCATAAATCTCAGAACGTCCCAGAAGAACTTCAATATTCATTTGATGTTCGTCGATACGATAACAATTTCTTCTTCTTTTTTTAGGAACAATTACTTCGAAACTTCCTTTATCAAAACCTTCATCAGAAGTAAGGTGAATGAATGAACATTCCTCAATACCTTCTGGCAGTCGATCTAAAACATAAAGAAGTCCGTCTAGTTCTATTTTATTTGGAACGCCCATGGTTCCATATATTTCTGGATTGATGATCGTAAGTAGTGACCGAAGGCTTTCTCCGGAGATTCCGGCTGGTTTGAAAAAACCGCGATAGAATAAGTGACGCATAGAAACATAAAGACGTTCGATTGCTTCTGTCGTTTCTCTCGCTCGTGAATTTACCATAGTGTAAAATTTCACACAAATATAAGAAAATAGTTCTTATTTATCTTTCGCTGGGCGCTTTACGGTCATAATTAATGATTTGTTAAGACTCCTTATAGGATATGATCAACTTCAAAAATTGAAAAGGTGCAGAAAATACAGGTTTCTTATGTAATAGATAAGATAAATAACTTTTAGATATTTTTCTTATTTGACCGATTACCCCATTTATTTCGAGTGAAATATTTTTATTTATATATTTTTTGTAATTTTACCCCACAAAAAATAAGCCCAAATGTCAAGTTTAAGATTTAAAGCGTTAGAGTTACTTTCTCAGAAAGATTTTAGGAAAGAAAACGCGGTAGAAGTTCCTGCAAAATTATCCTCGTTATTCTGTGAAAATGTTTTCTCAGAAGAGACGATGAGAGAATATTTGACGAAGGAAGCATTTATGTCTATCCAGAATGCTATTAAAAGTGCTGTAAAGATTCAAAGAGATGTTGCAGATCAGATTGCGGTAGCGATGAAAGATTGGTCTTTGAGTAAAGGCGTCACCCATTATACGCACTGGTTTCAACCATTAACTGGATCAACGGCGGAAAAGCATGATTCTTTTTTCACTCCATTTGAAAGTGATCGCGCGATTGATCGTTTTTCAGGTGCGATGTTAATTCAGCAAGAACCAGATGCCTCTTCTTTCCCAAATGGTGGAATTAGAAATACTTTTGAAGCGCGTGGTTATACTGCTTGGGATCCTACTTCTCCAGCATTTATTATGGGAACGACTTTATGTATTCCTTCTATTTTCATTTCATATACTGGTGAAACTTTAGATTACAAAGCGCCTTTGCTAAGAGCTCTTCACGCTGTTGATGAAGCGGCGACCGATATTTGCCGTTCTTATTTTGATAAAAATGTAACGAAAGTAATTCCTACTTTAGGTTGGGAACAAGAATATTTCTTGGTTGATTCTGCTTTATATCAATCGAGACCCGATTTAGTGATCACAGGAAAAACACTTTTGGGTCATTCTCCAGCGAAAGGTCAACAATTAGATGATCATTATTTCGGTTCGATCCCGACGCGAGTAATGAACTTTATGAAAGAGTTAGAAATCAAAGCAATTCAGTTAGGAATTCCGGTAACAACTCGTCATAATGAAGTGGCGCCGAACCAGTTTGAATTGGCTCCGATGTTTGAAGAAGTTAACGTTGCCGTAGATCATAATTCTTTACTAATGGATCTGATGGCGAGAGTTGCGCACAAACATCACTTCCATATTTTATTTCATGAGAAACCATTTGCTGGAGTCAACGGAAGTGGAAAACACAACAACTGGAGTTTAGCAACTGATACGGGCGAAAACCTGTTAAGTCCAGGGAAAAACCCTAAAAAGAATTTACAATTTCTGACTTTTTTCGTGAATACTTTAAAAGCAGTTCATGATTATGCCGATTTATTGCGAGTAAGCATTGCATCCGCCGGAAACGACCACAGACTTGGAGCAAACGAAGCGCCACCAGCAATTATTTCTGCCTTTATCGGATCTCAACTATTTGGGGTTTTGGAAGAATTGGAGAAAGTAAAAGACGGAAAGTTATCTCCAGAAGAAAAAACAGATTTGAAACTGAACGTAGTTGGAAAAATACCAAATATCTTATTAGACAATACCGATAGAAATAGAACTTCACCTTTTGCCTTTACCGGAAACAAATTTGAAATCCGTGCTGTTGGATCATCAGCGAATTGTGCTGAAGTAATGACCGTAATGAATTCGATTGCAGCGAAACAATTCAAAACTTTCAAGAAAGAAGTTGATGCGCTGGTAGAAAACGGTTTGAAAAAAGATGAAGCCATCTTTAATATATTGAGAGAATATATCAAAGAATCAAAGAACATTATGTTTGAAGGTGATGGCTACTCGGAAGAGTGGGCGATCGAAGCAGCAGAGAGAGGATTGAATAATCTGAAAACAACTCCCGAAGCGTTAGGCAGAGAACTTGATCCTAAGTTTATCGCTCTATATGAAGAATTAGGCATTTACACCAAGCGTGAAGTAGAAGCTAGAAATGAAATTAAATTAGAGAAATACTCAACAGTAATTGCCATCGAAGCACGAGTCATTGCTGACATTGCGAGAAACCACATTATTCCATGTGCGCTCAATTACCAAAATCGTTTGATAGAAAACGTAAAAGGTTTGAAAGAAATTTTCGAGGACGAAGAATTCAAAACTTTAGCAAAAGAACAAATGAGTTTGATCAGAGATATTTCTGGCCACGTAAGTATTATTAAGTTAGAAGTTGAAAACTTGCTTGAAGCGATCAGTAATGCTAAGGCCAAAGAAACCTCTAAAGAAATGGCGGAATCTTTCTGTGACGAGGTTATTCCTTATTTTGCAAAAATCAGAAATTCATCTGACGAATTAGAGATGATGGTCGATGATGAATTATGGCCACTAACAAAATACAGAGAACTACTTTTCACACGATAAAAATAGAAATCCTTCCTTATATATATAGCCTCATTTATTGAGGCTTTTTATTTTTGTAAATAATGGATAAAATCTGTTATAGAGAAACTCAATAAATGCAATAGATTATTCATATAAATGTTAAGGTATCATAATATACAAAAAACCGCAACCCCTTAAATAAAGGGATTGCGGTTATAATTACTTTAACATTACAAATATTAATGTTAAAATGTGTTAAAGTGCTAATCCATGAAGGGTGATTTAACCCTCGGGTTTGCTCGAATACTTACTTTTGTAATGCTTTTTAAAACCAAATATTACGTTCTAACACGGATAATTAAATATATATGAAGAAAAGAGTTTTGTTTTATTGTGCTACTGTGTTTGCTACTTTTTCGATGCAATCTTGTGTAACCAACTATGTAGTATCTACTCCAACAAGTTATGTAACTGAATACAAATCAAATGCCAAACTTGCTTCGATAGACAATAAAAAATTAGCAGTTGCAAAGGCTCAATTACTAAGCAGTTTCAAAGATGAACAAGCAGCCGCGACCAAAAGTTTAGACAACATTGTTAAGAACGAAGAAATTGCAAAAGCAGTTCGTTTCTCAAAAAGAATAGATGATATTTTAACAGAAGCAGAATCTTATTTAGGAACTCCTTACCGATATGGTGGAATGACTAGAAAAGGAATTGATTGTTCTGCCTTCGTATTATCAGTCTTCGGTGCCAGCGCCGGAATGAGTTTACCAAGAGTTGCCGCTTCTCAAGCACAAGAAGGAGAAAAGGTAGAAAAAACAGATTTACAAAAAGGAGACTTAGTTTTCTTTTCTCAAGGTAGAGGTAGAATTTCTCATGTAGGAATCGTGGAGAGTGTAAGTGCAGAAGGTGATATTAAATTCATTCATGCCGCAACCTCAAGAGGAGTAATGATTTCTTCACTAGATGATTCTTATTGGGGACCTAAATTCAGATTTGCCAAAAGAGTGATATCGCAAGATACTTTCAATACGAACTTCGCAAGTAATTAAAATAGATAATTGATATTTAAGAAAGCCACCTTTTTGGTGGTTTTTTTGTGTTTAAGATGTAGCAGTATTTTCTGGAGCAATAAGATATTCGCTTCTAACAAAACCAGTCCCGCTCTTCATTACAATTCCTCATTTCAGTACTCTCCGCCTCGGCGGATCGCACCTCATTCCGGGATTTCCACTGCGATCGGCGCTAGAATAAAGTGTATTTTCTTTCTTAAAGAGATTTGCGTAATGTCTTTTTGATAATTTCGAACGATCCTTCAAAATTGGCTGACGTTTCTTATAAGATGCAGTTTCTTACACTAAACTATTTCTATCGGTATAATTCAATTTGAAAAAGATAAATGTCATCATAGAAAACGCTAAGAGAGAACTTCCACCGTAACTAAAAAACGGCAGCGGAATCCCAACCGTCGGAAAAAGTCCCATAACCATCCCTAGATTAATAGAAAAGTGCATTAATAGAATCGATGCGAAGCAATAACCAAATACACGATTAAAGGCTGATTTTTGCTTTTCAGAGAGGTAGTAAATTCTACCAATGAAAATAGAATATAAAATGACCAAAAGGGAACTTCCAAGAAATCCCCATTCTTCACCAACGGTACAGAAAATATAATCGGTACTCTGTTCCGGAACAAATTTCCCTTTTGTTACTGAACCTTCTCTATAACCTTTCCCAAAGAATCCACCCGAACCGATTGCAGTTTTCGAGTACAATAAATTGTAGCCAGAAGTATCACGGAACGCTTTCTCGCCTTTGTATAAAACTTCGATTCTTTCACGCTGATGTTTCGGCAGTTTTTCTAGAATGAATGGTGAGCCGTACGCTAATCCACATAACATCCCCACACCTCCTACAATTCCGGCCACCGAAATCACGTTCCAATGAATTTTATATGAATTTAAAAATAAAACAATTACGGTAATGATAATGATGGCACCGACTACGTACATCGGATCAACTGCGATCGCAACTAAAAATACTCCCGCGAAAATAGAGCCAACGCCGAATACCCAGCCAGACATTCCTTCTCTAAACAGAGCAATAAAAAAAGCAATAAAAACTAAAAGCGATCCGACATCTGGAATCGCCAAGACAACAATCGACGGAATTCCGATTATGGCGATAACAGTCCACAGCGATTTCTTATGTTTCAAATTAAAATCCGGACCAGAAACGTAGTTAGACAGCATCAGTGCGGTACCGATCTTCGCAAATTCTACGGGTTGTAAACTCACCGGCCCGAATTTATACCAGTTTTTTTGTCCGAGAATTTCCGTTCCAAAAGGAAATAATCCAATTAATAAAAGAATGCTGACCAAATAAATAATACCCGCCATGTTTTCGAAGAACTTTGTTCTCATCATAAAAATGACCAATCCTGTAATAACAGATACGGCTAACCAAATTGCTTGTCTATTTCCGCTAGCAGGTTCTACACTATAAATATTTGCCACCGCAAATCCACAGAGCAAAAAATAGAGAGACAATCCTAGTTTGTCGATACCTTGTGCCCACTTCATTTTTTTGCGCTGTTTTTTATTTTCTGTGAAAGAGAATCTCTTTTGATAAGAAGTTGTTTTTTTTCTGCAACATCTTTAGTTTTTTTCAACTGATCTTCAATGTTCTTTAAGTTGACAGAATCTTTATTGGGTTCTTTATAAAGTCCTTTTCTTTTTAATTCACCGATCCACTGTCTTTTATATTCAGGCATAAAACTCGCATTAATCATCTTGTTATAAAGATGTTCACGTTTTAAGTCTCCCATCAAATAACGTTCAGCGATTACGGTGGCAGCAGGACCTGCCCACGTAGAACCAAATCCGGCATGTTCCATCACGGCTGCAATTACAATTCTAGGCTTATCTGCGGGTGCAGCAAGAACAAAAATTGAATTATCTTTTCCTTGCGGAACCTGAGCCGTACCGGTTTTTGCTAACATCGTAAAATCATTTGATTTTAATCCTCTAGCAGTACCATTGAGAACAACCGCCTCCATCCCTTTAATAATTGGATCAAAATGTTTTGGATCAACTAATGTTTTGTGTTTGACTTTAAATCTTGGATCAGGATTCGGTTTGCCATCAATTGATTTTACAATATGCGGCGTAAAATACCAACCTCGGTTGACAATTGCAGCAACTGAATTTGCCATCTGCAACGGTGTTAACAGCACGTCTCCTTGTCCCATTCCATTAAAAATAGAACCATTCATCGTATACGCAGAAGTCCAGTCTTTTTTACCACCGCTTCTCTTTTCGTAAAATTCACCACTCGGAATTCTTCCTTTCGAGCCAACGGCTAAATCATTATTTAGAAATTCACCAACGCCAAAACTGCTCATTATTTTTTTCCATTCGTTTACTCCTCGTGTGGGATCGCCCGGATATTTATTCATAATGGCTATAAAAGCATAAGAAAAATAACAGTTGCTGGAAATTTGAATAGCTGGAACCAGCGGATCTGCTCCACCGTGACCTTTAATCCTTAATCCTCTATAATTGAAACCTCCTCCACAAGGGAATCTGGTGTTTTCATCCATTACACCCATTTGCAAAGCAGCTGCGGCGGTTAATAGTTTGAAAGTGGATCCTGGTGGGTAAGCAGCCTGAAGAGAACGGTCGAAAGTTGGCCGGTTATTATAAATCGTATCCATTTGCAGTCGATACAAATTCCTGGTTTTCTCTGCGCCCGAAAATAAGTTGGGATCAATATCAGGACCCGTTGCTAACGCTAAGATTTCTCCGGTGGCAGGATCGATGGCGACAATTGCTCCTTGTTTATCGACCATCATTTCTTCCGCCATGCGCTGTAAATCGTAATCAATGGTAAGCGTTATGTCTTTTCCCGTTACAACATCTTTATCTAAAGCGCCATCTTTGTAAGATCCAATACTTCTTAGCCGAATATCTTTTTGGATATATTGAATACCTTTTATGCCTCGTAATTCATTTTCGTAGGACTTTTCAATACCTGTTTTTCCGATATTATCACCTGGAAGATAATAAATAGAATCTTTCTTCAATTCCCTTTCATTAACTTCATTGGTATATCCTAAAAGATTTCCAGAAGTAGAAACTTCATATTGCCGCTGTGGTCTGGAAACAATACTGAAAGCAGGATATTTAAAAATGATTTCTTGAATTCTGGCGATTTCCTCCCGACTCATATTTTTCATAAAAGTCATCGGAGTTAACTTCGAGTAGTATTTTTCCTTTTTTATCGAGTTAATTGTTTTGATGAAATCTGTTTTACTTATCCGAACCAGATTACAAAAATCAATAGTGTCAAAGTCAGGCTTTAATAAAGCTTCGGTATATGAAATTTCATACGAGGGTTGATTCCCCACCAAAATTTTTCCATTACGATCGAATATTACTCCACGCTGTGGGATAATATATTCAGTTTTAATTGATGTATTTGCCGCGTTTAAAGCATATCGATCAGTAAACAGTTGTAAATAAGCAAGCCTTGCTATAAATATGATAGCAATGAGGGAAAGGAAAATCGTAATTTTAAAAAACTGTGATTTCAAACTTTTTGTTTGATTTTAAATGCGATTGTGTAAATGATGATAAAGATAAATGAAATCGCACTTGTCGCCAAAACATTCAAAAAGATATCGAAAAAGCGGCTGAATTTGAAGATTTCAATATACTGTACCAATGTCTGATGTAGAAAAATACTCATTCCAATAAAGAGCAAAAACTGCGTCCACTGCAAAGTTTGAAAAGAAAAGAAATCAGTGGATGTATCGGTTGTAGTTCGGAAAATAAGCGTTCTAAAATAGGCAATCATCAACGTCGCAAAAGCATTAATTCCCCAAGTATAAAGAAAAGCATCAATTCCTAAACCTAGAATAAAACTTAAAGCAAAGAATTGATATTTATTTCTGAAGAACGGATAAAACATGACGAAAACGGGATACATCACCGGTGTATATTTGCCGAAAAGTGTAATTCTATTCAGCACAAAAATTTGCAAAGCGATAAGCAAAACAATAATTAGGATATCGGTAAAAAGGGTTCTACTGATCATTTCTCTCTTTTTATAGTGGCATCAAGCGTATCGGATATTTTGCGAACCTCGGCTTTTTTGAGATTTTTAACCACATAAATTTTGGTCAGATTTCCCATTTTTTCACTTAACTCAACTGCGATATCCCAGAAACCGGTTTTGCTGTCAACTTCATAACCAGCAACTTTTCCGATCATTACTCCTTGCGGGAAAATAGCAGATTTTCCATCGGTTATGATCGTGTCACCCACTTGAATAGGAACATATTTCGGCACATCTGATAAATGCATAATTCGGGAATCGTCACCGCGCCAAGTTAAAGTTCCGAAATACCCAGACTTTTTTAGTGAAGCATTAATTTTAATTTTATTTAAACTTAAGACCGACTGAACAAGTGAGTAAGAATCGGTGGTATTGATGACAATTCCTGCAATTCCTGTCGGTGCCATTACACCCATTTTAGGAATGATGCCATCTCTTTTTCCTCGGTTAATGGTGAAGTAATTATCTTTTCGATTGATGCTGTTGAAAATTATTTCGCCGTCAACGAATGTATAAATTTGTCCACCTCCGATGGTGTCATGTACTTTTCTAAATTCAGGATTAGTCACGCCATCTCTTCCGTACAATTGCTGCATCAAACTTTTGTTTTGAGCAACTAATTTATCATTGGTTTGTTTGAGTTTCAGGTAAGAAGCACCTTCGTCAATATAACCAGAAACCCACGAATTAAAGGCTGCAGATTGACCCGCAATCCACGACTGTTGCATTGAGTTTCTGCTGAAAATCAATACGATAGCAATGAGTTGCAGAAATATAAAGAAGACGAATAAACCGTTCTTCGAAAATAATCTCAGCAAAAATCCCATTCGTTAATTTCGTACAAAAAGTTATTAATTATTTAATAAGGAAATTGAATTTATCCATATTTTTCAAAGCAATACCCGTCCCACGAACTACTGCTCTTAACGGATCTTCTGCTACAAAAACCGGAAGTCCCGTTTTGCGGTGAAGTCTGTCAGCAAGTCCTCTTAACAAAGCACCACCACCAGCAAGGTAAATTCCTGTCTTATAAATATCTGCCGCTAATTCAGGTGGAGTTAACGAAAGCGTTTCCATCACCGCATCTTCAATTCTGATAATCGATTTATCTAAAGCGCGCGCAATTTCTTTGTAGTTCACCATAATTTCTTTTGGTTTACCTGTAATTAAATCACGGCCCTGAACCGGTATATCTTCGATGTCTACGTCTAATTCTTCTACTGCAGAACCTGCTTCAATCTTTACTCTTTCTGCAGTTCTTTCACCGATATATAAATTGTGATGCGTTCTTAAGTAATATGCAATATCATTGGTAAATACGTCACCGGCTATTTTTACAGATTTGTCACAAACAATTCCTCCAAGGGCAACTACCGCGATTTCTGTCGTACCACCACCTATGTCGATGATCATATTTCCTTCTGGTTTCTGAACATCAATTCCTACTCCGATTGCAGCAGCCATTGGTTCATAAATTAAACGAACTTCTTTTGCATTTACTTTCTGAGCAGAATCACGTACGGCACGTTTTTCAACTTCGGTAATGCCAGATGGAATACAAATTACAATTTTTAAAGTGGGTTGAAAAAGTTTTCCTTTGATCGCAGGAATTTGCTTGATGAATTCTTTGATCATGTGTTCAGACGCATGAAAATCAGCGATTACACCATCTTTCAAAGGTCTTATGGTCTTGATATCTTCATGAGTTTTCCCCTGCATGTGTTTCGCTTTCTCACCAACTGCAATCGGCTTGCCTGAAGAACGTTCTATCGCTACTATTGATGGTTGATCAACTACAATTTTATTGTTGTGAATGATAAGCGTGTTCGCCGTCCCTAAGTCAATCGCAATATCTTGCGTGAACATATCAAATAAACCCATTTTTATGCTAATTTTTTAAAGTGTACAAAGATATAAATTTAGAACCGTTCTAAAAATTAGATCGTTGCTAATTTTGGTTAAAATGTTATAAAATTTCAGTAAGATGATGAGATAACTTTTTAATCGTCAAAATATTTCATTTTAAACTGAAGAACCGCAATTTTAGGGATAGAATTATTGATTTTCGTGATATTCTTCATATCTTATATCCTTTACTTATTCAATATAAAACCCTAAATTTGCGATTGCTCTATGATTAAGGATAATAACATTCATCAAACCGCATATTTCGCCGTTCTAAGCGTCAGTTTTGAAAAAGCAGATGCAGAAACACGGGGCAAATTTGCTTTTTTTGATGAGAATGTAAAGCACTTTGTCAGTGAGATTCATGATATGAATTTGGGAGATGCGTTTGTAGTTTCTACATGCAACAGAACCGAAATTTATACGACCACCCAAAATTATCTTCTTATTGCAGAATTATACTGCAAAATAGTTGGCGTAAGTCTCACCGATTTCATGCAGTATGTAAATATTGTGAAACATGAAGAAGCACTTAATCATCTGTTTCGCGTAGCCGCTGGTTTAGAAAGCCAGATCATTGGTGATTTTGAAATCATTGGGCAAATTAAAAACGCTTACCATCGTTTTAGAAAAGAAAAAAAATATTCGAATCCATTTTTAGAGAGAGCGATTAATTCGGCAATTCAGATTTCTAAGCGGATAAAAAACGAAACTGGAATTTCGAACGGCGCGGCCTCCGTATCGTATGCTGCAGTTCATTATATTCTAAAAAATCAGACCCAAATTTCGGATAAAAACATCTTACTTCTTGGAGTAGGAGAAATTGGGCAGAATACCGTCGAAAATTTGGTGAAGCATGTCTATAAACCAAGAGTAAAAATTGCTAACCGCTCTGCCGACAAAGCAGAAAAGATCGCGGAAAAATATAAAATTCCTTATATTGAATTTGATAGTTTTCAGGAAGAATTAGGTAAAACAGATATTTTAATTGTTGCGACTGGTGCGCAACATCCGATCATTAATATAGAGCATTTTCCTAATGGCAAGCAGACTTTAGTAATTGATTTATCTATTCCGAACAACGTGGCAAAAAACGTCACCGAAAACGAAAATGTTAGTTTAGTCGATGTGGATCAGTTATCAATGCACATTAACGAAACGATGATTCAGCGGCAGAAAGAAATTCCGAAAGCTGAGCAGATCATTAAAGAAATGACCAAAGATTTTTTGGAGTGGGAAAAGAAAAGAAAATTGGCACCAAACATTCATCATTTCAAAGCTGTTCTTAAAAACATGGAACGAAACGAAATGCATAAAATTCATAAAAAGCATCAGTATGTTGAGGTGGATGATATGCAACTTTCAGAGCGTATGATTCAAAAAATTACCAATAGATTCGCCAAATATATTATTGATAATCCTTGGAAGGCAGAAGAGATCAGCAAATTGATGCACGAAATTTTAGTAGAACAACCAAATAAAGAGTTTAATGAGAAGCATTAAAATAGGTACACGAAATTCACCGCTCGCCTTATGGCAAGCGAGAGAGGTTGCCAGAAATTTGCAGAACAAAAATTATAAAACTGATATTACCCCAATATTATCGTCTGGAGATAAAAATCTTACCGAACCACTGTACGCAATGGGCATCACAGGGATCTTTACTAAAGATCTGGATATCGCCTTACTTAATCATGAAGTTGATATCGCCGTTCATTCTTTAAAAGATATACCAACGCAACTTCCTGAAAATATAGAGATCATCGCTGTATTAAAACGCGATTATCCAGAAGATGTTTTAGTGAGAAAGTCGACTTCTAAAAACAAAGAATTTCATGAACTAAAGATTGCAACCAGCAGTTTAAGACGTCGTGCATTCTGGGCCAAATATTATCCGGAAACCGAATTTTTTGATATTCGTGGAAACGTTCAAACGCGTCTTCAAAAATTAGAAGACCAGAATTTTGATGCTACTTTGTTTTCTTTAGCAGCGATTGAGCGAATGGGTTTAGATGTTCCCTATGAGCATCTTTCGATGATGATTTCAGCGCCAGCCCAAGGAGTTGTTGCCATTTGCGCAAGAGCAGACGATCACGAATTGAAAGAAATTTTCCAATCTGTGAATCATCGCGAAACGAGAATTTGTATTGAGATCGAAAGAAATTTCTTACGAGCATTAGAAGGCGGTTGTACAGCGCCGATTGGTGCATTTGCAGAGATTAATGAACATAATGAAGTTCGTTTTATCGGGAGATTATGTTCTTTAGATGGAAAGGAATGTCTAGAAATTGATGAAATTTTCACCTGGAATGCCGAGGAAGATTTTGGAGCACAGTTGGCAGATAAAATCTTAGAAGATGGCGGTAGAGAATTAATGCAAGAAATTAAGGAACATCTACACTAAAATCTAAACTCGTATTAAATAAAAGAAATTATTAATAATTTATTTTTAATGAATATTCTGTTTACAAAAAAATTAGATGAAAAAGAAGTTTCTACGATACTTGGAACCGACTTTTCACATCAATATTTAGAGGTTATTAAAATTAATCTTCTGGATTTGGCGCCGTTTCCTTTGGGCAATAAATCTTTAATTTTTACGAGTGTAAATGGAGTAGAGTCATTTTTCAGAAATGGATTCAAACCGCAAGAGAATTTTGCAGAAAGAAATTATAACAAAATTTATTGTGTCGGTCATAAGACCAAACTTCAATTAAGAAAATACGGCTTCGGTGTTTTTAAAACGAAGAAGAATGCTAAAGAACTTTCCGAGTTTATTATCGAAAACTGCGGAAAAGAAAAATTTATTCATTTTTGCGGAAATCTAGCCTTGGATATTCTTCAAGAAAAATTGCCCTTGCAAAACATTGATTATAAAAAAGTAGTGGTTTACGAAACAGAACTGGTTTATCCGACTGAAACTCAAAACCACGATGCAATTGCGTTTTTTTCGCCAAGCGGCGTTCGCAGTTTTATCAAAAATAATAAGTTAGATTTTGCTCAGATATATGCAATCGGAGAAACGACCGGTTCAGAAGTCAGCAAACACACGACACAAAAAATATTTATCGGCAAAGACAATGATTTAAATGCTTTGCTAAAATTAATTAAAAAAGAAGGGAAACTATAAACTCCTATTGAGAAACTTCGGTTTCTGATTTTATTTTAAGATTATGATTAAAAACGATTTATACCTAAAGGCACTAAGAGGCGAAACAGTAGAACGTCCGCCGGTTTGGATGATGAGACAAGCAGGTAGATTTTTACCAGAATTTCGTGCAATGCGTGATGAGTATGATTTTTTCACTCGTTGCCGTACACCAGAACTCGCATCTGAAATTACCATGATGCCAATTCGCAGATATCCGCTAGATGCTGCAATTTTATTCTCAGATATTTTGGTGGTGCCACAAGCAATGGGCATGGATTTCGAGATGCGAGAAGGAATTGGACCGTGGTTAGAAAAACCGATCCGAACTTTAGAAGATGTACAAAACATTGTAGTTCCTGATGTTAATGATACTTTAGGATATGTTTACGATGCCATTGAAATGACCTTGCATAAATTAGATAACGATATTCCATTAATCGGTTTCGCAGGTTCACCATGGACAATTCTTTGTTATTGTATCGAAGGGAAAGGTTCTAAAGCGTGGGATATTGCAAAAAGTTTCTGTTTTAGAAATCCAGAAGCAGCGCATTTGTTATTGCAGAAAATCACCGACACGACCATCGCTTATCTGAAAGGTAAAGTAGCAAAAGGAGTTTCAGCGGTTCAAGTTTTTGATTCTTGGGGCGGAGCATTATCTCCAGAAGATTACCAAATTTTCTCTTGGCCTTATATCAACCAAATTGTAGAAGCCTTAAGTCCGTTAACTCATGTGGTAGTTTTCGGGAAAGGATGTTGGTTCGCTTTAGAAGAAATGACTTTAGCGAAAGTTTCTGCTCTTGGAGTAGACTGGACGATCAAACCAGAACTAGCCAGAACATTAACAAACCATACGATGACTTTGCAAGGAAACTTTGATCCGAACAGATTAAATTCTTCACCTGCAACAATTACGAAAATGGTAACCGAAATGATTAACCGATTTGGAAAGGACCGTTATATCGCCAACCTTGGGCACGGAATTTTACCAAATATTCCGCTGGAAAATGCAGAAGCATTTATCCGAGCGGTCGTTGATTGGAAACCTATCTAAACTTTTAGTTTATATAAATTTTAAAGAACGTTTCGAAAGAAGCGTTCTTTTTTTGACTTAAAGTTCAATTTTTAATATCTATCATTTCATTTTAAACTAAGAAGTTATCTCATCAAACGCAGCAAAATCGTGGCACAGAAATGGTTTTGTAAAGAGAAATTTATAAAAAAATGAAAAAGATAATAACTGGATTAATAGCCATATTTACACTTTTGTTATTAGCAAACTGTACTACTCAACCAAACGTTCCAGAAAATGTACAACGTGAATGGATGTTGGTGGAATTTCAAGACTTCACGAAGGAAATGATGATGAGTAACAAAGCACAACTTAATCTAACAACACTTAAAGAATCGCCAATGCAATTTTCTGCAAATATGGGTTGTAACAATATGTTTGGGAACGCAAACTTTAATGCTAATGGAACTGTTCAGTTTTCAGATATTGGAAGTACAATGATGTTTTGTGACAAAGCAATGGATTTAGAATCCGCTTTTATAAAAGTACTTCCGATGATGAACAATTATAAAGTTGAAGGTCATTATCTTACTTTAAGTAACGCAAACGGAAAAATGATGAAGTTTGTGGCTGCGGACTGGGATTAAGAAAAAAATAAAAATTCATAAATCTTAGTTTATTTAAACTAAGATTTTTTTAATGGTAAAATTCAAAGTAATATCTTTGAATGAATGCCTAAATAGAATTTATGCTAGACAAAAAAGAACATCTCTACGAAAAAGCCGTTTTAATCGGTTTAATTACTCAACATCAAAGCGAAGAAAAACTCACAGAATATTTAGATGAGTTAGAATTTTTGGCTTTAACTGCAGGAGCGACTGTAGAAAAAAGATTTACCCAAAGATTAACACAACCTGATCCCAAAACTTTTATTGGAAGTGGGAAAGCGCAGGAAATAAAAGAATACATAAAAGAAAACGACATCGGAACGGTCATTTTTGACGACGAACTTTCTCCTTCCCAACTCAAGAATCTTGGAAAAGAAATGGAGGAAATTAAAATCCTAGACCGCACGAATTTAATTCTGGATATTTTTGCCCAAAGAGCCCAAACCTCGTACGCAAGAACTCAGGTAGAACTTGCTCAATATCAATATTTACTCCCGAGATTGAGTAAAATGTGGACTCACCTTGATAAGCAAAAAGGTGGAATCGGAATGCGTGGTCCTGGTGAAACGGAAATTGAGACCGATAGAAGAATAATCCGCGACCGAATTTCCCTATTAAAGGATAAGTTGAAAACCATCGACAAGCAAATGGCAACTCAAAGACAGAACCGAGGCAAAATGGTTCGCGTTGCTTTGGTAGGTTATACGAACGTTGGGAAATCTACTTTGATGAACGCTATTTCTAAATCAGATGTTTTTGCCGAAGACAAATTGTTTGCAACGCTGGACACAACGGTGCGCAAAGTGGTGATCGGCAACTTGCCTTTCCTATTAACAGATACCGTAGGATTTATTAGAAAACTTCCTACTCAACTAGTAGAAAGTTTTAAATCCACATTGGATGAAGTTCGTGAAGCAGATTTATTGATTCACGTTGTGGATATTTCCCATGAAAGTTTTGAAGATCACATTAATTCGGTCAATCAAACTTTAATGGAAATTAATGCGCACCAAAAACCGATGATCATGGTTTTCAATAAAATTGATGCCTTTGCCTACGAGAAAAAAGAAGACGACGATCTTACACCAGAAACTAGGAAAAATATTTCTTTAGACGAATGGAAAAAAACGTGGATGTCTAAATCACAATATCCAACCGTCTTTATTTCTGCGCTTACAAAAGAAAATTTTGGCGAGATGAAAAAGATGATGTATGATGAGGTTTTAAAAATTCATACTGCTCGTTTTCCTTACAATGATTTCTTGTTCGAATATCATGAGGATGAACAAGAAGAAGTTCCGGACGAAGAGCAAGATCACGAAGAAATTTCGGACGAAGAGCAAGATCAGTAGATGTTTTCCTTTTAATTAGGAATGTTTCACGTGAAATAAAAAAATATAAGTTATTGGATTCCAGTAACTTATATTGTATTTTACATAAAAACAATCACTCGTAGTGAACTGCAAGAATGTAATTCTGAAGTGATTACTTAAGATTATTTATCAAACTCGTCGCGCGACTTCCATTTTATGACCCATTAAATTGGCGATATTCGTGGCTTTGTAGATCGCTAAATCTGCCATGTCACCAGTGAAATTTTCCTCGATGGTTGCCGTCCACAGTTTTAGCCAATGTTCAAAATGAAATTTCTCCATCGGCACGTTTGCATTAATGGGGAAATGAACTGCCATTGGATTTCCTTTGTAAGAAATCTGACCAAATAAAAGTGTTTCCCAAAAAGAATACATTTTCGGTAAATGATGCGACCAATCGACCTTTGCGACGTCATTAAAGAAGAACCCGATCGTATCATCGGTCTGTATTTTGTCATAAAAACGGTTCACCAAATCTTCAATATCTTGTCTTGTTTCCAATTTTTTCATAGTTCAAAATTAGTGAAAATTTTCAGGCGAAGTTTATGACTGTAATCATTGTATCTTTTTCGGGCGGACAATTCGCGCTATCCGCTTTTACTCCTCAGTCGTTCCTCCTTGCGGGGTAGCCGCTACTATCGCGGCCGCAGGTTGTATTTTTAATTAACATCAGTTATAAAAAAGAAATAACGCTTACTTTTGCACAATGAATTTGGAATTCTATAAATCTCAAGCGCTTCAAAAACAGAAAGAACACAAAAAGTTTCTGGATAGTTTGAAAAAGAAACCACCTAAAAATCTCGATTATAAAGTCCAGGAAACTCATGATGAGGTTTTCGCAAAAGTTGATTGCTTGAACTGCGCCAACTGCTGCAAAACGACCGGTCCACTTTTTACCGCAAAAGATATTGAGCGAATCGCGAAGCATTTAAAAATGAAAGTGGGAGATTTTGAAGACAAATTCCTCCGCACCGATGAAGACCAAGATCAAGTTTTACAAGATCTTCCTTGTTGGTTTCTAAATGTAGATAATACCTGTTCTATTTATGAAGTTCGACCAAAAGCCTGCAGAGAATTTCCACACACCGATCGAAAAAAGATCTATCAGATCAATCATCTCACCATTAAAAACACAGTCGTCTGTCCAGCCGCCTATGAATTTGTGGAAAAGTTACAGAAGAACTTAGAAAAGAAATGATATTCAGAGATCTTGTTGAAATTTAACGGGGTTGGACATTTGCGCAGAAATCCCTATTTATAATATGATTTCGGGCTTTCTTCCCTGTAGTTTTTTTTATATACTACTGTATTTTTAGTGAGAAACTTGATACGCAAATCTTTTTTTTGCGTAAAAATGGAAACGGAAATAAAAATAGATACAATGATATTTTTTATTTCATAATTAGAGAAACGTAATGATAAAATCAGTTTACCGTTGTATTTTTTTAGGTGTTTTATCTTATGTAATATTTTATTAGATTAATAGATAAATTCAAAATGAGTGAAAGTATTATTAAAATAATTAATAATATTTTAAATTCATTATTCAAAATATTAAATAAACTATTTGCAAGTAGCAATACGGCAGATATTAAGAATAAAATTCTACTGATTTTTCTTGTATTGTCCATTTTTTTAATTTTTAACAAGTTAAAGATACTAATTTATTCCTGGCAAAACTCTATTACAGCAAATAGATTGGAATTCACTTTAAAAAAAACCAAAATTATCTATTTCAACGTTTCTTATTGACCGGCAACTTGTTGTGAAAGAAAATCCAAGTGGTTATAATTATAGGAATTATTAGTGGCAGCAGAATAAATGGTTTTTCAGTAAACATGTCCTTGTCAAGAAAGAAAACTAATATAGGTAATAGTATCAATCCAAATAATAAATAGGTATTAAATTTTTTTCTTTTTTCTTTATATATTTTCATTTGATAAGCTCTTTTTTAACTTACGGGCAACGGTAAAGTATAAGACTAGTGCGGATTTTCAAAGACGAAATTTATATTTATCCAAAATTTTATTACTTGATGAATTGATCAATTTAGCAAAAAATGACACTATCCCGAAAAGTGTGTAAGTTGAAAAGTTGAGGCTTGGATTTTATAATCTGAGCCTTTCTTCAAATATAAGTATAAATTGATTGAGTACGATTCCCCAATTTCTTATGGGCATTGTCCATTTTTTTGTAGCTTCTCTTAAGGCTAGGAAAACAGATTTTAAAACAGCGTCATCAGTAGGGAAGGACATTTTATTTTTGGTATATTTTCTGATTTTTCCATTTAGATTTTCAATTAAATTGGTGGTGTATATGATTTTGCGGATTTCTACCGGGAAATCAAAAAACACTGTCAATTCGTCCCAATTATCTCGCCAGTATTTGATGGCGTAAGAATATTTTGACTCCCATTTTTCAGCAAAATCATTTAGAGCAGCCTCTGCAGCTTGCTTTGTGGGAGCATTGTAAATGTGCTTCATGTCCGCAGTGAAGACTTTTCTGTTCTTCCAAACCACATATTTACACGCATTTCTTATCTGATGAACTACGCAGATCTGGGCTTGAGACTGTGGGAAAACGGAGCGAATTGTCTGGGTAAAACCATTCATATTATCAGTTGCAGTAATCAATATATCTTCCACGCCACGCGCTTTGATATCGGTTCAGACGCTCATCCAAAAACTTGAACTTTCGTTCTTTCCAAGCCACATTCCTAGAATTTCCACACACCGATCGCAAAAAGATCTATCAGATCAATCATCTCACCATTAAAAACACAGTCGTCTGTCCGGCAGCCTATGAGTTTGTGGAAAAGCTACAGAAGAACTTAGAAAAGAAATGATATTCAGAGATCTTGTTGGAGGTAATATAAGCACCTAATTTTAAAACACTAATATTATTATAACTGTACATAATCTTAAAATATCCCATACAATTAGAAAAATCACCTACAAGGATTGCCACCCCGATGTTAATTTTAGTTATTCTCAATAGTAAATACTGATTTGTCATTTTTTGAATCTAAAAATAATATTCCCAAATCTTGTTGTAATTGTATTTTCAGTTTCTCAAATGTCGATTTTTTCCATTTATAATCAATTCTTTTAGATTCATTATTAAAAATTACTGTTGCTGAAAATTCTGAATTCAATATTTCGGTTATTTCTTTTAAATTACCGTTATTAATTATTATTGAATCCTTACTTCTTGTAATTGTAGACGTCTTATTATCTGTATTGCTAATAAAATTATTATATCTGATAGTGTCTTTAATTTCGATTTCATATGTTTTACTTTTAGAAACATTCATCTGTAAATTCCATTTATCTAAAATTTCATTCATAATGGTTTCATTAATAGATTTATCTTCTTTTTTTTGTTCTATTAGTAAGCTATAATATTCATTTTTTTTTCTATCAATCTTTAAATTAATTTTGCTTGTGTCAGTTTTCATGAGTATTGCAAAAATATTTTTTAAGTTTAGTTTTTCAGCGTTAATATTTAGCGGTTCTGTTTGAATATGATTGGTAAAGTCACGAAGAACATCTGGTGCTTTTTTAATTTCGAGAGTATAATCTTCTGTTTCAGATTTGATTGATTTATTATCACAAGAGTTTAAAGTCATAATTAAGATTATAATAAGAATTGTTTTTAGTTTTGTCATTTCTGTTGGTTTTGGTTTTAATTAAAGATAACGTTTTGCGGCTTTGTGATGTGGCAGATAAAGAAACAGAAACTTTTTATAATCACTGAACTTCAAAGGAAGCACTAATCTTCGATTTAGCACGAAACCCGCCATATTGCCAAACCGATGTTGACTGTTTGTTGTTTTTTTACGCTTTAAATTCTCTCATTTTTTCTTCCAATACTTGCTTTAAGCTGTCAAAGTCTGTTTTTAGAGCATTTGCAGAAATACTAATTGGTGAGCCATAACTTTTAAAATTCATTTTCATAGCATTTCTTTTTATCGGATTTGATACTTTGTCAATATATTCTTGTGGGTTTTTGACAATAAACAATAAAAAAATTTGGTTCATAACGTGCGAAACTTTAATTTCTTCGATGTCTGTCCAAGGAATTAATCCTGCTGATACGCCACTTGAATTGTCTATTATCCCTTGTTTACTAATAATAAGTCCTGCTTTTTTATCTGAAAATTTACGGAAAGCAGTTATTGCAACAAGTCCGAAAAATAAAATTGAAGCAATTCCAACAATTAAAATTAAGGTTGGATTACCAAAAATAGGATTACTAATTTTTGGTGGATTTACTAAAAACCAAATTCCAAGTGCTACAAAAATTAGTGAACCTAAAAATGTCATTGTCATTTTACTTTTACTTAATGGAATTTCAATTTGCTCTTCTTTTGTCATTTTGTTTGACTTTAAAATTAATTGTTTAGTTATTTTTTCGGTGTCGCTCATCGATGACATTCAACGTTTCTCGCCTTGGAAATGTAGCGGATTAAAAGCATCAACGTTCCATTATAACTAAACTTTGTTAGAAGCACTAATCTTCGATTTAACACGAAACCCGCCATATTGCAAAACCGATGTTGTGACAGGTATTATTGTAACTTATATGTAGTTTTAATCCATGATATTAACTCCTCATTGTAAGTAATGTCAGTTTTCATTTCTAAAACTTTTCTCAGTTCCAGACCAACTTTAGTGAAATTGATTATTTTAGTTTTCCTAGCTTCTGATAAAGTCTCGGAGGTTGATGACAATTGATAATGATCTGTACCAATTTTAAAGGGTAATTGAAATAATAATGCCTGCATTGTGTGCCAAGAAGTTAATGAGTTTTGAATTAAGCCAGAGTCTTGAAGTTGTGTAAGTTCAGAGTAGCTAAGTCCAAATTTTTGTAAACCATTGTCTCCTGGGCTTCCGAATGGCTCACAAATTACCTGAGTTAAAGAATCTCCTAATTGAGGACATGAATAGCTAATGGAACAAAATTTTCTAAATATTAAAGCAGTTTCATGATCTAGCGATGTTAGTATTTGCAAACTTTTTGGCCCAAAGCTTCCAGGTTTTCTTATTTCTCCAGATAATATTTTTGATAGAATAAGTTGCACATCTTCGTTTGATTTTCTTTCGGAAATTCGGGAAAACATCTCTAACCAATCTTCGTCAATATCTTTATCAGTATCTTCTTTGGGTGGATTTAGTTTTAAATCTTCTGCTGCTTTGTTAATTACACTTTCTCTGTTGATTTGTTCCTTTAACAATTTTGAGCCGTAATAATTTACCGCTCTGTTCATCAAAGTATTGTCATTCGTGAATTCTGTTGAAGCCTTTTCCGCAACTCGATTTCTGAATAAATTGAGTGCCACAGTTTCTCGTTTAATACTTTCCGATTTGGATTCTAAATATGCAACGGGAATATCTACTAAACCAGTAACAAGTCTTCCCAAAGATTTCCATAAATTCTTTTTAATTCCTGGTGGAAGTGGAATTCCATCTAGCATAGATAAGATATCTTCCGCTTCAATAGATTTCATTTTTGATAATTCGTTTTTCTCTTCTCGATTCATAGGTTTATTAATATTTGGCACAACGGTTGGGTATTTCTGTTGGCGGGGACTTTTTATAACAAGTCCTTGAAAATATAACAAATTGAACAATTAGCGAAGATCTTGATGATAGGAACTTCCGACCCGCTAATAGAAATACCGTGTTGTAGGTAGTGCCGTTTTATGCAATTATTGAACTATTAGATTTCAAAATTTCTTCAAGACGTTTTTT
>JBBSRZ010000009.1:0-45864 GCA_038242555.1 Flavobacteriales bacterium | reverse complement strand
TCTTTAAAAGAGTGGGCGAGCGTTAATCTTTGGTAAGGAAAGAAACACGATAAATACCAAGTTAATTCGCATGTTTCTGGAATGTCACTTTGTCGGTAGAAAAATGTTTTTTCAGTATCTAATCCACAAGCCAACCAGGCAGCAGCAATCTCGTAGGTGTTTTGTTTAAGTTCTTCTGCATTTTTAATTTGAGTTAAAGAATGCAGATTAGCGATAAACAGGAATGATTCGTTTTCGGGCTTTTTAGAAAGTTCAATGGCTGGAATAATTGCGCCGAGAAGATTTCCTAAATGTGGCGTTCCCGTTGCCTGTATTCCTGTAAGTATTCTGGACATAATTTTTGAAGAAATTGAGGATGAAAATAAATATTAAAAATCTAAACCGTTCGGTAAAGCTTTCTTTCTAAATATTAATAAAAGTGATGCACCAACCGTAATTGCTGAGTCAGCTACGTTAAAAATGTATTTGAAGAATTCGATATGTTGCCCACCAATAATTGGGAAACTCGGTGGAACGTGCCAATCCACTAACGGGAAATGTAGCATATCGACTACGCAACCTTTCATAAATGTACCGTAACCTTCCCCAATAGGAACGACTTTAGAAATCCCACCATATTCGATCCAGCGGCCAATACTTTCGTCATAAACTGTTCCACTGTCAAACAACATTGCGTAAAACATTCCGTCGATTAAATTACCAATGGCACCGGCAAAAATCATTGACATCGGAATTAATAAATAGTTGCTGGCGCCTTCCTTTAGCCATTTGCTGAATAGGTAAAACATTCCGCCAATTAAAAATACACGTACAATAACCAGAAAATATTTCCCGATTAAACCACCAAAATGAAATCCGTAAGCCATGCCTGGATTTTCTACAAAAGTAAGTTTGAAGCCTGGTAAAACTGGAATGCTCTCACCCAGATGAAAATGAGTTTTGATATAAAATTTAGAAACCTGATCGATTAAAAGAATAATAAATGTAATTAATGCTATTTTCTTCATTACAAATCGTTCTTTGGTTTGTCTTTAAAGTTTCTGGTTGGTTTCACAGTTTTATTAGTAGAAGTTCTGGGTTCAGTTTTATCTGCTGAAATGTGATTTCTGGTGTGAAATTTTTCAAATTTAATACCCATGTCTTTCATAACGCTTTTGAGCGCATTCAGTTCCATTTGGTTTTTTGGATGTACAATTAAAGATTCCATTTTTAATTTATTTTTTTGAGAGTTCGTCTAATCTTTTCTTTTGCTGTGCGGTAAGATCTTGCAAACCGTTTTTCCCGATTTTGCTCAGCAGATCATCGATTTCGTTTTGTCTGTTTTTCTTGTCAGCATTAAACTGATCGTCGATCGTGTAATATTTCTCTTTATTAGGAGTGAATTTTTCCTTGAGATTCCTGCGAAAGAAATAGATTAAAATAACGGCAACGGCAAGTAAGATTAGAACGGTATTCATGAGTTTAAAATATAAATGTACAAAGTATTCTGTATGGTTTGATACATTTTACTTTGTACATTATTCAAGTTAAACGATTAATTTATCGTTGCATATTTTTCGCCTCAATGCTTAAGGTTGCATGTGGTACTGCCATTAATCGGTTCTTCGGAATTAATTTTCCGGTAACTCTGCAAATGCCGTACGTTTTGTTTTCAATTCTAATTAAGGCGTTTTTTAAATCACGCACAAATTTTTCCTGTCTGCCGGCCAAAATAGAATTTTGTTCTTTGCTCAAGGTTTCTGCACCTTCTTCAAATGCTTTGAAAGTGGGTGAAGTATCATCTGTACCATTATTCTGATTATTGATGAAACTTTGTCGGATAAGCATTAAATCTTTTTCTGCTTTCTCTATTTTTGCCTGAATTACTTCTTTAAATTCTTGTAAGTCGGTATCACCGTACTTTTGTCTATCCTCTGCCATAGTTTAATGTGTTTTGTTTTTTTGATCGTAATAATTTTTTAAGAAATAACTACTATTATCAAATCGTTATACTTTTTCAACTTTTATTCTGAATTTCAATTCATCAATCTCTATTTCATCAAAATTTGAGAGTGAATTTACAATTTCTATTCTATCTGACAAGACTTCCGAAGAAATATATGTCTGATTGGCCATAATTTCTTTTTCTAAAGGATTATTCTCCTCTAAAGTAATTGAAATTCTGTCAGTTAAGTCAAATTCTTTTTCTTTTCTTAAGTTCTGAACTCTGTTGATGAACTCTCGCGCAATTCCTTCTGCTTTTAATTCGTCCGTCAGAGTCAAATCCAATGCCACAGTCAGTTTGCCTTCACTTGTAACCGTCCAGCCTGGAATATCTTTTGTGAAAATTTCAACATCATCTAAAGAAATTTCATGACCTTGAATTTGCATCGTTCCATCTTTTTCTAAAGTTGAAATTTGGTCCGCTGAAAAATTAGTGATCTCTCCAGCGACAGTTTTCATGTCTTTTCCAAGTCGTGCGCCCAAAGTTTTGAAATTGGGTTTAATCTGTTTTATAATTAAATCCGCGGCTTCTTCCGAATTAATCAATTGCAATTCCTTCACATTCACTTCTTGTTTTACCAAGTCTGAGATTGCCAAGATCTGCGCTTCAGTTTTTTTATCTAAAACGGGGATCATCACTTTCTGAAGCGGCTGTCTTACTTTGATGTTTTCTTTTTTTCTTAAAGAAAATACCATCGATGTAATTTGTTGCGCTAAGTGCGTTTTCTCGACCAAATCCCGATCGATCAAACTTTCGTGTACTTTTGGGAAATCCGTTAAGTGAACTGAATCAGCGGAATCTTTCCTTGTAATTTTATTTAAATCTTGATATAACTGATCCATAAAAAACGGAGCAATTGGTGCGGCAATTTTAGAAACGGTTTCTAAACAAACATATAAAGTTTGGTAAGCCGAAATTTTATCTTCCGAGTAATCCCCTTTCCAGAATCTTCTACGACAAAGTCTTACATACCAATTGCTTAAGTTGTCATTAACGAAATTATTAATGGCTCTCGCAACTTTCGTTGGCTCATAATCTTCATAGAGAGCAGTTACCTCTTTAACTAATAAATTCAATTCAGATAAAATCCAGCGGTCAATTTCTGGTCGGTTTTCTACGTCTTTTTCTGAATAATTGAAGCCGTCAACGTTCGCATAAAGTGCAAAGAATGAATACGTGTTATATAAAGTTCCGAAGAATTTTCGACGAACCTCATCAATTCCCTCTAAATCAAATTTTAAGTTTTCCCACGGATTTGCATTCGAAATCATGTACCAACGCGTGGCATCTGGTCCATATTTTTCTAAAGTGGTAAATGGATCTACGGCATTTCCTAAACGCTTCGACATTTTTTGTCCGTTTTTGTCCAAAACCAAACCGTTAGACATTACGTTTTTGTACGCTACAGAATCAAAAACCGCAGTGGCGATGGCGTGCAAAGTATAAAACCAACCTCTTGTTTGGTCAACACCTTCTGCAATAAAATCGGCTGGAAAGGCTTTGTGAGAATCGATCATTTCCTTGTTTTCAAAAGGATAATGCAGTTGTGCGTAAGGCATCGAACCTGAATCAAACCAGACATCAATCAAATCGGCTTCTCGTTTCATCGGTTTTCCTGAAGGTGAAACTAGGGTGATTGCATCTACAATGTTTTTATGCAAATCAATATTCGCATAATTTTCATTCGACATATTTCCTATTTCGAACTTGGCAAAAGGATTTTCTGACATGAAACCAGCCTCCATTGATTTCTGGATTTCAGTCATTAATTCTTCGACCGATCCGATGAGAATTTCTTCTTTCAAATCTTCTGTTCTCCAAATGGGCAAAGGAATTCCCCAATATCTTGAACGGGAAAGATTCCAGTCATTTACATTTTCTAACCAGTTAGCAAATCGTCCTTCTCCCGTAGATTTCGGTTTCCAATTGATGGTCTCGTTGAGTTCAACCAAACGGTCTTTTACGGCCGTCATTTTTACAAACCAAGAATCCAAAGGATAATATAAAACCGGTTTATCAGTTCTCCAACAGTGCGGATAACTGTGAACGTATTTTTCTACTTTAAAGGCTTTGTTTTCTGTTTTTAAAAGGATCGCTAAATCGACATCCCAGGATTTCTCAGGTGCAGTTCCAACCTCGTAATATTCGTTTTTGATATATTTTCCGGCGAATAATTCTGGCGTATTTCCTCCTTTTGCAAAACGACCTTGAAGATCGACCAACGGTACCAAATTATTATTTTCATCTTCAATCAACATTGGCGGAATGCCATTTTCTTTACCAACCCGAGCATCATCTGCACCGAACGTTGGGGAAATGTGAACGATTCCCGTTCCGTCTTCTGTCGTAACGAAATCTCCGGTAATTATGCGAAACGCTTTATCTGCATTTTCTGTCGGTAAAAACCACGGAATTAATTGCTCGTATTCAGTTTCAGCTAAATCAGATCCTTTAAATTCTTTTAATATTTGATACGGAATAACTTTAGTTTCGGAAGTGTAATTTTCAAAATCTTCTGAAGTTCCTGCCGCGTATTTTTTGCCAAAATTCTTTTGTAAAAGTACTTTTGCTAAAATAATATGGATCGGCTCAAAAGTATATTGATTAAAGGTTTTTACGAGAACATATTCGATGTCTTTTCCAACCGCCAGAGCAGTGTTTGATGGTAAAGTCCAAGGAGTTGTGGTCCAAGCAAGAAAATAAACATTTGCTTTTGGTTTCTCGGAATCAAACTCTTCCCAATGCAATGCGCCTCCGCAAGTGTTTTCTGAAATTTCAGAACTTTCGATTTTGGAGTCAGGATAAGCAATTGCTGATAATTCTTTCCAAGTTTCGCTCGCATTTTCAGGAGCTTCTTTCAATTTAAATTGCGCAACTACTGTTGTATCCGAAACATCACGATACGTTCCGGGCTGATTCAATTCGTGAGATGATAAACCTGTTCCGGCCGCTGGTGAATAGGGCTGAATCGTGTAACCTTTATATAATAAATTTTTATCGTAAAGTTGCTTTAAAAGCCACCAAACGGTTTCCATATATTTTGGTTCGTACGTAATGTAAGGATCTTGTAAATCGACCCAATAGCCGATTTTTTCGGTCAAATCGTTCCAAACATCCGTGTAACGCATTACGGCATTTCTACAGGCTTGATTATAATCTTCTACCGAAATCGTTTTCCCGATATCTTCTTTTGTAATTCCTAATTCTTTTTCAACACCCAATTCAATCGGTAAACCGTGGGTGTCCCAGCCTGCTTTACGAAAAACTTGTTTTCCGTTTTGAGTTTGGTAGCGACAGAAAATATCTTTCAAAGCTCTCGCCATGACGTGGTGAATCCCCGGCATTCCGTTTGCGGAAGGAGGTCCTTCGTAAAAAACATATTCCGGTTGTCCGTTTCGGATTTCTACAGATTTTTTAAAAGTCTGATTTTCCTCCCAAAACTGAGTAATATTCTCGGCAACGTTTGTTAAATTGAGATTTTTATATTCGGTAAACTTCTTCATTTTCAATCAGTTTAACAGGATTTATCCTGATTTATTAAGTTTGCGAATATAAGAATTTTCATCGAATTATCCGATAGACAACTGGCCAAACATTAGCAGGCTGGAATTTCTAAAACAACCATGGTTCCGGTCGGTTGACCATTTTGATGTAAATCGTGATATTCGATCTTGTAAGGTTTTGGCCAAAAATAATTTTTGAGCATTCCAGCCGCGATTTTGGTGCCGAATGATTTTCCAAGATTTTTATGGCGAATTTTATTACGTTCGGCTTCTTTTCGACCCACGCCGTTATCGATGATTCTGATTTCAATATGTTGATCTTTTGTAACGACGTGCAAATCAATTTTCTTGTCTTCAACTAAAGCAATTCCGTGCAAAATTGCATTTTCTATAAAAGGTTGTAAAACCATCGGTGGAAGTTTTAATTCTTCAGAGTTTATTTTTTCATCAATTAAAATATTGAAAGAAATTTCTTTATTAAAACGTAAATTCTCTATATCTACATAGACTTGAAGCGTTTGTAATTCTTCTTCTAAAGTGAATTCTTTAATCGTAGATGAAACCAATATGGTGCGGATGATTTTTGAAAATTTTGTCAGATAGAAAACCGCATTTTCTGAGTCGTTGTCTAAAATATAATACTTGATAGAATTCAATGCATTAAAAATGAAATGCGGATTCATCTGAGTTTGTAAAATGGCTAATTTTAAATCAGATATTTCTTGTTGCCATTTCATCTTCTCATTTTCTGCCGATAACTTTATTTCATTTTGCAAATTGATTTTATCTTTTAATTGTTCATTTTTCCTCATTTCAAATATGAAATTTTTACTAAAGGCCACTTTTTCTCGGTAAATATTTCTCTGTCGATGTCCAAGAGCAAAAGAAAACGCCATGTTTTCTACGATCAAACCTGCGAAAAAAATGAAATCACCCATCTTTTTAGTGATCATTAAAGAAGGTAGGTTTCTCACGGTTTCTTCGCCAATCATGCAGCATAAATATAAAATAACGCCACCGATTATAATATAATACTTCAGGTTATTATCTAATTTTATAAGCAGGTAAAATGATATAACCGTATGAATGGTAATGAAATAAATAAATACTTTATATAAAAAGTTGAACACAAATTCGTTCCCGAATTTTAGTAAAACATACGAACTTACCGTAATAATTAAATAGAAATAAACAGGAATTACAATAATTTGATTCCATTTGGGGTTCGTTCTTTTTATATTAAGAAATCTCGTAAAAAAAAGAAAGTAGATACAATTGAAAATGATAGTAAAAAATTGTTTTGATCGGTAGTCAAAATGCAGATATTGAGAAAGATCGTGTAGAAATCCGCTTTCTGCGACTGGCATATAGGCCAGAAAAGAAAAGAAAGTATAGGAACTATATAAAAGGTAAGATTTGTCTCTGTTTTGAAAGTAAAGCACCAGGTGATAAGTCGACAGCAAAAGCAGTCCACCCAATACCGCATACAAAATACTATCGTAGGTGTCGCGCTCTATAATTACATTTAGTGCATCAGACATAGTGCCTTACTTTATGTAAAAATAGGGAATATTTAAACGACTGATTATCAAGTAGAATAAAAAAGTTTCGAGAGGTTTCACAACTTCAGTTTACTTTATTTTGGAGGTAGAACTGAATTTTTTTAGAATGAAATAAGAAAGGAAACCTAAGAACACGGCGCATCCAACCGATAAAATCAAACTTCCTATAAGATATTGCACCAAATTATCTTTGATGAATTCAAAATCGAACTCTTGATCTGCGATCGAAGTTGTGTTGCTTACAAATGGTGCTCCGACCATCATCGACAAAAATATGATCAGCGGAATCAGCGGTGGAAAAGTTATCTGCGACGCCATGAAGGTCAGCACTTTATTCATCTTGAAAAAAACCGCTAGTGTTATCGCCAAAAAAGAATGAAAGCCCCAAAAAGGGGATAACCCGATAAAAATTCCGAGTGCGATTGATTTTGCCTTTTTTTCGTCGCTGCCATCACTCTCCAAAATATTTTCCTTCAGAAATCTTTTCAGCCCTTTTTTCCTAAAATATCGATAGAATACTTTTTGACTTTGAATGGTATTTTGAATGAATTTTTTCAACAGAAATTGATAATTATAACAAATGTAAGCGTTTTCTTCCTTTTAAATTATCTATTGATAACCCTTTAAATTAAAGACCGAAACGCGCTATTAAAAAAAAACTTCTACTTTTGCACAAAATTCGGAGGATGTCAAAAAACTTAGTGATTGTAGAATCACCGGCAAAAGCCAAAACGATTCAAAAATATTTAGGAAAAGATTTCGACGTGAAATCCAGTTTCGGTCATATCCGTGATTTGCCTAAAAAAGGAATGGGAATCGACTTGGAAACTTTCACTCCAGACTATGAAGTTTCGGTCGATAAAAAGAAAATCGTAGCCGAATTAAAAGCCGCGGTTAAAAAAGCAGATATCGTTTGGCTGGCTTCTGATGAGGATCGCGAGGGTGAAGCAATTGCTTGGCATTTAGCACAAGAATTAAAATTAAAGGAAGAAAATACGAGACGGATCGTTTTTCATGAAATCACGAAAAACGCCATTTTAAAAGCGATAGAGAATCCTAGAAAGATCGATCAAAATTTGGTTAATGCACAACAGGCCAGAAGAATTCTTGACAGGATTGTTGGTTTTGAAATGTCGCCCGTTCTTTGGAAAAAAGTAAAAGCCGGCCTTTCTGCCGGTAGAGTTCAATCGGTAGCCGTACGATTAGTCGTAGAGCGAGAATTAGAAATTAGAGGCTTTACACCAAAGTCTACTTATAGATTAGAAGGAATATTTCTGAATAATACCGATCAAGAAATTACAGCAAAACTCAAAAAAGATTTCGTTAAAGAAAAGGAAGCAGAAGATTTTTTAAATCAATGTCAAAATACAGATTTCAAGGTTTTAAATGTTGAAACAAAACCGGGAACTCGTACCGCATCTGCACCATTTACCACTTCAACTTTACAACAAGAAGCGAGTAATAGATTAGGTTACGGCGTGACCGCAACGATGAGAGTTGCGCAGCGATTATACGAAGAAGGTTTTATTACTTATATGAGAACTGATTCAGTGAATCTATCTCAAGAAGCGATCAAAGGCGCAGAAGCGCAAATACTTTCAGAATATGGGAAAGAATATTCTAATCCCAGAAATTATACGACTAAATCTGCGTCTGCTCAAGAAGCGCATGAGGCAATTCGTCCAACCGATTTCTCAATGAAAAGTATTGCTGATGTTCAATTAAATAAATTGTATCAGTTAATATATAAAAGAAGTTTAGCCTCGCAGATGACGAATGCTAAGATTGAAAAAACAGTTATTGAGATTGGAAATGCGAAACTTCCACAACATTTTGAAGCGCAAGGTGAAGTAATTATTTTCGATGGTTTCTTGAAAGCATACGGAATTGTAAAAGCAGAAGACGACGAAGAAGAGAACAACGAAAAGTTGTTGCCGAAAGTTGCTGCTGGTGAAGAATTAGATTATAAAAAAATCGAAGCGACTGAGAAATTTTCTCGTCCGTCTGCAAGATATACTGAAGCAGGTTTGGTAAAAAAGTTAGAAGAACTTGGTATTGGTCGTCCTTCTACCTACGCGCCAACGATTCAGACGATTCAGAATCGTGAATATGTTGATAAAAGAGAATTGATTCCGCAAGAGCGCGAAATCATGAAAATGACTTTGGGTAAAACGGATTTGAAAAAAGAAGTTTTAACTGAAAAGTTCGGTGGAGATAAAAATAAATTTGTTCCTACAGATATCGGAGAAGTTGTGAATGATTTCCTAACGCAAAATTTTGCAGAAATCTTAGATTACGGATTTACGGCAAAAGTTGAACAGGATTTTGACCACATTGCCAACGGTGATGAAAAATGGAAAGAAGTTTTGCAAGGTTTCTACAAAGATTTCCATCCAAGAATTGAAGATGTCGAAGAAAACGCCGATCGCGCGAATGGAGAAAGAATTCTTGGTGTAGATCCAAAAACTGGTAAAAATATTCTCGTTAGGATTGGAAGGTTTGGCCCGATGGTTCAGATTGGCGAACAAGATGACGAAGAAAAACCAGTCTTTGCAAGTTTGATGGCGACGCAAAATATTGCGACGATTACTTTGGAAGAAGCGGTCGAATTATTTAAAATTCCATTTGATTTAAATAATTTCGAAGATCAATCCGTAACCATCGGAGTAGGCAGATTTGGACCTTACGTAAAGTGGGGCGAAACTTTCATCAGTATTCCAAGAGGTGAAAATCCCCTGGAAATTACTCAAGAAAGAGCAGAAGAAATCATCGGTGAAAAGAAAATCGCAGATGCACCGATTGCTAGTTTTAAAGGAGAGCCGGTAACAAAAGGAACTGGTCGATTTGGGCCATTCATTAAATATCAAGCCATTTTCATCAACGTTCCGAAACGGTATGATTTTGAAAATCTTGCCCAAAGTGACATTAATGAATTGATTGAAGCGAAGTTAGAGAAAGAGGCAAACCGTTATATTCAACAATGGGACGAAGAAAAAATTTCGATCGAAAACGCACGTTGGGGTCCGATTGTAAAATTGGGTAAGAATATATTTAAAATTCCGAAAAACAAAAAAGACGAAAAATATACTCCAGAGGAATTGGCTGAGGTTTCTTTAGAAGAGGTGAAAAAATGGATTACCGCGCAGGATAAAAATGCTTTTAAAGTGAAACCTAAAAAAGCAGCTGCAAAGAAACCAGCGGTCAAGAAAACACCTGCTAAAAAGCCCGCTGCAAAAAAAGCAGTTCCGAAGAAAAAATAACGTTTTAATTTTTTTCTAAATATATACTCTCGATGATTCATCATCGAGAGTTTTTTTATGGCATTAGATCAATTTGGGTGATTTCACTCTTGTTTTTGGTGAATTTTTTGGGTAGTGTGTGGTCTAATAATGAGTGAATTACGGCTAAAATCGCATAGTTTTTATTAAACAAGACAACTTTTCGCTCCTATTTCCTTTTTATCTCTTGAATACTAAATCGGACAGGAAACTCTTATTCATAAATCTTTCAGCAGATTTGTCTCTTTTCAATTTTACATAATTCAATTTAAACACTTTTTTTTCTTCATAATGATAGTCTTGAAGTGCAGAATAATTTTACATTTGTCGCAAAGCAAGTGACAGGTTACTGGTATTTGTTTTTGAATAAAAACACACAAATAATGTCAAAAAAATTACAATAACAATTTATGTAACTTTTTTAACTATGATTAAGAGCAAATTATTAGTATTTTGTTTTTTCGCAAATATTCTCTATTCGCAGACTTCCAATGGGGCAAAAGCACCGAACAGTTTTATATACGACCTAGAACTTGCAGACAATAACAATTATGGCGGAATAGAAATTCCGGTATTGAAAGCCTATGAAATGTGGGCTAATTATGAGTACTTAAAATCAGCCGGCGCAAGTAGTCCTATTCCTGGTGGGATACAAAGTGCTTCGATGTATTGGGAAGATGTTCCCGGTCTAATTGATAAAGTGACTTTGGTGACTGGGAGCAACCCAGAAGCGTCCAAAATCAAAGTAAAAATTAATAAAGGGAAAGGTAAAGGCAACGCTGTTGTCGCTTTTAAAGTTGATGGAAAAATTTACTGGAGTTGGCATATTTGGGTAACCGATAATCCGGCGAATGGTGTTGTTTATCAGCATGGTAGAGAAACTGATGTAGATGGAAAGCCTATTACCATTCAATATATGGATCGAAACCTGGGTGCGACCAGCCACAGTTTTCTGGAACATCAATGGCAAAAATCTGGAGGATTAATGTATGAATGGGGAAGGAAAGATCCGTTTCCGCCGTTGGTTTATAAAGATTCTAATTTTTATGAGATTTCTGGTGAAGTAGGTGTTCTTAAGCACAAACAAATCGATCCAGTAAATACGATTCCAGTAAAGGTTAGACCTTACAACGAGATTGAAAAAAACATTCAATATTCAGTCAATAATCCAATCACTTACATTGTGAATACGGAGCCCAACGGCAACTGGTTTTCCAGTAACCGATATAAAACTTCAGCGCCCAGTCCCGATTATGTAAACTGGGATTTATGGTCAGATAATTCGAAAGGATTAAATGGTAACGGTAATAGTTCGAACATGACTTTGCAAAAAGAAAGTCAATCTTATGAACTGAAGTCTGAATTAGATCCTTGCCCGAACGGATGGAGAGTGCCTTCTTATTATGGACGAGAAACTCAAAATAATAATTTGGCGTTTTTCGGTAAGAAAGATTGGAATAATGATGATACGAGCGCTCTGCGACAAATCTCTCCGGATGAAAATAATAAAAGTTTAAATGGAATTAAAGTTTATCCCGGTTTAGGTATGGATTTTACCAAAACACAGGATGGTGCTAGAAATCTTGGGCTATTGTCAATTTCTGGTGGATATGTTTACTATCCTAATTCTGTTGCTCCTAATGCTCCGGTTGGTGTGGTTTTTCAAGATAATATTGCAAATGGTGGCTTGTGGAGTGCAACTTTCTCCTACGATGGTGCTCGGATTTTCTCAATGATATCCGATCCGTTTTCCACGAAAACAAATGTGGGTTTACATGCAATTTATAATAACGTAACCAATCCGACTAAAGCAGCAAACGCAGTAAAATGTATGCGGGATCCTAATCTTTTAAAAATTGGAGATTTCCCAACGCAATATTTTATCGATGAAAAAGAGGATTATAAAGTTGGAATAGACGATCCGAATTCTTATTTAGTTACTAATGAAACGAAAATTCAAATCCCGGTAAGCAAAGCCTTTTCGATTCACAATCAATATTTGTCTGACCACGAAATGTTGCCTTCAAATAAATTAATGGTAAAAGTTTTATGGACAACCAATAAGAATTTAGTGAGCAAAGTTTCTCTACAAATTAATAACGCAGATGTTAGGAGTTCTAAAATAGTCGTGGATTTAGTAAACGGACAGAAAGGAAATGCGGTCATTTCGCTTCATAATGGAAATTTAAACAATCCAGCACTTTGGAGTTGGCATATTTGGGCCACAGCAGGTGATCCTACAGAAAATGCAATTACTTATCTCACTGAAGTACCGGTTGCTACTGCTCATAGTTTTGTTAATGCGACGGCGAGTAAATCTCCTCCAATCAAAACGGTCTTCATGGATCGCAATCTGGGTGCAGAAAGTAATTCTTTAGAATCCGGAAAAGCAAATGGACTTCATTACCAATGGGGTAGGAAGGATCCGTTTCCTGTATTTAACGATAAAAATTCAAAAATAATTTATACTTATAATTCTGGGTCCGGTGCCAAACCGAGCGACGCTTTCAAAGGTTTAGCCATTAATTATGATGAGGTAAATAGTGATGCTTATTTAAATTTATACACTGATTCTTATCTGAAATTTGGTTCTTTAAACCCTGTAAAACATAAAAAAACAAGCGACAACATCAAATATTCTGTTGAAAATCCAATGTTATTTTTGTATCAACCTGGAACTGGAACATTGTACAATGGTGGAAATCATTATGCAAATGATCTTAAAAAAGTGAGAGATTGGGTTTCTAACGAACGTGCAGTCGCAGATGACCGTTGGGGACATGCCGATAAAAAATCACCATTTGATCCTTGCCCAGAGGGATGGCGGGTGCCGGATGTGACTTTAACCAATTTGTATACTGGTTCAAAAGGAACTTCTCCGTGGTACAATAGTTACCAAAATGACGTTTACGGAAAGCCTGGTGTTATTCAAGATCAGTGGCATGATGTTGTTAATTATTATTCAGGAAATGTAGCCGGAAAAAATGGCTGGAAATTCGAAAACAGCAGTTTCCCAATTGGTAACTTTCCTAAAGATGGAATTCGCGGTGAGTTAGGCAATAACGAAATTAGTTTCGATCGGTCAGGAGTTTGGACTGCTTCTATGGCGGATTTTAATACTGGATATGCGTTAGCGATGCAGTTTGAAGGAAGCAAGATGCAAACAGGAACGGCGGTTTATCCACAAGCCGGTATGTCTGTTCGATGTGCGAAAGATGAAAAAAGATTGCTCAGAACGCCGACTGCTGAAGTTAATGCAGGAACACTTGGTAACGAAGAGGTAAGTGTAAATCCAACCAATTCGCAAGTGGAGTTATATCCAAATCCATTTCAGGAACAGTTTACGATCGTGAGTAAAGAGGCTCAGTTTGTTGAGGTTTATGATATTACCGGAAAACTCGTTTTATCATCCAATTTAGAAAATAGACCTGTAACCGCCGCAAACCTTTTAAAAGGAGTTTACGTCGTTAAAATAATTATGAAAGATCAATCTTTCGTGTCCAAAAAAATAATTAAAAATTAGTTAGTTTTTTTTTAAATGAAAGCATCGCCGTTTGGTGGTGCTTTTTTTTTACTTTTGTCCAAATCAATAATTCCCAATATGAACCTCGAAGATATTCTAATTCCGGCTCGATCCATAGAAACCGAAAAATGGCAGTTAGGCGCAATTATTTCTAATGAAATTCAAGAAAACGGAATCGTCCTTATTTTTTGTTCCGATTATCGCGGAATAGAAAACGGTTCAGCAGAATTAGTTGATTTCAAAAAAGTTAGAAATGAATTGTATCGATTATCAAAATTAGATTTTGATGTTCCTATTTGCGATTTGGGAGATTTAATTTCGGGGAATTCACAACAGGACACGCATTATATTTTGCAAGAAGTATTAGCGATCTGTCTTAATAAAAAAGCAATACCGGTCGTTATTGGCGGAACCAATGATCTGGCAGTTTCTCTTTTCTCCGCTTTAAATATGAATCACAAAAACATTAATTATACTCAAATTTCAAATCTCATCACGCTTTCAAACGAAGGAGAAGAAATTACAGAGAGAAATTTCCTTTCTAAAATATTAAGTTCGAAAAACTTTAGCCTCAAAAATTACCATCATTTAGGATATCAAAAACATTTAAATCAAATGGATTCGGTAAAATTGATGAAGGAAGTGGAATTCGATATTATTCGACTGGCAGAATTGATGAACAGCACGGAGAAAACAGAACCCTTTTTCCGACGAGCAGATTTGGTGACTTTAAATTGTGATGCAGTCGAAAGTATGGGCGATGGTTTTTCGGTCAATCCACAAGTTAATGGTTTGAACAAAAGAGAAATTTGTGCCTACATGAAAGAAATCGGTTTGAGTCAGAATTTAAAATCAGTCGGAATTTTTAATTACAATGCTAATTCTAAGTATTTTCTAAACCATCAACTGTTGGCGCAAATGATCTGGCACTTGGTCGAAGGAATTAATATTCAGAAATCTCATCCAGATGAGAGATCGTACGAAACTTATTGGTTGATGATCGATGATGAGAAATATGCTTTTCAGCGAGAAACTTTCAGTGACTTGTGGTATTTCGGTTCAGATGAGAACGATGAAAATTTAGTTCCGTGTTCAGCGAGTGATTATGAAACTGCGAAAAGAGGTTTCCTGAACCCACGTTTGCTTAAATATTAAGGATAGATTTAAATACTTATTTTTGCGCTTTAAACACAAAAATGAAAACGGCGCTATCGAAGATTTTTGCCTCACCTTTTCTATTGATTCTGGTGACGATCTTGGTAAAAATTCCTCTCTTTTTTACAAAAAACATTCAAGAAGATTCCTTCATCACTTGGCGCGTGGCGAGAAATTTTGTGAAATATGGCGTTATTGGTTTTAATGGGGATGAAAGAATCTCCGCTTCCACCACGCATGTTTATGTTTTTATAACCGCTTTTTTTCAATTGATTTTTGGTGAAGGATTTATTTATCCAGTTCTGATCTTTAGTGGAATTTTATTTGCAATCGGATCGTGGTGGCTGGCAAAAATTCTTTTTCCCACAGATGTTTTTAAACGTGGCTTTTTCGTGCTTTTGTTGAATATAATACCCCCGGCTTTAACCGCGTCCTTCCTCGGGATGGAATATGGGATTTTATTTTTCCTGTATAATGGATTAATATATTTCGGACTTTTTCAAAATAAGAAGTGGGCGTATTTTCTCTTTCCGATTATTCTACTTTGGACAAGAATAGACACTGTAATATTTCTCGGGATTTTCTTTTTAGCAGATCTATTTCTAAAGCGGAAGATCAACTTTATTTATATTCTCGGTGGCCTAATCGGTGTAATCACGGTGGTTGGCTTCAACTATTTATACTTCGGAGAAATTGTAAATCATACGATTACCGCGAAAAAAATTGCCTATAAAAATTTGACTCAGAATAACAGCCTGGAATTTTTTCTTTATCAATGGGCTTATTATGGCGGATTAATTAAAAAGTTCGGTCTTACTAGCTTTTTATTTTTTGTTTTATTTCTAATTTTTCTTGGATTTGCAACTTTCAAAATCCTTAAAAACACTACGAACGGAAATAAAACAACAAAGGTATTATTGCTGATGATCCTTGCTTTTGCGATCACTAAAATTACTGTATTCTCCTTTTTTAAAGCCTACTTCGACTGGTATTACTGGCTTCCGCGCGTTTTCTTATTTGTTATCATCCTATACTATTTCTTAAATATTAACAATTGGAAAAAGAGAAGCGTTTTTGTCGGAATTTCAATAGTGTTTATAGGTTTTTACTTTTTCCAAATGCTTCAATCGTACACGATCGGATATATGGAAGAACGCCAGCGAATGACCATCGCTGCTGATATTAATAAAGATGAAGTTAATATTGAAAAATCAATTTTTTTAGAGCCAGCGGGAATAATTCCATTTTATACTGGTCTTTATACTTACGATGAGGTTGGTTTGGTTAATGAAAGAATTAATGCTGAAATGTTGAAAGATGAAAAATATTGGTGGATCAATTCAGTAAATAAATTTCAGCCCGATTATATTTTAACAATCGCAAAGAAACCGGGTGAAACAGGAAGTTTTTATACTTTTAAACCAGAAAATGTTGAACAATTTGATCGCGATTATGAATTGACTAAAAGGTATTCGATTTCAAAAATCCATAATAATGCACCGCAATTGTTAAAGTGGGTTTATCAAGTTAGACCCATTGGTAAAGATTATTTTTTATACAAAAGACGAAATTCAAACATTAAATAATGCCGAAAGTTTCCATTATTGTTCCCATATATCAAGTTGAAAAATACCTTCGGAAATGTTTAGATTCTTTGGTTAATCAGACTATGGACGATATCGAGATTTTAGTTATTAATGACGGAAGCAAAGATGATTCTCAAATAATCATCGATGAATTTCAAGATAAGTTCCCTTCAAAAATAAAAGCATTCATTAAAGAAAATGGAGGTTTGAGTGATGCTCGAAATTTCGGTTTGGATCGAGCCACTGGTGATTTTATCGGATTTGTTGATAGTGATGATTCAGTTTCAGAAACCATGTTTGAAGAAATGTATTCTTTAGCCATAAAAAACGAGGCAGAAATGGTAATTTGTAATCTTCAGAAAGTCGATGAGAACGGAAATGTAACTCGAAAATTGACTCAGATTCCTAATATGCCGGAGAAAATTGAGTTGAAAAATAACTTTTCTGTCTTTTCTGATTTGTCTTATTTTGCCTGTAATAAAATTTTTAAAAGAGAACTTTTCGAAAGCAGAAGGTTTAAAAAAGGAATTCATTTTGAAGACATTCAGTTGATTCCGCAGTTGTTACTGGATTGTAAAGTCATCGCACAAACACAAAACTACCATTACCAATACTTAGAACGAGCAGAATCTATTTCGAAGACTCATACCAGAAGCGGTCTTGATATTCTAAAAGCCGTAGAAGATGTGAATATCTATTTCGAGCAGTCTCAATATGCCGATAGGAAAGTTGAATTGAAAAACTTTAATATTTTAGAAGGAGTTTACACTTTTCTTGCGTACTTAACTTTTGTAAAAGACGAGAAAGTCTACGCAGAAATGAATAAAGCCTTAAACGATTTCTGTACAAAACATCAGATTTCAAAAACAGAAATATTACGTTATCAACGCTTTCAAAAGAATTATCTGTTATCTTTGCCGCTGAAGAAAAAAATTTATTACCTGCTTAATTTTTCAGGATTATACCCGTTTCTGCGAAAATTAATCTAAAAAAACACGGACTTATCGATGCCAATTCTACACCCTATTTTTATTTTAATTTTCCTATTTCTTGCTTTTGCAAGTTATTGGGAGATTTTTAAATTAGAAAAGAAGAAGAGCGTTTTCACGTGGATTGCAGGCGTGTTGGTTATTATTGCTGTGGGTTTACGGTTAGATGCCGGCGCGGATTATCCTGTTTATAGGATGCTATTTTCTGGGTTTGCGATTTACACCAATTACGGTGATGTACTCGATAAAGCTTTATTTCGGCCTAATACCGAGGAGATCGAGTGGATCTTTGTTTTGATCAATAAATTGGTGTTCGATTTCGGAATGCCCTTTTATATTGTGACTTTAATTATGGCACTTCTTGCCGTTACACTCAAATTCACCACGATCTACAAAAACGTAGCGTTTCCGTCCTTGGCACTGATGTTCTATTTTATGCCAATTATGTTTTTTGAGGATGCGGGGCAAATGCGGCAAGGCTTGGGAATTGCGGTCTGCGTAGCCTCCTTTAAATTTATAAAAGATCGGAACTTATTCATGTTTCTTCTGTGCATGTATATCGCACTTGGGTTTCATAAAACGTCAATTGTATTTTTGCCGGCGTATTGGCTCGTAAAAATACCATTGAACAGCAAAAGAATATTTTGGGTTTTGGTCGTTGCATTAATTACATCACCTTTTGAACTGTATCGCTTATTCGGTGGATTGTTTGGCTCGATCGCACCAGACGATCTTTCTGGTGCTTACACGGGTTATTTAGATGATCGGTATTACGGAACGGAGGTAGAAACTGGCCTGAATGATATTGTAAAACTTATTTTTATTGGTATTTTAATCAAGTATGATAAAGAGGGTTGTGAGGAAGTTTGGTGGTACGAATATATGCGGAACTTAGCGGTTTTTGGAATGGCGCTTTTCTACTTCTTCAGATCTAATGAAATCTTTGCGGTGCGACTACCAGGCGCTTATATGTTTTTTGTGACAATGTTTTGCATGACGAGTTTGGTCTACGCTACAAAAGGAAAAGCACGACAGATTTTATATTTAGGCTTCATGACGTATTTTGTCGCTATGTTTTTTTATTTTGGTAAAGGAAACGGCGCAAAAGGTGGGTTTTCGTCAGATCGATATACTAACGTATTATGGTAAATACAATGAATGAAATAGTGAAAGATGCGTTGAGTGATCTAGGAATTTCTCTATTTTATGCTAAATTGAGTCTGGGATTCATCCTGTCTTTTTTCATCACGTTCTATACAGTACCAACCATCATTAAGATTTCTCGTCGTAAAAATTTAATGGATGAGCCGGGAAGTAGAAGTTCTCACCTGCGGAAAATACCCAACCTTGGAGGAATCGCAATGTTTTATTCGCTAACAGTTTGCGCCTCTATTTTCGCGTTTGAACTTTTCGAATTGTATAAATTCTTATTTGCCTCTTTAGTAATTCTCTTTTATATCGGCGTGATGGATGATATCGTGATTATGCGCGCTTATAAAAAACTCTTTGCCCAAATTATCGTAACGGCTTTAATGGTTTTAGGTTCGGATGTAAGAATCAGAAGTTTCTTTGGACTTTTTGGAATTTATGAATTAAGTTATATAATCAGCGTGGTAGTCAGCATGTTTACTTTTATCGTTTTGATTAATGCTTTTAATCTAATCGATGGTATCGATGGGCTTTCAGGTGGATATTCTGTGCTTTGCAGTGCGATGTTTGGGATCAGTTATTTCCGTTTAGGCGAATTTAATTATCCATTAGTGGTACTTTCGGCGGTGATTATCGGATCTGTGCTGGCTTTTCTATATTACAATTTATCAAATTATCGGGATAACAAAATTTTCATGGGCGATACAGGTTCCATGATTCTTGGTTTTTTACTGGCGTTTACAGCTATTTGTTTTATTGATGTTTTTATCGACAAAAAATTACCCGATGTTCCAATGTATTTCTTACAGTCTGCACCCGCGGTGGCAGTTGCGATCCTTATTCTACCGATAGTTGATACATTAAATGTAATCATCATCCGCTTAGCTAAAAGACAATCGCTGTTTGCAGCAGATAAAAATCATATTCACCATTCTTTATTAGAGTTGGGACTTACGCATCGCAGATCTACTGTTTATATCCTTGCTTACTATTTATTTATCGTGAGCGTCGCTTATTATTTCAGGCACATTAATGTGAACATATTACTGTTCATCGTCCTAAGTTTAGGTTTTATCGGTGCTTCGATTCCGCATATTATATTAAATACGAGAAATAAAACTAATTAATTATTTGTTATTTTTGCAAAATTGTGATCTACAAACTACACCTTTACTGATGAAAATATTTAAAACTGCTTTTTTATTAATTCTTTCTTTTTTTCTTTTTTCGTGCATTTCGACCAAAGATGTGCGCTATATGCAGCCTAATGAAAGTTTGGTAATTAATGAAGAGGGTTTAGTTCCGTACAATATTCCTATTTATCGAATTACGAAGAATGATATTTTAACTTTAAACATTGTAACGACACCTCAAGGTGATGCGGCTCAATTTTATTCAGCCTTAAATGCTTCAACTCCTGCTGTTGGCGCAACTCCTGTACCGACCAGCACGAGCGTTTCAACGCAAGGTACTGGACAAGGCGGTAATATAACGGTTTACTTTAATGGATTAAAAGTGGATTCCAAAGGCGATATCAATGTTTTTGGAATTGGTTACATAAAAGCAGAAGGTCGAACGATCGAAGATATGACCCTTGAAATTCAAGAGAAAGTAAATGAAAATTTTGTTCAAGGTAAATCTGAAGTTCGCTTAAACACCGATGGAATTACCTATTATATTTTAGGAGATATAGAAACTGTAGAAATTAGTGGTGAAAAGAAAGCGCATACTAATACATTAACTATCACCGAAGCTCTAGCGATGAATGGTGGTTTAAATAGGACCATTGACCGAACAAATATAGTGATTCACCGTAAATTACCGGAAGGAATTAAAATCGCAAAAATTGATTTAACTCGAGAAGACGTAATGAATTCCCCGTATTACTGGGTTCAAAATGGCGATGAAATCTTTTTAAATACGCGTGCAAAAAACATCAATGGATTTGGCAAAGATCCTCTTCAAACTTTAACTACCGGAGTTTCGCTGGTCACTACCGCGATGACTATTTACTTACTTTTAACAAAACTTTAGAATGATTCCGGGAAAAGAAAACTCAAATACATCCGCGTCTAATTCTTCAGACAAAGTAGGATCTTTCGCTTTATTCGATACAGAATATTTTATCAGAAGAGTTCTAAGAAATTGGTATTGGTTTGTGCTGATGGCTTTGCTGGGTTACGGTATTTCGTGGGTCTACAGTACGTACTATGCACAACGTATTTACGAATCTAATCTTTCACTGAGCATTTCCAATAATACGGCAAGTTATTTTACGCCCAATCAGTCCATCAATTTTATTTGGGGACAAACCGGAAATCAGGACGGTGTTTATTTGAAAAAGATGCTTCTTTCTCGGTCGCACAATGAGTATTTAGTAAAACAACTCGATTTATATGTAAACTACGCCACGCAAGGTCTCATCAAACAAACTTATCTGGACAAATATGATTCGCCGGTTTTCTTTGAGGTTGATAAATCAGTTGGTCAGCAAGTAAATTATCCAGTCACTTTAATTCCGAAAGGAGGCAATCGCTACGAAGTAATTTTGCCAAAAGACGGAGAATCAACTTCACTTTATTCTTTTGAATCAGAAGGTTTCCAAACAATTTCACGATTTAATAGACCTGAAAATAAAATTATTTCTTTGAATGAATGGTATGTTTCTCCTAATCTGAAATTCCGGTTGGTGAAAAATCCGCAGCCAGGTCCAATTATTCTAGAAAATATAATTATATCATTAAGCACGGTAAATCAAAAAGTGAACGAATTGGTAAGTACCATTAATGTTGACTTTGATAAAGAAATTACTTCGATAATGATTATTGCGAAGAAAGGCTATAATTTAAATGGTACCGTTAATTTCCTGAATACGTCTGTAGATGAACTGAAAAAGAAACGATTAGTTGATCAAAATACGGTGGATAAAAATACTGAAGAATACCTACTGGAAAATTTAGATAATATTCGTAAAAAACTAGATTCTAGCGCGCAGGTATTAAATCAAATGAAAGTATCCGAAGGTCTTTATAATATAAAAGACCGCGACGAAAAATCGCTAGACCGAATCAAAGAACTTGACTCGAAGAAAGCAGAAATACTCACTAAGATAAATTCTCTGAATAGTATTAGAAATTCCTTGGCTTCTCAAAATTTAGATCGAATGATCAGTACAAGTGCTGCCGGTGTAGAAGATGGTATTTTTAATGCCACCGTTTCTGAATTGAAAAGTTTATACATAAAAAGACGCGAACTTGCTTTGATCTACACGCCGAGTTCTGAACCAATGCGCGAGATCAATCGTTTAATTAATGAAGCGAGAAATAATTCTTCAGGATCCTTAGGCAACTATTATAATACCTACCGCAACGAAATTTCTAAAATTGATACTGAAATTGCACGTGCAAATATTGATTTGGTTTCTTATCCGGCTAAGGAAAGGAAATATATGGATGCCGAGCGCGGTTACAATATGATCGAAAGTACTTATGAAATTTTATTAGCAAAACAGAACGAAACACAGATCAGAGTTGCTACCAATAAATCAGACATCAATGTAATTGATCCTGCTAAAAATTTAGGTCAAGGACCAATTGCACCGAATATTGCAAAGACGAAGTATATAATTATTGGAGGATTACTCGCTCTTCCTATTATATTATTAGTACTCGGTCAACTCCTCGATAATAGGATTAGAAATATTAAAGAGTTGTTGCAAGCCACCAAAATTCCGTTGCTTGGAGTAATCGGTAAGAATACGCACGATAACAATTTAACCGTCTTAGAACAACCTCGTTCTTCTATTTCAGAAGCCTTTAGAGGAATTAGAGCGAACCTTCGGTTTTTACATAAAGAGGACAACAAGTCAAAAGTAATTCTTCTCACGTCATCAGTTGGTGGCGAAGGAAAAACTTATATTTCGATTAATATCGCTTCCGTTCTTGGTTTAAGTGGAAAGAAAACGATTCTATTAGGAATGGATTTAAGAAAACCGAAAATTTTTGGCGATTTCAAAATTAATAATCAATACGGAATCTCGAACTATTTAACGGGTGAAGTAGAAATGGATCAGATTATCAATCAGACTTCCATTCCAGATCTTCACGTTGCGACCTCTGGCCCGATTCCGCCGAATCCTTCTGAGTTATTGATGAGCAAACGAAATATCGACTTTATAGCAGAATTACGGAATCACTATGATTTTATTGTCATCGATTCTCCGCCAGTTGGTTTAGTTGCGGATCCATTTGAATTAATGAAATACGCAGATGCTAGTATTTACGTAGTTCGACATGAGTATACCGAAAAGCACATGCTGAAAATGATCACCGAAAAATACCATGATCATGAAGTAAAAAATCTAGGTTTAATTTATAACGATTACCAAGTTAAACAAGGTTACGGCTACGGATATGGTTACGGCTATGGTTACGGATACGGTTACTTCGAAGAAGATGCAAATTATCAGGAACCAACTTTAATTAAAATCAGAAATAAAATTAGAAAAATCACTGGAAAAAGTTAAATCTTAAAATAATCACGCTAAAACGTTTTCTTTCTTAAAAACATAAAAGTGTAAATTCACCATTTTGTTAGTTAAAAATTATGCTTTTTTGAGGGTATTTAACTAAAATTTAAGAATTTCCTTAAGTTAAAAATGTTTTATATTTGCAAAATTATCCATGAAATTTGATGCTCAGTTATTAATGCAAAAACAATTAATTTATACCATCATTGCCCTGCTTTTTATTTCGGTTTCCTACAAAGGGCAACGTCACGAAATAGGAGTGCAACTCGGTATGAGTAATTTGGTGGGTGATATTGGCAGAACAAATTATATTTTACAGAAACCAATAGGAGATTACCGTAAATATGGAGTTCCTTTTTATGGTGGGATTTTGTATCGGATGAATTTTAATCCGTACCAATCTGTGCGGCTAAATTTAGGCTATAGTCATATACAATTTTCGGATGCTCACGCAAAAGAATTTTATCGAAACAACCGGAAATATTCTGGAACCAACTCCGCATATGAAGCAGATCTTTTGTTTGAATATAATTTCTTTGGAGCGAATGATGAACATAAGAGTTTATTAAGTCCCTACATTTTCGGTGGCGTTGGGGGTTTATTAATGGGTGTTCCTAGATATGTGGCAGACTTCAACGAAGAAAGAGGAGTTACGGTCGTACCTGATCCTTTAGATATAAATTCGATTGATGTAAGATTAGAGGACAGTGGCCAAAATGATTTTACTTTAGCGATTCCATTTGGTGTGGGATTAAAATATAAATTTAATTATAACTGGGCTTTGTTTGGTGAATTGATGTTTCGACCTACTTTTTCGGATGCTATCGATTATAGTGTACTTGACAATGTTGGAAAAACTAAATATCAAGTTGGTAATATTAATGGGGTCAATTACGACTTAAGTACTGCGCCTTATAAAACTCTAATTGATGCTGAAATCGCAAGAAAAAGAAATATAGAAATAGGAAATCCTAATTCAAAAGACTGGGTCAATTCCATTACTCTAGGCCTTAGTTATTCATTCGGAAGACCACCATGTTATTGTGATTAAAAAAATGCAGTCGATAAAAGAACAACTCAATCTAGAACAGCTTCCGAAACATGTTGCCATCATTATGGATGGGAACGGTCGATGGGCAAAATCTCGCGGAGAAGCAAGAACATTCGGTCATAAACATGCCATTCAAGCCGTTAGAAACGCGGTGAATGCGTGTAACGAAATCAATATTCCCTACCTTACTTTATATACTTTTTCTTCGGAAAACTGGAACAGACCAGATGAAGAAGTTAGTACGCTGATGAGTTTAATCTCGGAAACTTTACTTTTAGAAGCAGAAGAAATTTTCAGCAAAGGTTTGCGCATGCACGTCATTGGCGATATTGAAAAACTTCCGCAACTGGTTCAGGAACAGATGATGCAACTGGTGGAAATCACCAAGCACAATGACAAGGGCAATCTCATTTTGGCTTTAAGTTATGGTTCGCAAAAGGAAATTTTAAACGCGGTAAAACAAATTAGTGCGAAAGTTAAAAGCGGCGAATTAACAGAAGCAGATATTACAGAAGAAGTTTTTGAAAAACATTTATATACCAAGGATTTCCCGCCGGTAGATTTATTAATTAGGACCAGCGGCGAAGTTAGAATAAGTAATTTTTTGCTGTGGCAGATTGCCTATGCAGAATTGCAGTTTTTAGATATTCTATGGCCAGATTTCGGTCAAGAAGATTTCTTTAAATGCATCTATGATTACCAATCAAAAGAAAGAAGATTCGGAAAAACAAGTGAACAACTTGACGAGAATATTTAGAATAAAAGAAAAAGTTAGCAAGATAAAAAATGAAGTTTAAATTCTTACCCATCATCATGTTTGCGGCGTCTGCCCATTTCTACGGACAGATTACGCCAGAGCAGATACCACAGGAAGATAATCCTGTTTATGCTCAAAACGAAGCCGGAACTTATATGCTAAAAGACATCGTTGTAGATGGCGTAAAAAAATATACTCCTGCCCAGATCTTAAGATTTACTGGTCTTAATAAAAATGAGAGCGTTGAAATCCCAGGGCAAAAAATAAGCAATGCGATTAAAAAACTTTGGGAAACTCAGTCTTTTTCCGAGGTAGAAGTTTATGTAGAAAGTATTGAAGGCAATCAGGTGATTTTGCGTTTCAATCTTCAGGATCTTAAAGATTTAGGAGAAGTAAAATTTACAGGCAAGGGAATTGGGAAATCCAAAAGTGAGAAATTGGCAAAAGACAATAACTTAAAACCTGGAACAAAAATTACTCAGAATTTAATTTCAACTCTTAAAACTAATATTCCACAAGAATATGTGAAGAAAGGTTTTGCAGATGCTAAAATTACCATTGAAGATAAAGTAAATGCCGGCGATCCTGATTTAGTAGATTGGACCATCAATGTAGAAAAAGGCAAAAAGATCAAGATCAGCCATATCGAATTTGAAGGAAATGAAAGTGTTACTGATCGTAAATTGCGTTCAAAAGCCTTTAAAGATACCAAGCAAAAGAGTTTCAGTATTAAGGGAATTCTAAAACCATCGAAGTTTATCGAAGATAAATACGACGATGATAAAGATAATTTAATCAATTATTACCGATCATTAGGGTTCCGTGATGCACAGATCGTCTCCGATTCTGTTTGGAGAAATCCTCAGAATCAATATGAAATTAATGTAAAACTCAGCGAAGGTAAAAAATACTATATCGGTGATGTTAATTTCTTAGGAAACACCGCTTTTTCAACCGATTACTTACAAAAAGTTTTGGGTTATAAAACCGGAGATATTTATGACGCTGTTGGATTCAACAAAAAAGTTGGCGAAGATGGTGGTAAAGAAGATGATTCTGATATCAAATCCATTTACATGAATAATGGATATCTGTTTTCAAACGTAACTCCGATTGAAAAGTCAGTTAAAGGAGATTCAATTAACTTGGAAATCAGAATTAACGAAGGAGAAAAAGCAACTTGGAATCGAGTCACTTGGAGTGGAAATACAACTACACATGACCACGTAATTCTTCGTTCATTAAGAACAAAACCAGGAAGTTTATTTGCCAAAAGTGATATCAAAAGAACTTATTTTGATTTAGCAGGAATGCAGTTTTTTGATCCACAGCAAGTTGGACAAAACATTTTGCCTAATCAACAAGATAATACGGTAGATGTTCATTGGACCTTGGTAGAAAAAGGTTCTTCTCAAGTTCAGTTACAAGCCGGTTACGGTGGGGGATCGTTTATCGGGACTTTAGGATTAACGTTCAATAACTTCTCTTTAAGAAACTTTTTAAAGTTCAAAGATTTTAAACCAGTTCCACAAGGAGACGGACAAACCTTATCAGTACAAGCTCAAGCAGGACAATTCTTCCAAAATTATGGAATTTCGTTTACAGAACCTTGGTTGTTCGGAACAAGACCGACGGCGCTTTCCGTTGGAGTGAATCAGTCTTTGGTAAGATATACCGATCAATTTGGCTTAACTCAAAAATTAAATATTTTCTCTGCGAGTGCAGGTTTAAATAGATTGTTAAGATGGCCAGATGATTATTTCTCTTTATATACTGGAATTCAGTTTCAGAGTTATGATTTCGAAAATTATCCGTTCCAGTTCGGAAATACAACAGAATATTACGGATCAGCGAAAAACTTCAGTTTTAATGTTGGTTTAAGTAGAAACTCTGCGGGATTAGATCCAATCTTCCCAACTCAAGGATCTAACATAGAAGCGTCGGTTAAATTCACGCCGCCGTATTCACTTTTCAGTGATAAAGATTATTCGGTCTTAGAACCGGTGGAAAAATATAAATTGCTAGAGTTTTACAAAGTAAAATTAAAAGCAGACATTTATAATACCGTTGTTGGAAAAATGGTTTTAAGAAGTACGGCAGAAATGGGCTTCTTGAATGGATATAACAAAGAACTTGGTGCTCCGCCATTTGAAAGATTCTACGTAGGAGGAACTGGACTTTTGGGTGGACGATATGATGGTCGAGAATTAGTTCCGCTGAGAGGTTACGAAAACTCGTCTTCTACAGGTGGAACGATCGATGACATTACACCTTTCGGTGGTGCAACAATTTATAACAGATTTGCGTTAGAATTGCGTTATCCAGTATCGATGAACCAAACTGCAAAAATTTACGCTCTTACTTTCTTAGAAGGTGGAAATGCTTATAACTCCTTCGGAACTTATAATCCGTTTCAGTTGAAAAGAGCTGTAGGTGCGGGTATTAGAGTTTATATGGGCGCCTTTGGACTAATCGGATTTGATTTTGCCTGGGGCTTAGATAAAACGTTATTAGGAACTGAACCTGCAGGTTTCCAAACTCACTTCCTGATGAACCAAACCTTGTAATTTATTTAATATGAAAAAGTTTCAATTTTTATTCGTGTTCCTTTTTGTGTTTGCAAGTTTTGCAAATGCTCAGAAAATCGGAGTGGTTGATACTGATTATATTTTAAGCAAATTGCCACAATATAAGGAGGCAGAGGCCCGTTTGACGGAACAGATTACCAGTTGGCAAAATGAAATTCAAACGATGCAAACGCAATTGGATAAGAAAAGCGCCGCGTTGGAAAATGAAAAAGTTCTTTTAATTGGCGATCAGTTAAAATCTCGTCAGAAAGAAGTTGATGATTTAGACAAAAAAATTAAGACCATGATCAATAATCGCTTTGGTACGATGGGTGAGATTAATAATGCTAGATCTAATTTGACAAAGCCTTTTCAGGATTTAATTTGGGGCGCAATTAAGACCGTTTCGGAGAAGAATACCTTAGGCATCATTCTTGATAAAAGCAACAACATTAGCGTAATTTTCCTTGATAAAAAGTATGATTACACTGATAAAGTGTTAGATTTGTTGCTCAAAAATACTGCTACAAAAAAATAAAAAATAGCAGAAATAAAATAGGAATTTCATTAATGTTAGAAAAAAGATAATATAACTTTTAACACTAGCGCATAATGACAATCAAAGCAAAAGAGAAACAATTAACAATTCAATTATAAATTAACTTAACCCCAATTATGAAAAAATTAAGTGTATTATTTGCAGCAGTAATGATGTTTGCGACCGTAGGAGTTGCAAAAGCCCAGAAAGTTGCGATGATGGATTACGAAGCTGTATTAGCAGCAATGCCAGAGACAAAGAAAATGACCACGGAATTAGAAACTTTCAGCAAAACGAAAGGTGACGAATTAGGTAAACAAGCAGAAGCATTTCAAAAAGAAGTTCAGCAATATCAAGCAGAAGGTGCAAAATTAACAGAAGCACAAAGACAAGCGAAAGAAGCAGATTTGCAGAAAAAGCAACAAAATTTGCAAGGAATTCAGACGACTGCTCAAAATGATTTAGCACAAAGAAGAGATAACGCTGTTAAGCCAATTATCGACAAGTTAAATAAAGCAGTAGAAAAAGTAGCAAAAGCAAGCGGATATGATTTTATTATTGACGCAGGTGCTTTAATCTACAAAGGAGGTCCAGACGCAACTCCAGCAGTTAAGAAAGAATTAGGACTTTAAAAAAAATATTTTAATATTCCGAACCATCCCGATTATTCGGGATGGCTTTTTTAATTTTGTACCATGCAAAAAGAATTATCAAATGAAGCTAGAATCCGTTTTAGCGACTGCGATCCCATCGGTCATCTCAACAATGTTAAGTATTTAGAATACATGCTCAACGCCCGAGAGGATCATGTAGAATCCGGCTATGGTTTTACGTACGAAGAATATACAAGAAAAACTGGTTGCACCTGGATTACCATTCAAAATGAAATTGCTTATTTAAAGGAAGTCCGATACAATGCTAAAGTTATTATCTCCAGCAAAACGATAGAAGTGGGAGATCGTATTTCTAAAGTAGAAATTTTAATGAAAAGTGCCGATGGACAAACAATTCACAGTATTTTGTGGATGACCATTATTTATTTTAATATGAAAACCCGGAAATCAGATGTGCATCCGGAAGACACCAAAACACTGTTCGAAAAGTATCTGGTTGACTTAGAAGAAAAAGATTTTCAGAGCAGAGTCATTTCTTGTCGAAAATTAAATAAAAAGGCAAAGTAAACATGAAAAAAATATTGGTAGTTGGCGGAAATGGACAATTAGGCAATTGTTTTAAAGAACTCGCTTTTGATTTTGATAGTCAGTTTGAATTTAAATTTGTTGGTTCCGAAGAATTAGATATTACGGACAGAAGCGCGGTTAATAATTTATTTAGTGATTATCAACCAAACTTTTGCATTAATGCTGCTGCTTATACCGCAGTCGATTTAGCCGAAAAAGAAACTGACAAAGCCTTTTCTGTTAATGCAGATGGTGCTTTGAATTTAGCAGAAGCGTGCACAGAGATTAAAGCCACTTTAATTCATATTTCTACTGATTATGTTTTCGATGGAGAAAGTAATATCTCTTATTCAGAAGATAATTTCACTAATCCGCAAGGAGTTTATGGCGCTTCCAAGTTAAAAGGTGAGGAATTGGCTTTGGATGCCAATCCGAAAACCATTGTAATTAGAACCTCTTGGTTGTATTCAGAATTTAATAAGAATTTTGTTAAGACCATGTTGAACTTATTTTCTACTAAAGAAGAAATGGGAATCGTCGCCGATCAATTTGGGCAACCAACGAATGCAAATGACTTGGCGGAAGCGGTGATGAAAATTATTTCCGCAGAACCAACTACGTTTGGAATCCTTCATTTCTCTAATTATCCAGAAACAACTTGGTTTAACTTCGCCCAAAAGATCGCGGAATTTTCCAAGTCAGATATTAAATTGAAAGCAATTACGACGGAAGAATTTCCAACACCTGCAAAACGTCCGAAACGAAGCACCATGGCCTTAGATAAAATAGAAGAAGTATACGGGATCGAACCTGAACATTGGGAAAATTCTTTACAAAACTGTATCGAAATACTAGCAACAACTGCAGAATGAAAAAAACAATTCTTTTATATTTCTTGACGATTTCCTCGTTCTTTTTAGCACAAAACGTCGTGTTAAATAAAGTGGTGAAATCTAATTCTAATGCAGATAAGATGTTCTACAAGATAAACCCTAAGAAAGTTTCTTCAGAATATCTGGCTGAACTAGAAGTACAAGGTTTTTCAACTGATGATGTGAAAACTTTTGGACTGATTTATAAAAAAGCAAAAGAAGTCGGCGCTAATGCTTTTTCATATAAACCTTTTGACCAAATCGATGGAGCTACCGTTGCATTTGATCCGGGACATTATTTGCTTAATCTGTATTTTGTTCCGATTGCAGATTTTCCAAAAGAAGATAATATGGTTTATCTGATTTCTTCGGCTTATAAAGCGCAGACTATTTCTATCAATAAAGACAAGAAAGTTTTTGAACCTAGAACTTATTCCAAATTTAAATTGGAACCAGGAGAAATTTATACCATATCAACCCGGAAATTATTAGGATCTAGTATTAAAATTGGAGCGCAGCAAAACCAACCTGTTCAATATTTTCAGTTATCTGGTCCGTCTGTAAATTCAAATCAATACGGAACTGCCGGAATTAATTTAAAATCGGGGGATATTATAAGACCCGAACAATCTTATGCTCAATTCTTAACCGTCATTTATCAATACAAGGAAATTAAGTAAAAATGAAAGTAGATATTTTAGCCATAGGAGCACATCCTGATGATGTAGAATTAGGATGTGGCGGAACATTAGCAAAGTTAATTGCCGAAGGAAAAACGGTCGCGGTTGTAGATCTAACGCAAGGAGAACTTGGTACGCGCGGAACAAATGTGACTCGCGCACAAGAAGCTGGGGAAGCAACTCAGTTGATGGGTTACGTAAACCGTGAAAATCTGATGATGAAAGATGGTTTTCTTTTAAATACAGAAGAATTCCAACTGCAGATTGTAAAGATGATTCGAAAATATCAACCAGAAATCCTGTTCGCTAATTCTATAGACGATCGCCATCCTGATCACGCGAAAGCCTCAAAAATGGTTTCAGATGCCTGCTTTCTTTCTGGTCTGGTGAAAATCGAAACTACTTTAGATAACGAAAATCAAAAACCTTGGCGGCCGAAACAAATTTTTAATTACATTCAATGGAAACATATCACTCCGCATTTTGTGGTAGATATTTCTGCTTATATGCCGAAAAAAATAGAAGCTTGTCTCGCTTATAAAACTCAATTTTATGATCCCGAATCCAAAGAGCCGATGACGCCAATTGCAAGTAAAGATTTTTTAGAAAGTCTGACTTACAGAGCTCAAGATTTGGGTCGATTATCTGGCGTTGACTTTGCAGAAGGATTTACATCTGAAAAGTTACTTGCTTTCAAAAATTTTGATGGAATAATTTTGTAGTAGATGTAAAAATACTATATTTGCACTCTCAAACGGTGGTTGTAGTTCAGTTGGTTAGAACGTCGGTTTGTGGTACCGAAGGTCGTGGGTTCGAGACCCATCATCCACCCAAGTTAAAGCGCATTGATTTTCAATGCGTTTTTTTTCTTTTCGCATGAGTTTTTAGGGAAGTATTACACAAAAAAAGAAGCATTCATTAATTTGAATGCTTCTCACTTTTTATAAACTTAAAACTAAATTTCGTCTTCTGAGTCAATCGTGAAAGATTTTGTTTTAAAGTCTTTATCATGCTTTTCCGAAATTACATCTTCGCCTTTTTGGCTAATAATGAAATCGGTAGATTCTTTGAACATTTCTTCAAATGATTTGAAATCTTCTTTGTACAAATAAATTTTATGCTTTTCGAAACTTGCTTCTCCATTTTCGCCAAAGTTCTTTTTACTTTCCGTAATGGTTAAGTAGTAATCTCCGGCTTTCGTTTCACGCACATCAAAGAAATAAGTTCTTCTTCCTGCTTTCAACACCTTGGTGAAAATTTCGTTTTCGTGGCGTTCTTTGTAATCACTCATTTGTAGCTATTTTTTCAAATCTTGTGTAACAAATATAAAAGATTTCTTTTAATTGAAAAATTTATTGCTACTTATTTCTGAAATAAAATGCTTTATTAATAAGGTTTTGCCAGATTAATTCAGATTATCATTATCTATAGGTGTGAGATTCAGTATTTTATCTGCACGTTTTGCACTACTTTCTCTGTGCGTAATAATGATCGAGGTACAGTTCTGAATTTCATTCTCAATATTGAGTAAAATATTCTCCTCAGTTTCTGTGTCTAACGCAGATAGAGAATCATCAAATATTAAAATGCTAGGTTGTTTAATTAAAGCACGTGCAATACAAATACGTTGTTTTTGACCACCAGAAAGCATTACGCCTCGTTCACCAACCATGGTTTTGTATTGATTCTTGAAACCGATAATATTTTTATGAACATCTGCTTTCTTGGCATATTCTTCTACCAATTGAAGGGAAGGATTATCAATCGCAAATCCTATATTACTTTCGATTGTATCAGAAAAAAGAAAACTTTCCTGCGGAATATAACCGATGAATTTGCGATAATTGGTCAGATTATGATCTTTTAAATTAATACCATCAATTAAAATTTCACCTTCGGTAGGATCAATTAAACGACAGAGCAGAAGTGCGATCGTAGATTTTCCGCTTCCGGTTTTTCCCATAATTGCAAGAGATTTTCCGGCGCCAATTTTAAAACTCAGCTTATCTAAAGCCTTAATTCCAGTGTTTGGATAAACGTATGATACGTTTCTGAATTCAATATCGCCTTTGATGGGATACTCTTCATTGTTCGTACTTATAATATCAGTTTTCATATCAAGGAATTCATTGATCCTAGACATCGATGCCTCCGCTCTTTGATTAACAGAAGTTACCCAGCCCAACATTGAAAACGGAAAAATTAAAATATTGATGTATAAAAAGAAATCGGCGATTTTACCAACGGTCAGTTCATTATTCATGTATTTCTGTCCGCCTATTAAGAGGATAATAACATTTAATAAACCAATCACGAATAAAATGATCGTAAAAAAGTAGGCTTCCGTTTTTGCCAGATCCAAAGATTTATCTTGATAATCTTTCACTTTTACACCGTAACTATTTTTGATGTAATTTTCTTTAGCAAAGAATTTCACTACGCGTATTCCGGAAAAACTGTCTTGCACGAAAGTCGAAATCGCAGACTGACTTTTCTGCATAATTTTCGATTTCTTATTGATGATCGAACTTACTTTATAGATAACAAACGAAAGGATAGGAAGTGGAAGCAGCGACCAAAGCGTCATCGCTACACTTGTTTTGAGCATGTAAATACTCGTAATAATCAATAGAATTAATAAATTCACGACATACATTACACCTGGACCTAAATACATTCTTACGGCGACCACATCTTCACTCAAACGATTCATTAAATCTCCAATCGTCGTTTTTTTGAAATCGGTTAATGATAATTCTTGATAGTGATTGTAAATTTTATTCTTCAGATCATATTCTATTTTTCTGGAGGCCACGATGATGGTTTGTCGCATCATAAAAGTGAAGAAACCCGTTAATAAAGAGGAGCCAACAATAATCGCAACATAAATTAAAACCTGTTTATTGAAACCGATACTGTTGGTGTTTGCGATCTCATCAATTGATTTACCTACAAACTGAACTTTAAAAATATTGAAAAAGTTACTGGCTATAATGAACAAGAATCCCCACATTAATAGGATCCGATGTTTCCAGAAATAAGAATTAAGTGTTTTTAATGCGTTCATAAATATAGTTTCGGTCACTTGCGAATAGATTGCATGTAAACCTGTGCAAAAGTAATAAATTGAAATTTAGTATTATTTTTGAAACCACTTTTTCAGCGATTTCAGTGAAATGCAAGGATGAATTCTTTAGCATAAGTTATGCCTTTCCAGTCCTCACTTCCGACATTTTTATTATCTTTGCACGCATAAAAGCTCTTTGAAATGTTAGGAAGAAGACAAATTCGTGAAAAAGTTGTAGAATCATTGTATTCTTATTATCAGAATCCCATAGAATTCGATGTTTTAGAGAAGAATATGTTCTCAGAAATCGATAAAATCTATCATCTTTACATTTATCAACTCAATTTTTTAGTCGCATTAAAAGATTTAGCAGAACGCCAAATTGAGATCGGGAAGAATAAATACATTCAAACCGACGCAAGCACCAATCCCAATCAGAAATTTATCTACAATCAAGTTCTAATTAAATTGGAAGAAAATGAAGAACGACTTTCATTTACTTCTAAACATCAGAATTTGAAATGGGACGTTTATGATGAATTGCTGATTAAAACATTTCAAAGAATGTCGGCCGGGAAAAGATATCAGGATTTTATGCAAGAACAAGGGCATTCGTTCGAGGCTGACCAAAAATTTATCGGAAAATTATTTTTAAGATATATTGCCGAGAATGAAGATTTCCACGAGCATCTAGAATCAAAGGAATTAAGTTGGTCAGATGATTTTCACATCGCGAATTCGATGATGCAGAAAACAATTGGTTTCTTTAAAGAAAATGAACCAAGTCATACTTTAATTAAGATGATTAAAGATGAAGACGATCGAGAATTTGCCCGAAAACTTTTAAAAGAATCCCTGAATCACTGGGAAGAAAACGAAAAGAAATTACAAGAAAGGTTAGAGAATTGGGATCTGGAACGTGTTGCCTTAATTGATAAAATTATTTTAATAGCGGCAATTACAGAACTCGATTATTTCCCGTTAACACCGGGACGTGTGATCATCAATGAATACATTGAGATTTCTAAAGTTTTTTCTACCGATCGTTCCAACATATTTGTTAATGGGATTTTAGATAAATACACCAAAGATTTAAACAGAAGTTAATATGAAAAATTTTATTAAAATAACTCCACTTATTATCGCTCTAACTTTAGTAAGTTGTAAAAAAGACCAGAGTGCCGATCAGTTGATCATTGATGAAACGACCGTTCAAGACCAAGCGGCCATTCAAAACGAAGCGTTTATTGAACCTCAAACAGAAATAATTACTGAAGTTCAATCGAAACCGCTAACCAATGTGGCTTTGTCGGAAGCACAGTTTGATTTTGGGAAGATGAAGAAAGGAGATCAAAAAGAGCATGTTTACGAAGTAACGAATACCGGCGAAAATCCTTTAATCATTTCTCAGGTAAAACCCGGTTGTGGTTGTACGGTTCCAGATTTTACGCGCGAACCGATTCTTCCAGGAAAGAAAGGAATGGTCACTTTGAAATTTGATTCTTCTAATTTTGACGGACTGGTGAGCAAGTCAGCAGAAGTTTATGCAAATGTGGAAAAATCGCCCATAATTATCTCGTTTTCAGCAGATATTCAACCTTAATTAAATTTATATAATGATAACAATATTTTTACAGGCAGCGGTGGGCGAAAGCTCGATGATGCCAACAATGGTAATGATGGGACTAATGTTCGTCGGATTTTATTTCCTGATGATTCGTCCACAAATGAAAAAATCGAAACAAGAAAAGAATTTTCAATCAGAGTTGAAAGTGGGTAGTAGAGTAGTTACCACTTCTGGAATGCACGGCAGAATTGCCCAAATTCTTGAAGATGGAGTTATCTTAGAAACTCTTTCAGGCAAATTAAAGTTTGAAAAAGCAGCGATTTCTAGAGATTTCACGCAGACCCGTTTTCCTGACAATTCAGCAGAATCAAAATAAATTCTTACAAATAGAATGTTAAAAGCAACCTCGATTGGGTTGCTTTTTTTTTCAATTATATCAAAGATGACAATTTAAGTGCAGTAAACTTATAATAAAATGTAATTGTATTTATAATCCTCAATCTTTAACTAAAAAAGAGAATCAGTAAACTCGCCACGAAAATCCTAAATATCGTAACCAAAGGATAGACTTGTGCATACGTTTGAATTGGAATATCTGAATCTAAATAATTTGTACTAAATGAAAGTGCGGCCGGATCGGTATAACTTCCGCTCATAATGCCGGCTAATTGTAAGAAATTAATTTTCATAATAAATCGTCCGATCACCACCATTAAGATAAGTGGAATAAAAGTAATCGCGCAACCATATAATAACCACATCCAACCATTGTACTGAACGAAATTATCGTAAAAGCCATCACCAGCATGGATTCCTACAGCTGCGAAAAATAAACAAATCCCAAAGTCTTTCATAAAATAAGTCGCACCGGTATTGATATAAGAATGGATGAAAGAAATCCCACCGTAGCGCGAAATAAGCAACGCCACAATTAAAGGTCCAGCTGCAAAACCTAACTTAATCGGCACTGGTAGAGTCGGAATTACAATAGGAATAGAGCCTAAAATAACTCCTAATAACAAACCTCCGAATAAGGAAAGGAAATCTGGTTCTAATAATTTCTTTTCAGAGTTTCCGATGATGGTTGATACTTCTTCGATAGCTTCTTCGGAACCGATCACTCTTAACTTGTCTCCGTAAAAAAGTTCTAAAGATGGTCTAGGCAAAATTTCCCGTCCTGCTCTAAAAACGCGAGTAACCTTTAAATCAAAAGTATTGTAGAGATCTAATTCTACAAGTTTCTTGTGAATTACAGAAGAATTGGTAACGAATATATTCTTCGTTATAAGTTGTTTACTAGATTCTATAAATAAGTCAGAAGATGGTCGGCCCACAATTGCGATGAAGTTGTCTAAATCTTTTTCTAAACCAACTAACATCAAAACATCTCGTTCCTGTAATAACATATTCATGTTCGGAGATTTTACAACTTCGCTACCACTGTGCTTCAGCCTTGAAACAACTATTTCTCGTCCGAATTCTGCTAAAGTTTCCTGCAATGTTTTGCCGAAATAATCTGGATTCGTGATTCGAACTTTTTTTGAAACTAAAGGTAATTCACGGTTAATCTTAGACTTCCGGAATTTCTTCATCTCTTCATCCGGATTGATCTTTAATAAAAGTTTAGAAATGATAATGGTTCCAATAATCCCAAAAACACCGAGCGGATAAGTGATCGCGTACCCAATGGTGGGATCGCCAAAAAGTTTATCAGGAAAGGTATTTGTTATTTCTTCAATGGTGTTTTTTGCGGCACCCAAACCTGGCGTATTAGTTACTGAACCACTCATGATTCCAACTAAATCTTCAATCTTAAGATCGGTTAAATAAAAGAGCCCGACTGTTGTTAGTCCTCCCATTAGTACAGTGGAAACCGCTAAGATGTTAAACTTTAATCCTTCATTCCGGAAAGAGGAGAAAAAGGAAGGTCCGACTTGCAAACCGATCCCGTAGACAAAAAGTATTAAACCAAAGTCCCGGATAAAATCTAGGATTCCTGGTTGTATGCGATAACCAAAATGTCCTAATATTAATCCGGTAAACATCACGGCTGAAACACCAAATGTGATCTTACCCATTTTTAATCTGCCAAAAAAAATTCCCGTACCAATCGCGAGCATAATGGCAACAATGGATTGTGTGACCGTAGGGATTTCGCCCGGCAACAAAAGTAATTTTAACCAATCAAACATCTTCTCTTTTTTATTTTCCGTGCAAAATTAGCCTAATATAACTGCAATTAGGAATCACGGATAGTGAAATGTATCAGTATTAAGATGTTAGATAGGAAACACGATTAATCTTTTATCAACTGCAGACCGACGCTGCATTTTAAACATTCTTTTTTTTGACAGACTGTTTTATAATGATATAGAAGTGACTGTGTTATTAATGCGTTGTTGGACTTTACTTTTAATGTTTTCCATTGCGAGATAATGGTGTTTTTTTCAGGAGAAATTGCTGCGTATAAACTTAATATTTCGTCAGGAATATTTTCATCAAAGTTTTTGTGATAGGTATATTTCAAGGGTAAAACAGCATTAATTAGGATCAATTCTACAAAGTCTTTGGTTAATGTTTTCTGACCTTTTACGGGAGAAATTTTTCCGAAATTAAAGCGATTGTCCCAGTATCCGCTCGCTTTTACTTTGCTGAAAAGAAGATTGATTTCATCAATGTTTTTTGCGTTAATTAATTTCGAAAAGAGATTCTGGTTTTGATGGTAAAGAGAAGCGAGTTGAGAAAGCCGAATCGTCGGAAAATTCGGAGGTCTTAATTTTGAAAATTTGGGATGAACATAAAATTCGGGAAGATTGTATTTGACCTTTAAAAACTCAAATTCCCGTTTCCATATTCGGGTTTGCTCATCGACTGGTTTCTCTAACCAATTGCACATTCCGAAAAATAAGGCTTCTAATTGAACAGGATTTTGCCTTATTTTATTAAAGATAGTATAATCGATGGTCGCCGCTAACTGTTTAAAAATATCTGCGTTAACCTTTAAACCAAAAGCGTAGGCTAATTGTTGAAATAAAATTGCTTCATAATTATTTTGATGAAGATGAAGAGCGTGCTCAATTTCAGTCGATTTTTCATCTAATTTCTTCAGCAGGTTTTCTTCGTGAAAATGAAGCGGAAAGTATTTTGGATTGAAGTTTTTCTCGCACGGAATAAATTGAGTTTCCTGGAGTAAAGTGTCATACTTAACCAGTAACTTTTCTTCGATATATTCTTTCAACTCCAAGGTCGGAATATTCTTTTGCACAAACTCTTCAATCTCAACATCATGGATGAAAACGACGTGCGCAATAATATTCTCAAACTCAGGATTTCCGGAATGTCGATGAAAAATCCAGTCAGAAGATTTAACGTGGAGTTCAATATTTCCAGCCAAAACTAAACCTTTCGTCTTTATTTTAGCAAAAAGAAAATCAGGTCCAGAATCGAAATTCCATTTTCCAAAGTCAAGGATTTCCAACTCATTTCCGTCCACATCTATAAAATCAAAACTTTTAAAGATTTTGAAATTCCATAAATATTGAAGAAGTTTTTCGTTCATTCTCAGAACCCTTTGATTACAAAGTAACAAAGGTATTTCTGGATGCGAAAGGGTGAAAAGACTATTTTTTGAAGTTGCTCAAGGTATTAGCGTACATTTTTTCGTACAACGGTAAAATGTTTTTCAGATCAAATTTCATCGCTTGTTCCTTGGCATTGCGTTTCATCTGAGTCAACAGATTTTCGTCACTCAATAATTTGATCGTGTAATTACTCATGGCTTCAATATTTCCGATTTCGGCTAGAAAGCCAGTTTCACCTTGAATATTAACTTCTGGAATTCCACCAGCGTTCGAACTAATTACGGGTGTTTCTGCAGCCATTGCTTCCAAAGCAGCAAGTCCGAAACTCTCCTGCTCAGAAGGAAGTATGAAAACATCTGACAATTGTAAAATTTTATACAGATCGTTGACTTTTCCAAGCAATCTGATTTTACCCATTAATTCCGGATTTTCTTCCAAAAACTGATTGATGACTTCCATATCTGGACCTTCACCAATAATGATTAACATTGATTTTACTTTAGCAATTACATTTTTGAAAATATGCAAAACATCTTCAACCCTTTTAACTGGACGAAGATTTGAGACGTGGATCAATATTTTTTCATCATCAGTCGCGAATTGTCGTCGTTGACAAACTGAATCGCTTTTAAAATCGCTGTTATCAATAAAGTTAGTAATGACCTGGATTTCTTTCTTGATTTTAAAGATTTGTAAAGTATCTACTTTTAAACTTTCTGAAACCGATGTAATCGCATCCGACTGATTGATCGAAAATTCTACAGCGTGTTTATAACTTGGATGTTGCCCAACCAAAGTAATATCCGTCCCGTGAAGCGTTGTGACCAAAGGAATATCTTTTCCTTCTTCTTTCAACATCTGTTTCGCGGTAAACGCAGCGTAAGCGTAAGGAATGGCATAATGAGCGTGTAATAAATCTAACTTGTACAAATTGACAACGCGATAAATCATCGACGAAAGCGCGATATCGTACGGTTGATATTGAAAAAGCGGATACGTCTGAACATTCACTTTATGGAAGAAAATATTCGGATTGGTAATGTCTAATCTCGCGGGCAAGGCCGAACTTATAAAATGAACTTCATAACCTTTATTAGCCAAGGACATGCCTAATTCTGTAGCAACAATACCGCTTCCGCCGTAGGTTGGATAGCAGAGAATTCCGATTTTCATAGATTTATTTTTTTAAATTGAAATTACTCAATCACTGTTTTTTTATTTTTTGGCGCAGATAAGTCGATTCTAACCGAAGGATTAAGTTCCATTCCCATTCCTGCTTTCAAATTGTCATTAACCAAAACGGGAAGTTTTCCCCAAATTCTTGTTTGTCCGTTGAATGCTTTTGCAGTGGCGATCATAGAATCCTCATTATTTTCATAAGAAACCAAAACCGTCGAAGTTTTTGAAATATCAACATCTTTTAAAGCATAAGCAGAGCCAAACACATTTAAAATAACATCATGGCTTTTACTCAAATCTGCCAAGATTTTTTTACTGTTTGCGGATATCTTATAAGGTTTGTACGCCGTCGAATTATCTTTATGAAATCCCACAATCACTTTTGATTTTGCAGGAATGGTAGAAATTTCTGAAGTTTTTTTAACAATTACCGTGGCATTCGAATTTAATTGATCTAAAAACGTCTGATAAGGCGCTTCTTCTAAAGGAACGTAATAATAAGTTTCTTTACAATTTAGCGGCAATAATTTTTGCTCGTCTTTAATTAAAGTCAAAGCGTTGGAATACATTTTCTGAACGATCTTCTGATGAGATTCGTTGTTCAAATCTTCAATAATGTTAGCAGGATTGCGCGGTTCATATTGGTTTAAACCTAAATAATATTTGGTCAATAAAATTTTCTTTACACTTTCTTCAACTCGATCTCGGGAGATTTCGCCTTTATCGATGGCTTGTTGAATGAGTTTTTTTCCAGTAGCAACATCTTGCGAAAACAACATAATATCGTTTCCGGCCTTAAATGCCATCGCATCTAATTCGCCTGCTTTAAATTTATTAGCAACTGCACCCATATTCAGCGCGTCTGTGATAATTAAACCTTTATAGCCTAATTGTTCTTTTAAAATTCCGGTAATAATATTTTTTGAGATCGAGGCTGGAATTCCTTTTGTATTTTCTAAAGCGGGAACATAAAGATGCGCGACCATTACACCGCCAATTCCTTTATCCATTAAAGCCTTAAAGGGAGCAATTTCAATTTCATTTAATCTTTTTACCGAGTGCGAAATTACGGGCAAATCCAGATGAGAATCTTGATCGGTATCTCCATGACCCGGGAAATGTTTTATCGCCGCTAAGATGTTATGATCTTGGAGACCATTAGAATACGCTAAAGCGGAACTGACCACATTGGTAACTTCTGAACCAAAACTTCTGTTGCCAATAATCGGATTATTCGGATTCGTATTAACATCGACAACTGGAGCAAAATCCCAGTTAATGCCCATTCTTTTACAGTCTTCTGCAATTTTTGCAGCCATTTCCGTAATTAAAGTTTTGTCCTGAATAGCACCTAAAGTCATTGCCCAAGGAAACTTGTGAGCCGTTGCAATTCTTTGAAATAAACCCCATTCCGCATCCATGCCGATCATTAACGGAATTTTTGATTTTTGCTGAAACTCATTCACAAGATTAATTTCTCTGGCAGCATCATCTTGCATTAAGATCAGACCACCAATTTTCTCTTTAAGAATAATATTGCGGACGGAATTGATATGATTTTCGTCTTTATTAGTATATAGAGCGATAATAAAAAGTTGACCCAACTTCTCATCTTGAGAAAGTGATTGATAGGTTTTGTTGACCCATTCATTTGCTTTTTTGATTTCTGCGGCAGAAATGTTTTTGGTTTGGTATTGTGCGGTAAGATTGGTATTTGAAAAAAGTAGAATTACTAGAAAGAGAGAAATATTTGTCTTGATGTTTTTCATTCTATAAAAATAATTAAACAAAAATACGATTTTTAAATTTTAAAAAAGGTCAATGTCTTGGCATACAAATTGTCATCTGAAGAATTAATCTATAAAATTTATATAATGAAAAAATATTTTACATTAATGCTAATCGCAATTTTTAGCATGGCAGCAGTTAGTTGCTCAGATGATCGAAATGATGTTGTACAAGGTCAGGATTATGACACTTATCCAGTCGTTCTTGATATTAATAATGAGAATTTCAAATATAATAATGTACATGGATACATTGTAGAACGTAGTTTTGAAGAACCATTAGGAAATACAGAAGTAGTTTTAATATATAGAAGTGCTGGAGTCAATAACATAGGATCAACAGTTTGGCAATCTATTCCGAGGACTTTATATGTGGGAGATGGAGATGAGCTTGATTATGATTTTGATTTTAGTAAAGATGATATTATGATTTATGCGAAAGGAAATTATGATATTTCTACCACCCCAGAATTTTTAAATAATCAAACTTTCAGAGTCGTTTTAGTTCCTGCAAGTAGGGGGGCAAATAAATCAAGTCTTGATCGTACAGATTATGAAAGTGTAATTAAGTACTACAACATCGATGATTCTAAAGTTAAAAACTTTTAAAATTCATAATTGACTTACAAATTGACCACCTTATTTATGGTGGTTTTTTTGTGCTTCAAATCAAATTAAAAAAAACTCCTCAGTTTTGTATTTCTCTTGAATTGAGTAACTTTAACAACTGAAAAATTAACTAAAAAAAGACAATAAATGAGTGTTCACATCGCAGCGAAAAAAGATGAAATCGCAAAAACTGTTCTACAGCCTGGAGATCCATTAAGAGCAAAATATATTGCCGATAACTTTTTGACTGACGTAAAATTAGTTAGCAAAACGAGAAATGTTTATTTTTTTACTGGACTGTATAAAGGAAAAGAAGTTTCAGTTGGCGCGAGTGGAATGGGAATCCCAAGTATCGGAATCTATTCTTACGAGTTATATACCCAATTTGATGTCGACACTATCATAAGAATTGGAACTTGTGGAGCGTACACGACCGATTTTAAGGTATTTGATTTACTAAATGTGGAATATGCGGCAAGTGAGTCTTCTTATGCGAAATTCGCTTGGGAGATAGAAGAGGATAGATTGACGTATCAAGGGAATGCGTTCGACTTAATTACCGAAACGGCCAATGATTTATCATTAGATTTAAAAGCAACTACCATTCATACCAGTGATATTTTTTATAGAAAAAATCAAGATTTACCAGCAATCGCTACAAAATATAATTGTTCCTCCGTCGAAATGGAAGCGTTTGCCTTATTTGCTAATGCTCAATATTTAGGAAAGAATGCAGCCACAATTCTGACGGTTTCAGATGTTATTCCTACCGGAGACCAAATTTCTGCTGATCAGAGAGAACAGGCTTTGACACCAATGATCGAATTAGCGTTAGAAACTGCAATAAAAATTTAAGTAATTAAATTAGAGTTTTTTCGTCATCTAAAAGATGTCCGAAATAATCTTTCTTCGTTTTCAGATATCGTTCACTTTCCTTTGTAGAGTCCATCTGCAAAGGAATTCTTTTATTAAGAATGATATTGCTGTCTTGTACGAACTTCAATTTTTCGGGATTGTTCGTTAGTAGATTGACTTCTTTAACATTAAGAATATTTAATATCTCAATGGCAACGTCGAAATCTCTATTATCTGCCGGAAGTCCAAGATGTAAGTTGGCTTCTACGGTATCATAACCTTGCTCTTGCAAAGAGTACGCTTTCAACTTATTGATGATTCCAATGTTTCTACCTTCCTGACGCAGATACACGATCATTCCACCGTTTTCCTGCATGTACTTCATCGAACTTTGTAACTGTTGCCCACACTCACATTTCTTTGAATGGAAGACTTCTCCAGTAATGCATTCAGAATGAAAACGAACATTCACTGGCTTTGTAAAATCAGTGTTTTTAGCGATCAGCGCCATATGCGGCATCCAGTCATTTTCTGATTCAGAAAATGCGATCATGCGAAATTCCCCGTACTCTGTTGGTACATTTGATTCTGCTTGAATTTTTAACATGGAATAATTAGTGTTTTGTAGGCGCTGACAAAGAATCTTTGGAAATATTACTTTCTAAAAAAGTCATGTTTGTTTTGATTCGAACCAAATATCTGTTGAGTACTTGATCTTCATCCTCATTTAAATACTTTCTTAAATTTTGAAGTTTTTTGTATGATCTTTCAAAGTTTCGTTGAGCCGTATTTAGTCCGTTCATATTATAAGTTTCCATAGCGCCGATATAATCTTTAAGATGATATTTTAAAGCAACTATTTCCGCATTCACTGCATCATTTCTAAACTTCGGAAATGATGTGACTAAATTAGTAATTTCTGAAGAGTAAACTATTAGATTCCTTCTATCTGCATAAGAGTACATTTCAGTAGAAGTTCCCACTTCACCGAGTGGCGCAAGATTAATTTTCTCTGCAGAACAAGAAATGTATAAGAGATTGATTAGAATATAACCGAAGGTCAGTTTACGCATTTTTCACATTTTGATAAAGGACCGGATTAAGACTTTCATCGTTGTACATTTTCATCTGTTTGTACACTTTCATCTTAATGCTACCGTTCTCAATATCAAAAAGCAATTGATCGATGGCTGTGGAAAGATCGTTGTGCTGTTCTAATAAAACGTCTAGTTTTTTTGAACAATTTTCTCTGTGATCTTCACTTGCTGACTCGCGCTGAGCCTCCAACTGCATATGATAAACTTTTAATGCCAAAATAGAAAGCCGGTCAACTGCCCAGGCAGGAGTTTCGGAATTAATTTTGGCATCATCACTTGGGACACTATTTTTATATTTTTCTAGAAACCAACTGTCGATATATTCCACGAGATCAGTCCTTTGCTGATTAGAAGCATCAATTGTTCTTTTTAACTTTAATGCTTCTATTGGGTCGATATTTTCATCACGGATAATGTCTTCCAAGTGCCATTGAACGGTATCAATCCAATTTTTAGCGTACAAAAGTCGTTCCAAACTTCCAGCCGGATGAGGATTATCAATTTGGGTTTGGACATTATCTAAAAGATGAAAATCTGCAATCGATTGATTGAAGATTTTCCAGGCAGTTTCTGTAAAATTCATTGGTTTTATTTAAGGCATCGTAGAACCAGAATTGTTTTTTGGTTCTTCTGGAACTTTCGCTTCATCTTCTTTTACAGCATCTTTAAATTCTTTAATGCCAGAACCTAGTCCGCGCATCATTTCTGGAATTTTTCTCCCTCCGAAGAAAACTAAAATAATAATCCCAACAATTAATAAATGTTGCCAAGATAATGCGAGTATTGTTAATGTATTCATCTTTGAAATTTTTACAAAGTTATATTTAATTTTTTAATTCACCCAGCCCATAGGATCGACTGGATTGCTACCGTTCCATATCTGGAAATCTAGGGTATAACTACCATCGAAATCCGCTCCAATCACACCCATCGACGAACCAGCAGAGACTGATTGGTTTGACGAAACCATCGTGCTTGAAAGGTTTGCGTAAATCGTGAAGTAATCTCCGTGCTTTACGATAACCGTTTTTGATCCATCTGCTGACGCAACTACTCGGGATACAACTCCAGGCGCTACACATTTGGCTACAGTACCTTTTGATACTGCAATTTTTACACCGTTATTTTCTTCTACAATATTTTTAAAAACCGGGTGCGCTTGTCTTCCGAATCGGTGCGTGATGGTTCCATACGCAGGCATTCCCATTTTTCCGCGGTT
>JBBSRZ010000008.1:0-48817 GCA_038242555.1 Flavobacteriales bacterium | reverse complement strand
AGAATTCTTTAGAAAGTCAACTACTTCTTGAACTTCTTCTTTAGCTCCTTCTAAGCCGGCAACATCTTTAAAAGATACCTGCACTTTATCTTTTTCGTCGAACAATTTAGCTTTAGATTTTCCAATAGAGAAAATCTGGCCGCCGCCTCCTCCTCCGCCACCGCCCATCATTTTGCGGAAAATCACAAAATAGAAAAGAGCCATGATCGCAATCCAGAAAATAGCGGTAAATAATAATTCGGTCATTGGGTTTTTGCCAATTCCGTAATCTTTCTTCGTCGTAACTGCTGGAAATTCTTCTTTAACTTTATCAAACTTTTGCAGAAACAAAGTAGTTTCTCCATAACTTAAAGTGTAATCTGGTTTTGGTGCAAAATCAAAAGCCGAAAACGGACTTCTTTCTTTAGCAACTTCTTTGGTAGCCAGTTCAGTTTTTGCGGCTTGTGTAAGGAAAATATCTGCTTTTTCGGTGTCTTTATAAATGAGTACATTATCGACCTTTCCTTGCTCCATCAATTTGTAGAAGGCTTCCTCATCTATTTGATTTGAGGTAGCATCTCCTCCCATATTTGAAAAGAAAAAGAGCAAAATGGCGCCGATCGCAATCGGGAAGAACCAATTAAATCCTTTATTTTTGTTCATATCTTATTATAAAAATTTTGACGAAAAATTGTTTTCGTCAATGATCAGTAATTAATTTTCGATTTTGGTGATTTCAGCATCGCCCCAAAGTTCCTCAATATCGTAGTATTCACGAGTTTCTCTTTGAAATACATGCACTACAACTGAGACGTAATCTAGTAGAACCCAAAGTGAATTTTCACTTCCTTCTACATGCCATGGACGGTCTTGTAAATCATTTCGAACTTTCTTTTGAATATTTCCTGAGATGGCTGAAACTTGAGTATTAGAATTTCCGGTACAGATGACAAACGTTTGAGCTACTGAATTTTCTATTTTCGATAAGTCAAAAATCATAATGTCTTCCCCGTTGGTATCTTGTATTGCTTCTACGATTTTGTCGATTAGTAGTTGCTTTTCTGTAATTTTATTCATTAAAAATTTTGTATAATCTGCAAATTTATTGTTTTTTTATTTAAAAAGTCTCAAATTCACCATTTCTAACTCTTAAAGTTTTCTTAAATGGTGCGCTTGTTTTGTCTCTCGGAATGTTCTTCTACCCACGATGAAATAGAAGGTTTTATAGATCCAGACCTTGATGATCTTCAAGCAGTTTATACTTTTAATCAAACTAAAGGTAAGGGTCAATACGGTAATTCCTGGGATTCAGGGAGCAATCTGAATTTGGCTTATTCTGTTGCTGTTCCTAATGAACTCTTTAAATTATCAAATCATTTATTCAATTTTCATACCGCGCAACTGTTGGCGGACTTTCTTGCCAATATGACCCATCATCAGCCGAAAATAAAGTGGCCGAATGATATCATTATCAATAATAAAAAGGTCGCTGGAATCTTAATTGACAAGAAAATGATAAAAGGAAAATTGTATTTTTTAATTGGAATTGGTTTAAATATTCTACAAGAAAACTTTAAAAATTTGCCTAAAGCGGGTTCTTTATTCACGCAAACCGGGATAAAATTTGATCTTGAAACTTTAACTAATTCCCTTCATGACTATTTCGTGGAGCATTTACTTAAAGAAAAGTCAGCGAATTCAGTATTTGAAAACTTCAATAAGAATTTATTTCGTAAGGATATGGTATCTGTTTTTGAAAAGGATCAAGTGAGACAGAATGGCATTATAAGGAAAGTTGATGAAGAAGGATTTCTTTGGGTTGAACTAGAGCATGAAGGTTTGCAAAAGTTCTTTCATAAGGAAATTGCACTTCTTTATTGATTGGCTCTTTTAAAGTAAAGATATAAGGCCAGCGGTCCGAAAACGAAATTGGGCACCCACATCGCAACTAGTGGAGTGAGCGATTTATTTGCTGAAACGACCTTCAAAACTTCAAATGAAAATACAAAAACAAATGCCAGCGAAATTCCGATCGCGAGATTCATTCCTAAGCCGCCTCGTTTTTTTTGAGACGAAAGTGCAAGGCCTAAAACCGTCAATATAATTACCGAAAACGGCATCGACGTTCGCTGATGCAATTCATTCAAATAATTATTGAGATTCGCGTTGCCTTTTTCCTGTTCTCTATTGATGAATTTTACTAGTTCTGGCGTTGTTTTATTTTGACCCAAAAGTACGTCGGGAAAAAGTTCCTCTGGCGGAAAGCCGAAACTTTTATTAATTAAACTTCCATAAGTTAATATTTCTTTATCATCTTTCTGAAATGTCTTTTCTAGAAAATTACTCATTACAAACTGATTTTCTTTCTTTTCCCAGTAGAAATCTGCAGCATTTAATTGATAAATTAACCGTCTGTTTTTATCAAATTTCTGGTAGATGAAACCAGAACCTCGTTGATCTTTTTTACTATAACTTTTAATGAAAATATATTCTGTTTTAGAAAGTTGCGTCGCAACCTCAGAATTGCCGGTAAATTCTTCGCGATTCTTTGAATTATAAGTATAAGGTTCTAATTCGTTTTTTTTAATATTAGCCAGCGGTAAAACAAAGTGATTAATTAATAAAGCAGCAACTGCAATAATTCCCGAGGTGATAAAATAAGGTCGTGCAAACCGATGAAAACTTGCACCCGAACTAATAATCGCCACGATCTCGGTATTGTTCGCGATTTTAGACGTAAAGAATATAACCGAAATAAAAACCAAAATGGACATAAAAGTGATGACCAAATTGACTATCCAAAATGGGTAAAAATCAATTAAAAATTCGCCGACCGTAAAACCATTAGATTCAATTCGTGGCGCTTTGGCCTGAACATCAATAACTAAAACAATAATCGACAATAAACCCAGCATAAACCCGAAGGTACCAAGGTATTTTTTAATAATGTAGAGGTCGATTATTTTCATAAAACTTTATAGCAATTTAAAGTCTTTGTTTTAAAGTTGGGACAACTGAATCTTTCCATTCGTAGAAATCGCCTGCGAGAATATGTTGTCTCGCAACTCTTACCAAATCCAGATAGAAGGCTAAGTTATGAACTGAGGCAATTTGTTTACCTAAATATTCTTTAGATGCAAATAAATGTCGAACATACGCTTTCGAATATTCCGAGTCTACATAACTTGTTCCAAATTCATCTAAAGCAGTGAAATCACTTTCCCACTTTTTATTTTTCATATTCATGATTCCTTGCCAGGTGAAAAGCATCGCGTTTCGAGCGTTTCTGGTCGGCATCACACAATCCATCATATCAATTCCAAATCCGATAGATTCCAAAATATTCCAAGGAGTACCAACGCCCATCAAATAACGCGGTTTGTCTTTTGGTAAAATATCTGTGACTTCATCTGTGAACTGATACATTTGATCTTCTGGCTCACCGACAGAAAGTCCTCCAATCGCATTTCCTGCTGCGTTTTGTTCAGAAATAAATTCTGCAGATCTTTTTCTTAGATCAGAATAAGTGGAACCTTGAACAATCGGGAATAATCGCTGTTGATAACCATAAATTTCAGGATTTTCGTCCGTCCATTTGATGCATCTTTTTAACCAACGATGCGTCATCTCCATCGAGGTTTTTGCTAAATTATATTCGCACGGATAAGGAGTACATTCATCAAAAGCCATAAAAATATCTGCCCCGATCTTCCTTTGAATATCCATAGAAATTTCAGGAGAAATAAAGTGCGTACTTCCGTCGATATGCGATTTAAATTTTACGCCTTCTTCATTTAATTTTCTCGATTTGGCTAAAGAGAAAACTTGGTAACCACCAGAATCGGTCAAGATCGGTAAATCCCAGTTCATAAATTTATGTAAACCGCCAGCAGCCTGCATAATATCCATTTTCGGACGAAGATTTAAATGATAGGTATTTCCTAAAATGATCTGCGCTTTTATATCATCTCTCAATTCACGCTGATGAACAGTTTTTACTGAAGCGACTGTTCCAACTGGCATAAAAATCGGTGTTTCGATGGTGCCGTGGTCAGTAGTAATGGTGCCGGCTCTTGCTTTGCCGGTGGTCGTTTTATTAATTTCAAAAAATTGGGACTTCATATTATCGTGCGAATGCTGGTACGTTTCGGTTTTCTTTAAGTTTCTTTTCGATATAGATTTTCACTTTGGGATCTTTATTTAAAATAATCTCCTGCGCGTTTTCTAAAATTTTATGTATTTCTCCGGTGGCGGTGTAGTATTTATAACTTTCAACAAAATCATTTCCTTTGATTTGTTTTTGCTGAAGCGTATATCTCGTCGAATTATCTAAATTGATATCATCGGCGACGACGGTTAATTGTTCATTGACTGCAAATTCCGCCAGAACTTCTGACATTGTCTCTTGAGAAACAAGATGTGCAGGTTTGTTGATGAGTTTTGAACAACTCAATATTAAAAGAGAAAAAAGAAGGAATGCTAATTTTCTCATAATTTGCCTATGATCGATTTCCATTTTAAATTCAACACGCCGAAAACTGCTTCATGAATAATTCCACCGTGCATTTTACTTTCGCCTAGTTCTCTATTGGTAAAAGTGATCGGAACTTCAACCACTTTAAATCCTTTTTTAATCGCGCGGAATTTCATTTCAATCTGAAAACCGTACCCTTTTAGTTTAATTTTATCAAGACCAATTTCTTCTAATACTTTCCGGGAAAAGCAAACGAAGCCCGCGGTCGTATCGTGAATCGGAATATTCAAAATCAGTCGTACATATTTAGAAGCGAAGTAAGAAAGCAGAACCCTGCCCATTGGCCAGTTGACTACGTTTACGCCTTTTGAATAGCGTGATCCAATGCTCATGTCTGCTTTTACACAGGCTTCAAAAAGTTTATTTAAATCTTTAGGATTATGTGAAAAATCGGCATCCATTTCAAAAATGTAATCGAAATTATTTTCTAAAGCCCATTTAAAACCGGTGATGTATGCTTTTCCTAAGCCGTCTTTCACTTTCCTTACAATCAAATGAAGTTGGTTTGGGTAAACCGATTGTAAGTTTTTAACAATTTCACCAGAACCATCTGGTGAGGAATCATCAACCACCAAAATATGAAAATCCTCTTCTAGCGCAAAAACTGCACAAATAATATTTTCAATATTTTCTTTCTCATTATAAGTTGGTATGATGACCAGTTTTTTCATCCTAAAATTTAAGTCGCAAAGATAAACTTTTCCACCATTATTTTTAAAGATGGTTTCACCGTGATTTATTCATTTTAATTCGGAGTGGCAGAAATAAAAGATACAATTGCCGTAATATTCTTAATATTGCAAAAAAATTGATTTGATTAGAATTGTTCAGCAAAACGATTGGGTCGTATTCATTATCGTAGGCTGCATTTTATTGTATGTATTCATGCTTTTATATCTTCATCGAGATTCGTCGGTGCGGGTTTACTTGCTGCAGAAATTTGAAGATTCATCGAATAATTTGCTGAGTTGGATAATTATAAGTACCGTTTTTACGCTCTTGCTTGCAACTTTCATTTCGCAATCCATTCCGATAGTGCCAAAAAGAGTTTCATCAATTCATTTTTTTGGATATGAACTTAATAAGTTCGGATTTACCTTTCTGTCACTTATACTAATTTATATTTTGAAAAGTATTTTATCCTATATTTTTTATTCTGGAACGGGCAGTATTTCTAGATGGCCTCTTTTTCAATTTGTGGCCTCTAAGTTTTATTTTATTTTCTCCTTATTATTGATGATCATTTGCTTCTACCAATATTTTTATGAAGTCGATGCTTTACAGTTATTTAACTATTCTTTTTTCGGGTTTATTCTGGTTTTTCTATTTAAAATTCTCTTGTACATCATTTCTCCTAGTGCGATCTTGCCCGAAAAGTGGTATTATAAAATTTTGTATATTTGCACCCTTCAAATTGTACCTGTTTTAGTACTGTGGAGTGTATTATATTTTTAACAAACACAAACGATGAAAATTAAATCTATCTTAGTTTCACAACCGGCGCCAAACGAATCTTCTCCGTATTTGGAAATTGCTCGAAAGGAAAAAATCAGAATAGATTTTAAACCTTTTATTCACGTAGAAGGAGTGGAAGCAAAAGATCTTCGGACCCAGAAGATTGATTTAGCGCAACATACCGGAATTATTTTTACGAGTAAAAATGCGATTGATCATTATTTCCGTCTTGCTGAAGAAATGCGTTTCGCGGTACCTGATTCTATGCGATATATCTGCCAGTCAGAAGCGATCGCCAATTACTTGCAAAAACATATTGTTTACAGAAAAAGAAAAATTTCTTTTGGTGAAAGAACATTTGCAGATTTATTGCCATTATTTAAGAAATTTCCGGGTGAGAAATACATTCTTCCTGCTTCAGATATTTTAAGTCCTGAGATTCAGAAAGTGTTAGACGCTTCTGGTGTTGATTGGGTAAAAGCGACGATGTATAAAACCGTAAGTAGCGATTTAAGTGAGATCAATATCGATGATTACGACATGTTGGTTTTCTTCAGTCGACAAGGAATTAAATCTTTGGGTGAAAACTTCGAAGGTTTTAATCAAGACAAAGTTAAGATTGCTGTTTTCGGTGAAACAACAGAGCAGGCTGCGAAAGATGCCGGTTTAAGAGTTGATGTTATGGCGCCAAGCAAAGAATCTCCATCGATGACGATGGCGATAGAAAAATACATTAGAAACTTGGAGAAATAATTTCTTCAAAGTTTATAACATAATTAATAAAACCGCCTTTTTCAAAGATTAAGTCGGTTTTTTATATTTTAAAGATAAATCTCTTAATGAGTCACCAAAATATCATTCCGCCAAAAGCGAAAAAAATATCTACAATTCTAGAAATCCATGGAGACGAAAGAAACGATCCTTACTTCTGGTTGAATGAAAGAGAAAATCCAGCAGTTTTACAATATCTGGAAGAAGAGAATGCGTACGCCGAATCGGTAATGAAAGAAACCGAAGATTTTCAGCAACTGCTTTTTGATGAAATGAAGGCGCGCTATAAAAAAGATGATGAATCGCTTCCCTATTTTTTCAATGAATACTGGTATATCGTCCGGTTTGAAGAAGGAAAAGAACATCCTTTATTTACCAGAAAGTTTCAGACTTTAGAAAATGAAGAAGAACTTTTGTTAGATGTTAATGTTTTAGCAGCAGGGCAAAAATTTTTCGAAGTTGGCAGTGTGGCAGTTTCTCCCAATAATAAATTGATCAGTTATTCGTCCGACAATATGGGACGAAGAATCTATCATATTAATTTTCAGAATTTAGAAACAGGCGAAATTCTTCAGGATCAAATTCCAAATACGACTGGAAAGGCAGTTTGGGCAAATGATAACGAACATATTTTCTACATCAGAAAAGATGAAAGTTTACGGGCGTTCCAGGTTTTCCTACATCAATTGGGAACGGATTCTTCTCAAGATGTTTTAATATTTCATGAAGCAGATGACACTTTTGATGTGAATGTTTTTAAAACTAAATCTTTAAAATATATTTTCATTTCAAGTTCGAGTACGATTTCTGACGAACAAAGATTTATTCCGGCTGATGAAGTAATGGCAGATTGGCAAATCATTCAGCCAAGAATTGATGATTTAGAATATGCCGTAGAACACTACGAAGACGAATTTTATATCATCACCAACGCCGATGACGCCACCAACTTTAAAATTGTAAAAACCAAAGTCGCTAATCCAGGAATTGAAAATTGGATTGAAGTAATTCCGCATCGCGAAGAAGTTTTATTAGAAGGTTTTGAGATTTTCCAAAACTATTTAGTTCTTGAAGAAAGAACGGAAGGCCTTTTACAATTGAAAATCATCAATACGAAAGATGGTACTTTCCATTATTTACCTTTCTCAGATCCAACTTACACCAGTTATATAGGTTTGAATTTAGAATTTAATACCGAGAAACTACGTTTTGGTTATACTTCTTTAACTCAACCAAGTTCGACTTTCGAATATGACATGAAAGAAAGAACGACCATTCTCTTAAAACAACAAGAAGTTTTGGGTGAGGATTTTTTACCAGAAAATTATATTTCAGAAAGAATTTGGGCGACCGCGCGAGACGGAAAAAAAGTTCCGATTTCTCTGGTTTATCATAAAAACACCGTCAAATCTGCAGAAACTCCGCTTTTGATTTATGGTTACGGAAGTTACGGACACACCATCGATGCAAGTTTTTCGAATGTTCGGCTTTCACTTTTAAATCGTGGTTTTATTTATGCGATTGCGCACGTTCGAGGTGGAGAATATATGGGCAGGGAATGGTACGAAGATGGAAAAAAGCTTTACAAGAAAAATACGTTTTTTGATTTCATTGATGCTGCCAAGTATTTAGTGCAAGTAAATTACACATCTGAAAAACATCTTTATGCGATGGGCGGAAGTGCAGGCGGTCTTTTGATGGGAGCAGTTATCAATTATGAACCAGAATTATTCAACGGAATTGTAGCGCAAGTTCCTTTTGTAGATGTTGTGACGACGATGTTAGATGAAACGATTCCTTTAACAACTGGCGAATTTGATGAATGGGGAAATCCGAAAGACAAAGAATATTACGATTATATAAAATCGTATTCTCCTTACGATAATATCGAAGCCAAAGATTATCCTCATATATTGATTACCACTGGTTTGCACGATTCTCAAGTTCAATATTCGGAACCCGCGAAATGGACGGCCAGATTACGCGAATTTAAAACCGACGATAATATTTTGATCTTCAAAACAGATATGAGTTCCGGTCACGGCGGTGCCAGCGGAAGATTCGAATCTCTGAAAGAAGATTCTTTAGAGTATGCCTTTTTAATGAAATTAGAAAATAAGATAGATGGAAAATAAATCAGAAAGCCAACTTTGGACAGAAGTCGAAGAGTTTTTTGTGAAGACTTTTGATACAGAAAAACATCCGCAGATTGACACGATTCTATTTTTGATCGGAGTTCAGGAATTAGGAAGCGGACAACAAAAATATACGAAAGATGATAAACTGAATATTCTACATATTGCAGTTTGTCGTTTGCTCGAACCTTTTGGGTATTATAAATTCTCAGATTACGATGATGATGGTTATCCGCACTTTGATGAAATCGCGCCACTGCCGGAATTAAAACCGAATGAGCAGCAAATTCTTATGAAGAAAGCAATCATCCAATACTTTCACGATGAGCAATTATTTTAAAAATAAAAAAGACTGATTTAATATCAGTCTTTTTCGATTAGTAATTCTTCCAGTTGGTTTAATCTGCTTTTAAATTCTTCTTCAAATCCCATTTCCATCAGTTTTTGCATTTCCGCAATTGTTTTAAAATGAATATTGATAGTCAATTTTGTTCCTTCATCTACACCCGTAAAACCCATCAGCCAATTTGAACTTGGCAGGTTTCCATTTAAATTTCCGTTTTCATCCGTAAAAGATTTTGTCCAGTCAAAACTTCTACCGTTGTTTATTTCATGATAACGAACGCGGCCGAAATATTTTTCATTATCGGGACTGATCAACGCATAATTCCATTCGCCTTCTGGCTCAAAACTCAGTTGCAAAGTTTCGCATTTCCAAGGTTCGGGCGCCCACCACTGATCAAGCAATTCTTTTTGGGTGAAATAGGCCCAAATTTCTTCTGGTGTATTTGCAAACACTTTCATTCCGTAAGTGGTGGCGGCGTTTTCGTCTTTGTTGAATTTTATCTCTGAACTCATTATAGGGGTTTTCACAAATTTATATAAAATTTAGCCGAGAGTCCTGAAAATCATTGTCAATTCTGAGAATTCAGTATAATTTGTTAAATAAAAGAGTTTTAAGAAAGTTTATGCAATATTTTGGTCTTTCTTTTGTTATTATATTCTTAAAATGAGTAATTTTAACAATTCATTTTTAATCCTGACCAATGAGCAATAAGTTTATTCCGTTTATATCTGTACTGATGACCATTTCGATGATTGTCTTTGTCACTTTACAATTATATTGGATTAAAGAATTGTACGGTGCCCTTAATCAGGATTTTTCTAATAAGGTGTATTCTTCCTTAGAAAATTCTGCTTTAAAAGTCTCTCAACTGGAAGTCGATAAATATCTGAATCAAGATTATAAAAACTTTGCTAGTAATGTTATTGACAGTAGTAATCAACCCACGCAAACATACATTCAACAAAATTCTGACTCTGCGAATAAATCGACCATTACCTTCCAGAAAAGTATTGTCGAAAATCAAAATTTTCCTATTTCCCATAAAGGAGACAGTTTGATTTTAACCAAATTGTATACAGATGAAGGGATTTTGAAAATCAATAAAGGTCCGAACGCTTCTGAGCCATTGACTACTCAAATGAGTAAGGATATTAATAACAACACTTACGCGCTACGGGAATTTGCGAAATTAAGCGCTTCCAATTTACCAATTGAAAAAAGAGTTGATATAAAAACGCTGGATTCCGTTCTGGCTAAGGAGTTGAAATTAAACGGTTTAGATACGAAATTTGGTTTTGCGGTCATTGATAAAAAGAATGAAACGACCAGAGTTGTAAACTCCATATTTCTCGATGAAAAAGATAAGTATAATTATACCTATCCATTATTTACTGATAATAAAGACCGCACGCTTTATACTTTGGCGCTGGTTTTCCCGCGGCAAGATTATTCTTTGATAAAGACAAATTCACCGATGCTTTTAGGAACTTTAATGTCGTTACTCACCATTTTGGGAATTTATATTATCTCCATTAATTATATGATGCGGCAGAAAAAGATCGCAGAAATTAAAACGGATTTCATTAATAATATGTCCCACGAGTTTAAAACACCGTTGGCAACCATTTCGGTAGCGACCGATTCTTTAGTGAATGATAAGATCGCGACGAATCCGGAAAAGGTTAAATACTATTCGGGCTTAATAAAGCAGGAAAATCTAAGAATGAAAAAGCAAGTTGAGAATATTCTCAATATGTCGAAACTAGAACGTAATGAGGTTAAATTATTTTTAAGAGAAACCGATGTACGGGCTTTAATTAAAAACATTACAGAATCGTTTGGGTTGATTGTCGCGCAACGGAATGGAACATTAACACAGGAGTTTAATACCGATAAATATAAATTTAAAATCGATGAATTTCACATTTCAAATGCTTTGGTAAATTTATTAGATAATGCTAATAAATATTCGCCTGAAATTCCAGAAATTAAAGTGAGCACCAGAAATGAAGGTAATTGGTATGTTGTAGAAATTTCTGATAAAGGAATGGGCATGGAAACGGATAACAAACTAAGAATCTTCGAGAAATTCTTCCGCGAGGAAACAGGTAATATTCACAATGTGAAAGGCCAAGGACTCGGATTGTCTTACGTGAAGAAGATCGTGGAATTACATAAAGGATTGGTGATCGTAGATTCCGAAAAAGATAAAGGAAGTACGTTCACGATTAAACTTCCGATGAACGTTTAAAAAAAATTAGAACGAAATAAAATTCGTTAAAAAATATTAAGGTGAGAGCCTAGTAACTTTAAAAACAAAAATTATGAGCAACAGAATCTTATTAGTAGAAGACGACCAAAGTTTTGGAGCGGTTTTAAAAGATTATTTATCAATAAATAATTTTGAAGTCACCCTCGCGACTGATGGTGAACAAGGCTTGAAAGAATTTACAGAAAACGAATTCGATATTTGTATTTTCGATGTCATGATGCCGAAAAAAGACGGTTTTAGTTTGGCAGAAGATGTGAAAAGAATTGATAAAAACATTCCTATTATTTTTCTTACCGCTAGAAATATGCGAGAAGATATTCTGAAAGGGTATCAGTTAGGTGCTGATGATTATATCACTAAGCCTTTTGATACGGAACTTTTGTTGTATAAAATTAAAGCGATTTTGCAAAGAAGTGCCTCGCTAGAAAATGATGAACAAGAACAATTTAAGATCAGTAATATTTTCTTCGACTCGATGTTAAGACAATTAAGAGTTGGTGAAAATGAATATAAATTGTCACCAAAAGAAAACGAATTATTAAAATTGCTTTGCCAGCACAGAAATGATTTTATGCCGAGAGATCTGGCTTTAAGAAAAATCTGGAAAAAAGAAAATTACTTTACAGCCAGAAGTATGGATGTTTACATCGCGAAACTAAGAAAACTTCTTAGAGAAGATGACGGTTTAGAAATCATTAACGTTCATGGTGAGGGTTTCCGTTTGTTGGTTAAGAACTAAGAAATATTATAGATAAGGAGACATTGCGTTTAACTTTAAGAAAAGAATAAGCCGCTTTCAATTTTGAATACGGCTTATTTTAATTTTATTGGTGATCTTTTTATTTTGCTTCTACACAGAAAATTCTGTACTGAACTGCAAGCGCACCTTTAAAATGTTGTTTGATTTTGGCTAAATCACTTGCTGCACTTTGTTTAGAAAAATAACTTCCCGCCATTACTTTATAGTTAGGTCTCAGCGAAGCATCAAGTTCAACTTTCATATTTGGGAATCTTCTGCGGAAATACATCCCCACTTCTCTGGCTTCTTCGTTGCTCTTCACGACTGCGATTTGAATCTTGAAACCCATTAATCGTGGACTTTTACGACAAATTTCAGCGTTCGTGAGTTCTCTTTCGGGTACAGATATCTTCGGAGTCGTCGTTTTCGGTGTATTATCGATATTTCCGAAGTTAGAATTTCCTCCAGAAGTAGCGAGATTAGTAGCGCAGATATCCTCTACATCGCCGAGAAGGTCACTTACCTTCTGATCCATCATGATTGTTAGTGGTGTTCCGGAAAGGGTGTCTTTTTTCACAACCTGTTGTGCTTCAAAGACGTTTGCGGATAACATAGATAATACAGCGACTATTTTAAAAAATGTTTTCATTTAAAATTATTTTTACAAATCTAAAACAAATAAAAATTATACCAACATTTGTTATTTAGAAAGGTTACAAATTAAGGCTAATGACACAATGGCAATTACAACGGTTGTTAATTTTCTCTTAAAAGTGTTATTTTTGCCAGATTGAAAGTAAACTCAATACAATTTACTAACCCAAGATTTTATAAATGATTAGTTGGAGAAAGCATTACAAAAGAGGTCTCATTGCAATAGGTCTATTGCTGTCGACCAGTGCTTCTATTTACGCTCAAGGAGATGCTAAGAATGGTGAAAAACTTTTCATAGCAGATTGTGCAGCCTGTCACGCTTTAGACAAACAACTTGTTGGTCCGGCTTTAGGTGGCGTAGTAGACAGACTTAAAACGGAGCAAAGTTTAGATACAGATTGGCTTCACAAATGGATTAAAGACAATAAAAGTTTAAGAGCATCGGGCGATAAGTACGCCATCGAAGTTTTTGAAAAATTCAATCAAGTTGAAATGACTGCATTTCCTAATCTTACTGATCAGGAAATTGATGACATTTTAGAATATACGACCAACCCGCCGGCACCAGAACCTGCTGCAGATGCTGTTGCACCAGGAGGAGTAGATCCTAATTCAGTAAGCGGTATAGAAGCAGCGAAGAAAGAATCAATGAATTCAAAAATTATTTTGCTTTCACTTCTTTTCATTGGAGGTTTATTGGTTTGGTTATTATTAAAACTAAAGCAATTGGTAAAATTGCAGCAAACTGAAGAGTTAACAGGACTTAATGCTTCAAAAGCAGTTTCGTTCGGTGATCTTTATAGAAAATACCATTACATCGGAAAAGGTGTTTTAGTAGTTTTAGGAATATTTGCTGCCTACGGATTGTGGAATTGGTTAATGTGGATCGGTGTTTACAAAGGCTACAAACCAGAACAACCTATTTACTTCTCTCATAAAATTCACGCCGGAGAAAACAAAATTGACTGTCAGCTTTGTCACTCTTCAGCGAAATATGGTAAAGTTTCAGAAATCCCTTCTATGAACGTTTGTATGAACTGTCACCGTAGTATCTCTGAATATAACGGAGCGTACATGGAGCCAGGAAAAGATAAAGCATTCTATGACGGAGAGATCCAGAAAATATATGCAGCCACCGGCTGGGATCCGGCATCACAGCAGTATACTGGTAAAACACAAGCAGTAGAATGGACGAGAATTCACAATATGCCAGACTTTGTTTACTTCAACCACGCACAACACGTTGTTGCAGGAGAGCAAGCAATCATTAGTGGTCATAACAGTAAAAATCCGAATGCTAAGGTTGATATAGTTTGTAAGGCTTGTCACGGACAAGTTGATACGATGAATGTTGTTCACATGGCAAATGACTTTACAATGGGCTGGTGTATCGATTGTCACAGAACTACCGAGATCGATATGAACAATGGTTATAATAAAGAATACTTCAAAAATCTACACGACAAACTGAAAAAACAGTATGGGTCAGGTGCGAAAATCACGGTAGATGCAATCGGAGGTCTTGAGTGTGGTAAATGTCATTATTAATAACAAAAATTAGAAGTATCAATGGCTTCAAATAAAATACAATTCAGAAGTATTCACGAACTGAAAGATCCGAGCTTAAACGCGAAGTTGGCTCAAAAAGAATTTCAGACCGAAATTCCTGTGGATGAAATCTTGGGCGGAAATCAGGCAACTGAATCAAGTCCTTCTAGAAGAGATTTCTTAAAACTTTTAGGATTCTCGACCGCAGCAGTAACTTTGGCTGCCTGTGAGGCGCCAGTTATTAAATCGATTCCGTATGTGGTAAAGCCACACGAAATCATTCCTGGTGTACCAAACTATTATGCGACTACGCAATTTGATGGTTATGATTTCGCCAGTGTTTTAGTTAAAACAAGAGAAGGTCGTCCTATCAAAATTGAGCCGAATCCTCTTGCAAAAGATTTAGGAAAAACGAGCGCGAGAACTCAAGCGTCTGTTCTTTCTTTATATGATAACGATAAAGTAAAACAACCTAAATTAAACGGAAAAGATGAAACTTTTGATAAAGTAGATGATTTCGTTTTAAAAGGATTGTCAGAAGCAGGTTCAAAGAAGATCGTAGTTTTATCTCACTCTTTCCCGTCGCCAACATTCAAAAAATTATTTGCTGATTTTAAAGTAAAATATCCAACAGCAGAATTAGTTATTTACGATGCTCTTCCACATAACGCAGCTTTAGATGCAGCAGAAGAAGTATTCGGACAGAGAGCACTTCCGGTTTACGATTTATCTAAAACGCAATTAGTAGTTTCTTTCCAGGCTGATTTCTTAGGCGAATTTAATGGTGGTTCATTAGAATCGACATACGCTACTGCGAGAAGACCAGGTCCAGAAATGATGAGACATATTCAGATCGAGTCTAATATGACTTTGACTGGAGCAAATGCCGATACAAGAATTAGATTAAAGCCAAGTGCTGTAAATAAAGTTTTAGTTGAAGTTTATAACGGTCTTAGCGGTGGAAGCATAAGCAAAGAAGCTGGAGAGATTGTAAAAGAATTACAAGCAAAAGGAAGCAACGCAGTTGTTTTCGCAGATGGATCTAAAGCGGCTCACGTTTTAGCCAGCTTAATTAATCAAAAATTAGGATCTAGTGCTTTCACTGGGAAAGCAAACTTCTTAAAAGAGTCTGATACTGCAAAATATCAGGAATTCCTAGGATGGTTAGATTCTGGTCAAGTTGGTGTTTTAATCGCCAATAATGTTAATCCTATTTATTCTAGCAATAAAGGAGAGGCTTTCAGAAAGGCACTAGAAAGAGTTCAATATGTAGTTTCGGTTTCTGATAAGAAAAATGAAATGTACAAAGCAGCGAAAGCTGTTATTCCAGTTGCAAACTGGTTAGAGTCTTGGGGAGATATTGCTCCGCAGACTGGCATTTATACTTTGATGCAGCCAACTATCCAGAAAATCTTTAAATCAAGACAGATCGAAGAATCTCTACTGGTTTGGATGAATGGAAAAGATAGTACTGAAAACAGTTATTACGATTATTTAAAAGCAAATGCTGCTACCTTAATTGGTGGGACAACTTTCAACAAAGCACTTTATAATGGTGTTCTTGCTGGTGGTAATGTGGGAACTCTTTCCTATGGAGGAGGAAACGCTCAGCAAGCGATCACTGAATTATCAGGTTTTAAAGCCTCAGATTTAGAATTAGTTTTATATACAAAAACTGCCATAGGAGATGGTACTCAAGCAAACAATCCGTGGTTGCAAGAAATGCCAGATCCAATTACCCGCATGACTTGGGATAATTACTTAACCATTTCACCAAAAGATGCAGCACGATTAGGAATCAAAAACGGTCTTAATGGTAGAATGCAATTAGATGGTTCTATAGTAAATCTTACGGCGAACGGAGTTACCATTAAAAATGTTCCTGTATATATTCAACCTGGTCAGGCTGATGGTGCAGTTGGACTTGCCTTAGGTTATGGTAAAAAGAATTCAGGGAAAGTTGCCGAAACAGGTGTTAACGCTTATCCTTTATTTGATGGTTCTAACTTAGTTTTATCAAATGTAAAAATTGAAAAGACTGGTGCAGAGCACGAATTCGCAGGAATGCAACTTCAGAATACACTAATGGGTCGTTATGAGATTGCGAGAGAAGTTTCTTTGGACACTTTCTTAAACGTGAAATTTGACGATGAGAAATTAGGATGGAACAAACCTTTGGAATATCATACGATCGGTGGTGCATTGCCAGCAGGTAAAATTGACCTTTGGGATGCTTTCGATGATGTAGATGGACCTCACTTTAATTTGTCAATTGACTTAAACTCTTGCATTGGCTGTGGTGCGTGTATTGTCGCCTGTCAAGCAGAAAACAACGTTCCTGTTGTTGGTAAAGAAGAGGTAAGAATGTCTAGAGATATGTTCTGGTTAAGAATTGACCGTTACTATTCTACAGATATCCCTGCGGATATAGATTTGAACAAAGATGGCAAACTTTCTCAGGAAGAAGCTGTTACTGCAGATCTAAATGTACCAGGAATGTATGGTCATTTCCTAGATAAAGAAGCTGGAATCTTAAATCATCCTGCGAACAATCCAGATGTAATTTTCCAACCAGTAATGTGTCAGCATTGTAACCATGCGCCTTGTGAAACTGTTTGTCCTGTGGCAGCGACCTCACATGGTAAGCAAGGTCAGAATCAAATGGCTTATAACAGATGTATTGGTACAAGATATTGTGCGAATAACTGTCCTTATAAAGTTCGTCGTTTCAACTGGTTCACTTATAACCTTAATGATAAATTCAACTTCAATCAAAATAATGATTTAGGAAGAATGGTTCTTAATCCTGATGTCGTTGTTAGAACGAGAGGGGTAATGGAAAAATGTTCATTGTGTATTCAAATTACACAGAACACCATTTTGGAAGCGAAGAAAGAGGGAAGAGTCATCAAAGACGGAGAATTCACTACCGCTTGTGTAAATGCTTGTCCTACTGGCGCCTTTACATTTGGAGATATGAATGACAAAGAATCAGAAGTTAGAGCGTTATTCAGCACTAACAGAAGGTATACTTTGCTAGAAGAAATTGGTACGAAACCAAACGTCTTCTATCATACGAAGGTGAGAAATAGAAAAGAAAATATTGTTTAAATAATAAATAGGTAAAAAATGTCAGGACATTACGAAGCTCCGATTAGGGAACCGTTAATTATTGGTCACAAGACTTATCACGATATCACCGAAGATATCGCTAGACCTATCGAGGAAAGAGCAGGTAAACTGTGGTGGGTTTCATTTTGGATTGCGCTGGTTTTATTCATTTATGGATTTGGTTGTATCGCATACACTATTGGAACCGGAATCGGTGCTTGGGGACTTAACAGAACCAATAACTGGGGATGGGATATTACCAACTTCGTTTGGTGGGTAGGGATCGGTCACGCCGGTACTTTGATCTCCGCAGTATTATTATTATTTAGACAGAGATGGAGAATGTCTGTAAACCGTTCCGCAGAAGCGATGACGATTTTTGCAGTAGTTCAAGCAGCCATCTTCCCGGTAATTCACATGGGTAGAGTATGGGTAGGATATTGGGTATTCCCTTTACCAAACCAGTTTGGTTCTCTTTGGACTAACTTTAACTCACCACTTCTTTGGGATGTATTTGCAATTTCGACGTATTTCTCTGTATCCACTGTATTTTGGTTCATGGGGTTGATTCCAGATTTTGCGATGATCAGAGACCGTGCGAAGACTCCTTGGACAAAAAGAATATATACGTTCCTATCATTTGGATGGGGTGGTAAAGCAAAACACTGGCAGCGATTTGAAGAGTTATCTTTGGTACTAGCCGGATTGGCAACACCACTAGTATTCTCGGTACACACCACGGTATCTTTTGACTTTGCAACGTCAGTAATTAAAGGATGGCACTCTACGATCTATCCACCATACTTCGTTGCGGGTGCAGTATTTTCCGGATTTGCAATGGTACAAACATTACTATTGGTAGCGAGAAAAGTAGCTCATTTAGAAGATTATATTACCATGTATCATATCGAAATTATGAACATTGTAATTATCGTAACTGGTGGTATGGTAACGGTAGCATATGCTACTGAATATTTTATCGCTTGGTATTCTGGTTCAAGATATGAGGACTTTACTTATATATCTCCAGGATCGGCAACTGGTCCATATTGGTGGGCATTCTGGGCCTTAATTACGTGTAACTTAATTGTTCCTGCATTATTGTGGTTCAAGAAAGTGAGAACAAATATTATGGCAACGTTTATCATCGCTTTGATTATAAACATCGGGATGTGGTTTGAAAGATTTGATATTATCGTTCTTAATATTTCGAGAGATTATTTACCAAGTTCTTGGACAATGTTTGTTCCGTCCATCATCGATGTCGGAGTATTCCTCGGAACGATTGGGTTCTTTGGTGTATTATTCCTATTATACGCTCGTACATTCCCAGTTATTGCACAGGCGGAACTGAAGACGATTTTGAAAATATCAGGTGAAACATATAAAGCAAAAGAAGAAGAAGATGAGCACCACTAAAATAATATACGGTATGTATGCCGATGATGATGATTTATTGAATGGCGTAAAAGCGTTCAACGATAAAGGAATCGCTATTGCTGAAGTCTATACTCCGTTTCCGGTTCATGGATTAGACAAAGCTTTAGGTTTAAGAAAGACTAGAATTTCAGATGCCGCTTTTATATATGCGATATATGGGGTTCTAGTAGGATCATTAGTTACTTGGTACACGATGAATCATGACTGGCCAATGAATATTGGTGGTAAACCTTCATTCAGTTGGGGAGAAAATTTACCAGCGTTCATCGTTCCGATGTTTGAATTAATGGTTTTTTGTGCAGCTCACTTAATGTCTCTAACTTTCCTATTTAGAAATAAAATGTATCCTGGTTGTCCTCCTCAGAATCCTGATCCGAGAACGACTGATGATAAATTTATGATGGAATTTGTTACCGATAATGTAGATGCAGTAAAACAAATTCTGATTGAAACCGGAGTTGAAGAAATAACTGTAAAAGATGCTTAAAATGACAAAGTTTATATTTAAAATAACAGCAATCTTAGGATGTGCAGCAATTACGTTAAGTTCTTGCAGCAAGGAAAATCCACCATTGGTTTATTTTCCTGATATGTATTTCCCGGTTGCGTATGACCCTTTAATGAAAGCAGATATTGCTTATTCAAAAGTTGAGAATGAGATTCCAGCATTTGTAAAATTAAACGGAGCAACTGGATTAGGTCCTGTAAACGGAACAGTTGCACAGAATAAAGAAGGTATTGTAAATGAAGCAGCGAATTCGCCGATGACGCCGTTAGAATATAATGAGGGTTATGACGCTTCAAAATCGATCACTTCATCTCCTTTAAATGCTGCCAACCAGGCGAAAGATACTGAGCGAGGCAAATTATTATATAATCAGACTTGTGCAGCGTGTCATGGTGCAGCCGGAGACGGCCAAGGTCCAATTGTAGAGAGCGGTGCCTATTCAGGCGTTCCTAAATATTCAGACAGAGAACTGACAATTGGTTCTGTACATTACGTTTTGCAGCATGGTAGAAACGCTATGGGATCTTATGCTGGACAATTAATGGCTGGTGATCAATGGAGAGTTTCATTATATATTATGAATGAATTTAAAGGCGGACTTTCTGCCGGAGCAGCAAATGCTGCAGGTGCTTCGACTGCGTCAGTGACAGCAGCATCTGCCGAACCTAATTCAAGTCCTAAAAAATAAAAAGAGTAAAAAAAATGTATAGTTTTTCACCAAAATTAAGATTATATTCAATCGTATTCGTGATCATGGGGCTTGTCTTATTTGGCGCAGGTTACTTTATGAATGCTGGAGCAGACGATGCGCAGATTGGAAATATGATGCAGCAAGTACGTGCCGCCGGGGATCATGGTCCTTCAAACTCTAGCGAATTGATTGGTCCTCAGACTGATGCAGCACACTTAGAGACGGCAAAAATGCAGTATAAAAATCAACCTTTAGCTGCCATTCATACGGTGTCGGTTTTTCTTTTTGCATTAAGTTGTTGTGCGTTATTTTTCTACTCTATCCAAACTGCAGCACATGCAGGATGGTCAATTATTATTTTACGGGTGATAGAAGCAGTTGCTTCATTTATTCCTTGGGCAGGTGCGGCCGTAATCATTATAATGATCTTAAATGTTACGCATTTAGGACATATATTTCACTGGATGGATCCCGAATTAACAGATCCTGCAAGTGCACACTTCGATCCACTTCTTTATGAAAAGAAAACATTTTTAAATATTCCTTACTACATCATCAGAAATCTAATCTATGTTCTTGGTGCTTCGTTTTTTGCTTGGAAATTAAGAAGTCTTTCTAAGAAAGTCGATGATACGAAAGATAGAAGAGTTTATGCAAATTATTACAGTTGGAATATTGGGTATATCGCCTTCTTCGGATTTGCTTCCGCAGCGTGGGCTTGGGATTGGTTGATGTCTATTGACCCTCACTGGTATTCTACAATGTATATTTGGTATGCAATGGTAAGTGCTTGGGCAGCTTCTGTAGCAGTTATCTTATTAATCTGTGTCTACTTGAAAAAGACCAGATTTCTTCCTGAGTTCAACGATAATCACTTGCATGATTTAGGAAATTATGTATTTGCCTTAAGTATGTTATGGACCTACACTTGGTTCGCGCAATTTATGTTGTACTGGTATGCAAATATTCCGGAAGAAGTAAATTACTTCTACGGCCGATTCGAATACTATTCTTGGGCATTCTGGTTAATTTTGCTATTGAATTTTGCACTTCCAATATTAGTAATGGTAAGTTCAAGTATCAAAAGGAATTATATTGTAATGGCGACCATGTCTGTAATTGTGATCATAGGTCAATGGTTGGTCTACTATAATATGGTAATGCCAGGAACAGTTGGACCTTATTGGGAAAACATTACAGGATTGTTAACAAATCTTGGTTCCGTATTATTTGGATTAGGCGCATTTCTTTTCGTAGTAATGACCACTTTGGCTAAACGAAAATTAATACCTGAAGGAAATCCATTCGTACACGAATCGAAAATTTACGAATATCCGTTATAATCAACAGATTTTTCACATCATTATAATCCCGGCCTTTGTCGGGATTTTTTTATAAATTTGTTTTAAACTCAAACATAAGATGAAACCTATTATTACTCAATTTTTAAGATCAAAAAAGCACTTTCCGAAAGCATTTAGAATTATGGCAGTTCTGCTATTAATGGTTCTTGTAAGTTGTAAAAAAGACACTGTTGATGCGACAACTACGCAAAAAATGCAAGCGAGTATCAATGATATGGCTTCTGGTTTAAATACACTGCAGCAGATTAAATTTAATGAAGCACTTTACATTTTAAAAACTTTTGGAGTGGAAGCCGAAGGCGGAACCAACGAACTAAAAGCCTTAGGGTCTTTATTAAATGGAAAAAAGGTGCCCGAAATATTAGCCTTAGCAGATCAAGTCGCACAAAAAACAGGAGTTGAATGGTCGAGTGTCGGCCCACCGTCTTTAGGTGAAATGAATATTTTCGGAAATGATCTTGCGAAAGAGTTTGATCCTAATGACATTGCGGCGAACTCTTTAAATGTAAATGTGACAAGTGTCGGAGATAATGAAGTTTTAGGACCGCAATCTTTACAGGTCACTCCACGATTAGTTGATAGAGCAGGTGAGGAAATTGCTTTTTCTGGTGCAGGTTTAGAAGTTGTTTTAGAAGTATCGAGTGGTGGAACTAGAATTTCTACTGCTAAAAATTTGATGCAGGATAATAATTTCAAAGGATTTAATTTAAGATTTTCCTCACTGCCTTCACAAAAGATCATCAACGGAACTATTGATTTAACCGTCACCGTTAAAACTACAAAAAAGACTTTCAAAATGTCTAAAATTGGAGTAGATGTTAACCAGAAAGCACTACTTATGCCGGCCGGAAATCCTGAAGAAAATCCTGCAAATGCAGACGTTGATAATCCAACTTTCGAAACTGATGTTCCCCCAATCTCCCCTGATGTTGGTGCACCTTCGGTAAAAGATCCAAAAGCAAGCGTTTCTAAATTCTTGAACAATCTATCAGCACAAAATCTTCGTGGCGCTTACGACGTTGCAGACAATCCAAATTGGGGTTCTTATGAAACGTTCTCTAATCCAACTTCTGGTTTTGGTGGAGTGAAAAACATCAATGTAAAAAACATGAGTACCAATTCTACTTCTGCAAATGCTGCGAGTGTGAACGCGACTTACGATATTACCGATAAAGAAGGTAGAACTACTGCTGTACAAGTTACTTTTGGCCTTAAGAATGTTAATGGAGATTGGAAAATTTCGAGTTATAAAATCAATTAAAGATGAATAATCAACTTGTTCAAGATTTAAAAAATACGATTCAGACCATTCCTGATTTCCCAAAGCCTGGAATTCAGTTTAAAGATATTACGCCGATCTTTCTTAATCCTAAATTGTATGAAGAAGTCATCGTTGATTTTGCAAATTTCAGCCGAGGAAAAGTCGATGCAGTCTGCGGAATCGAGAGTAGAGGCTACCTTTTCGGAATTGCAATCGCGGTTGCTTTAAATGTACCCTTCGTTCTGATCCGAAAAAAAGGGAAATTGCCTCCACCATTCGTAAGTCAGAAATATGACTTGGAATATGGATCAGAAGAAATTGAAATGCGGACTGGACAAATAAAAGCCGGTCAGCGGATTTTAATTCACGACGATTTACTAGCAACGGGTGGCACAACAGAAGCTTCTGCAAATCTAGTTCAAAAACAAGGAGCACACGTTTCGCAGTTTAGTTTTTTAATAGGTTTAAAGGATTTAGACGGAGAAAAAAAACTAGAAAAATTTGGTGCAGAAATCTATGAAATATTGACTTATTAAATTCTGTTCAAGTTTTACTCAACTGACAATAAACATCAGTAAATAGCAAAAGATTTTTTTCGAGGTTAATTTTGTATATCGCTCAAAAACAGTTAAATTTGCACTTCAATTTTTATTAAAACTATGGCAAAATTCAAATCTCGAACCAGCAAGAAAGAAATGGAGGGAAAGGAAACGGTAGAGGTTTTCAAAGACCTTGATCGCGGAGCACTCGACACTGAAAAATTTCTTGAAAAAAATGCAAAAACATTAATGATCGTTTTCGGTGCATTATTGTTAGCAGTTTTAGGTTATTTCGCTTATCAACAATTGTATGTTGAACCTAGAAATGAAGAAGCAACATTAAGTTATCTTGCCGCTCAGAAAAATTTAGCAGAAGGGAAAGATGAATTAGCTTTAGGAGGAAAAAGTGCTGCAAACCCGGGATATTTGGGAACGTACAAAGACTACTCAGAAACTAAAGTTGGAAAGCTATCTGCTTATAACGCTGGACTGATTAAATTTAAAGAAGGCAAATACCAAGAAGCATATGATCTGATCGATAATTTCTCTTCTAACAATGACATTCTAATGGCTTTGAAATATGGAGCGATGGCAGATTCGCAAGCAAATCTTAATAAAAATGAAGAGATTTTACCACTTTTAGATAAAGCAATTTCTGCATCGAAAGATCCTTATACTTCGTACTACTTTACAAGAAAAGCGGGTATTGTAGCCTTAGCATTAAAGAAAAATGCCGAAGCAAAAAAGTATTTTATGACTATTGACGAAAAATATCAAGAAGACGATAACGGAATGTCGGACTCGTTTATTGAAATGGTAAAATATTACTAATTAAAAAAATATTAAAAATGGCAACTGTAAATCTTTCAGATTATCAACCATTACAAATAAGCGATGCCGGTTCTTTTAGAATTGGCATTGTTGTTTCAGAATGGAATGATTTCGTAACCTTTAACCTTCGAGATGGCGCTTTATCAACCCTTATAAAAGAAGACGTTAAAGAAGAAAATATTAAAATATTTTATGTTCCGGGCGCATATGAACTCAATTACGCTTCGATGCAATTGTGCAAAACAGATTATTTCGATGCGGTAATTTCTATCGGCTGCGTGATCAGAGGGGAAACTCCCCATTTCGATTATGTTTGTTCCGCCGTAGCACAAGGAATTAAGGACTGTAACGTCTTAACTGATGTTCCTACCATATTCTGTCTTTTGACAGATGATACCAAAGAGCAATCGATCGCCAGAAGCGGAGGAACTTTAGGAAATAAAGGGGTAGAAGCGGCCGTTACCGCACTAAAAATGATTGAATTTAAACGCGCTTTATAAACGGATTTCAACCATCAAACAATTTTAATAACTCTTGATGCAGTGATATTTTAATCGCCTTTATTTAGTGTTTTGAAACAAATTATTTAAAAGATTTTCCGATCAGAACAGTTTATATTGGTCGAAAGATAATAATCTGAATAAATAATTAATTTTGTATTTTTAGCAAAAGATTTTATTATGAAATGGACAAACGACAGAAGTGGTAATGTTGATGACAGACGAGGTTCTGGCGGTGGAGGCGGAAGACTTGTCGGTGGTGGTTTAGGGACTTTAATTATCGCAGCCATTATATTTTTTCTAGGCGGTGATCCTTCTGCGATCTTATCTTCAGGTATGGGCAGTGAAGGTCCACAAACAGAACAGCGTGATTTAAATGCGGAGGAATTAAAGGTAAGAGACTTTGTGGAAATGGTTACGGCAGAAAACGAAGAAACATGGACTAAAGTTTTCAGTGAAAATGGAATGCAATATGAACCTGCTAAAGTAGTAATGTTTGAACAAGTAACTCAATCTGCCTGCGGAACTGCACAAGCAGCGATGGGACCTTTTTATTGTCCGGCCGATCAAACGGTTTACATGGACATGAGTTTTTTCAAAGAATTAGAGCAGCGTTTTGGCGCTAGAGTCACCGAGTTTTCGATTGCTTACGTCATGGCGCACGAAATTGGTCATCACGTTCAAACTCTTTTAGGTACTACTCAAAAAGTAGATCAATTACGTAGAAGCGGTAGATATTCCGAAGCAGAAATGAACAGGGTATCTGTAGCAACTGAACTTCAAGCAGATTTTTATGCGGGCGTTTGGGCCAAGCAAACAGATAATAGAGAAAAATTTCTCGAACCTGGCGATATTGAATCTGCAATTTCAGCAGCCGAGGCAGTTGGTGATGATAATATTCAAAAGCGTTCGCAAGGTTACGTCAATCAGGAAGGTTTTACGCACGGGAGTTCGGCTCAAAGAAGAGATTGGTTTATGAAAGGGTATAATACGGGAGATATCAGACAAGGCGATACGTTTGATGCTTTGTTAAAATAACTACATTTTAAAATCTAATTGTTCTATTAAAAATAAAAAGCCGCTGCGTATAAAATACGCAGCGGCTTTTCTAAATATATGAATGTGTGTTTTTGTTAGTTGCGATTCATTGAATCATCAACTGAAGTTTTGGTGTCACCAACCTTATCTTGTACTTGCGAAGCAACATCTGTCGCTTTTGATTTTAGATCATTTCCCCATTTGTTGAAATTATCTTTGGCAGAACTTACTTTGTCTTTAACTGCTTGTTGATCTTCTGAACTTGAGTTTTTATATTTCCACCATGCAAGTGCTCCTAATCCTAGTAAGGCTAATAAGCCATTTTTTTTTGTGCTCATAATAGTATGTTTTTATTTTTAATGAATTAATTTGATGCATTCTAATATGTAATATCTGTGCCAAGATTAGGTCGTAAACATTAAAATTTTGTTAAATAGTGACAAACCCAAAAAAAGAAAACCGTCTCGTTACTAAAACAAGACGGAAATCATTCCTTTTTATTAAAGGAAATAAAATATTCTTATCCTAAGTAAGGATATTTATAATCTTTTGGTGAAACAAAAGTTTCTTTAATACTTCTTACAGAAACCCATCTTAGTAGATTCATTTTCGAACCTGCTTTGTCATTTGTTCCAGATGCTCTCGCACCTCCGAATGGTTGCTGACCAACTACGGCACCAGTCGGTTTGTCATTAATATAGAAGTTACCTGCTGCATTTTCTAAGGCTTTATAAGCTTCATCAATTGCATAACGGTCTTGGGAGAAAATTGCCCCTGTTAAAGAATAAGGAGATGTTTCGTCAACTAGTTTTAAAGTTTCTGCCCAATCTTTATCTTCATACACATAAACTGAAAGAATGGGTCCGAAGATTTCTTCGCAAACCGATTCATATTTTGGATTTGTACTTAAGATAATAGTCGGATCTACAAACCATCCTTTACTGTCATCACATTTCCCACCAATGATCACCGTTGCGTCTGATGATTTTTCTGCTCTTTCAATATAACCTTTACATTTATCGAATGAATTCTTATCGATTACCGCATTTACGAAGTTCGAAGGATCTTCTGGACTTCCGACTTTAATGGTTTTCATTTGCGCTTCCAATACCGCTTTTACATCATTCCAAAGAGACTGAGGAATATATGCTCTAGAGGCCGCAGAACACTTCTGCCCTTGATATTCAAAAGCACCACGAACCATGGCCGTAGCAACTGCATCTACATTTGCAGAAGGATGGACCATGATGAAATCTTTTCCACCAGTTTCTCCTACGATTCTTGGATACGTTCTGTATTGATGAATATTTTCACCAATTTTCTTCCACATATTTTGGAAAACGCTTGTTGAACCTGTGAAATGCAATCCTGCAAAATCTCTGTGACCTAATATTTTATCTGCAGTTTCTTTTCCGTCGGTGAAAATCATATTGATTACGCCATCTGGTAAACCTGCTTCGATTAAAGCATCCATAATAACGGTTGCAGAATAAACTTGTTTGTCAGATGGTTTCCAAACAACCACATTTCCCATCATTGCCATACACGTTGGCAAATTTCCGGCGATTGCTGTAAAGTTAAATGGAGTTACCGCGAAACAGAAACCTTCCAACGGACGATATTCTGATCTGTTCCAAATTCCACTATCAGAAATTGGTTGCTCACTATACACTTCCGTCATGAATTCCACATTGAAACGCAAGAAATCAATAAATTCACACGAAGCATCGATCTCTGCTTGGTGAACGTTTTTACTTTGTGCAATCATGGTTGCTGCATTCAAACGATCTCTATAAGGACCAGCAATTAAGTCAGCAGCTTTCAAGAAAATCGCAGCACGCTGTTCCCATCCTAGGTTATTCCATTTTTCTCTGGCAGCCAAAGCAGAATTAATTGCATCGTCAACATGACTCATATTTCCTTTATAATAGAAACCTAAATTATGTTGGTGATCTTGTGGCGAATTAATCTCCACTTCTTCTGTAGTTTTAACTTCTTTACCGTTAATGACCATCGGGATTTCTACTTTCTCTTTCCACATTTTTTTATAAGTGGAAATCAAGGATTTTACTTCCTCTGATCCTGGCTCATAACTTCTAACCGGTTCATTTATTGCGAAAGGAACCTGCGAAATTGCTTTTGACATATTGTTAATTTTTTGTTTTTGTTGATAATTACAAAGTTAAGGGAATTTAGATTAATCATCAAATGGACCGACCTTTTAGTGTTTGACTAAAATTTTATCAGAAATTATTTTACTTAAAGTTATTTCCCTTCCATCATCTTTTAAAATCACCATGGATTGATCATATTTTTCAATTTCCTTAATGTTTAAAGTTTTGCCTAATTCTAACTTTTTGCTGTTTAGAAAACTGAGAAATTCATCATCAGAAACTGTTACCGAACTGAAAATGACTTTCTCGCCTACTTTACAATTACTTAATTTCTGTAAATCCAACGCATGTATATTTCCTTCTTTGTCTGGAATTGGCTCTCCGTGCGGATCAAATTTTGGATATTGTAAAATCTCATCCATTTTATCGAAGAAAAGCTCAGAATGTACATGTTCTAATTGTTCCGCAATTTCATGTACGTTTTCCCAACCGATATTCATTTTTTCGACGAGGAACATTTCCGTTAACCGATGTTTTCGGACGATCAAGGCTGCTTCTTTATTTCCTTCTTTCGTGATCTTTAGAGGTTTGTACACTTCATAAATTATCCAATTCTTTTGCGCAAATTTTTTCATCATGTTATTAACACTCGGCATTTTTACATTAAGAAATTTGCTTAATTCGTTTACGGTGACAGTATTGTCTTCATTTCGTAAATGGAAAATGGCTTTAAGATAATTTTCCTCGGTCAGTGAAATCATAATGTTAGATTAATGAATTTGCAAATCTAACAAAATAAAAGCGTGTAAAAAATTACACGCTTATTTTAAAAAAAGAATAAAGGAAAAAAATGCAGTTTTTTGAAATCGTCTTGTAAAAGATTCAATCTTTAAAAGTGACTTATAAAGGGTTATTAGTTTTTTGTTATTTTGATATTACAAAGATGTATCAATTTTAAAAGCTATTGATGCGTTTTTTAACCCAAATTGTGTGGTTTTATTCACCCTTTTTTCTAAATTTAATCCATGAAATATTCTTTTATAAATGATTACGCTGAAGGCGCTCATTCCAGAATTCTAGAAGCGTTGTTAAAAACCAATTTAATTCAACAAAACGGCTATGGCTTGGACGAATTTTCTTTGAACGCTGAGCAAATTATTAAAGAGAAACTTAAGAATCAAAATTCCAAAGTCTATTTGCTGTCTGGAGGAACACAAGCGAACTTAATTGTAATTTCTGCTTTGTTAAGACCCCATGAAAGCGTTGTTTCTGCTGCGACCGGCCACATTTTTACAAACGAAAGTGGAGCGATCGAAGCAACCGGACATAAGGTGCACGCAATCGAAACCGATAATGGGAAAATAATACCAGAAGATGTGCAGAAAGTGATTGATGTTCATCAAAATAAACCGCATCAGGTCAAGCAGAAACTAGTTTACATTTCAAATTCTACCGAGATTGGAACGATTTACACGAAACAAGAATTGGTTGATCTCTATAATTACTGTCAACAAAATAATTTATATCTTTTTGTTGATGGAGCACGGCTGGGTCATGCGCTTACCGCTGAAACGAACGATTTAACTTTTGAAGATTTCGGAAAATATACAGACGCGTTCTATTTAGGCGGAACAAAGAATGGTGCGTTGATTGGCGAAGCAATTGTCATTAATAATAAAAACTTGCAGGAGGAATTCGGTTTTCATTTAAAGCAAAAAGGAGCAATGCTGGCAAAAGGACGTTTGTTGGGGATTCAGTTTCAGGAATTATTAAAAGATGACTTATATTTTGATCTCGCCAGACATGCTAATCAACAAGCGATGAAAATCAAACAAGCATTCACTGAAATCGGCTGCGATTTCTTGTCGAATACTTTCACCAACCAAATTTTTCCGATTTTAAATCAAAATCAGATTGCCCAACTTTCGCTTAACTTTGATTTTTACGTTTGGAAAAAGCTGGATGACGAAAAATCGGCAATACGCCTAATTACTTCTTGGGCGACCACAGATGAAATTGTCACGGAATTTATTAATGAAATAAAAAATTTAAAATGAATAAAACTATTTTCTTTTTGACCATTGCCGTATCGGTCGGCTTAAATGCACAAAAACAGGATAAAGATCCTGAAATTTCTAAATATGTACAAGAAGTCAACAAAGATTCGCTCAAAGCAAACGTGCAAAAGTTAGTCAGTTTCGGAACGCGCCATACCATGAGTTCTACGACGAACAAAGTCGAAGGAATTGGTGCAGCCAGAACTTGGGTGCTTTCTAAGTTTAAAGATTATGCAAAAAACTCCGGCGGTAGAATGGATGTTTTTTTGCAAAACGAAGATTTACAACCCGACGGAAAACGAATTAGTACCGTGACCAACCTGGGAAATCCAATTGCACTTTTAAAAGGAACTGATCCAGCAGATAAACGAATAATCATTATTACGGGACATTTAGATTCGCGCGTTTCTGATGTGATGAATTCGACGAGCATTGCTCCGGGCGCTAATGATGATGCGAGTGGCGTAGCGGCCGTAATAGAAAGTGCAAGAATTTTGAGCAAATCAAAATTCCCGATGTCAGTTTTATTTGTGGCGGTAAGTGGTGAAGAGCAAGGTCTTTTAGGGGCAAAAATGTTAGCCGATAAAGCAAAAGCCGAGAACTGGAAAATTGAAGCCGTCTTAAATAATGATATGATCGGCAATAATAGTTTTGATGCGCCCAAAAATGACGGTACGCCAAAACTCAGAGTTTTCAGCGAAGGTTTGCCCGCTTATGAAACTGAAAAATCCGCTGCGCACATTCGAAGCCTTGGTTTGGAAAATGAGGGAGCAGCAAGACAACTAGCGCGTTATGTAAAAGAAATTGGCGAGAAATATGTGAAAAACATTGACATCAAACTAATCTATCGAAATGACCGATTCTTACGTGGCGGCGATCATACTCCTTTTGTTAATAATGGTTTTACCGCGGTTCGCCTGACAGATTATTATGAAAATTACGATCATCAACATCAAGATCTTAGAACAGAAAACAATAAAAAGTATGGCGATTTAATTGAATTCATGGACTTTAATTATCTGAAAACCAATACGGCGGTGAACGTTGCTGTTTTGGCAAACATCGCAAAATCAACTCCGCAGCCGGAAAATGTTTTGATGGATGTGAAAGAACTTTCAAATTCTACGAAACTGATGTGGGAGAAACCTGCTTCCGGGACAATAAAAGGATATCATATTTTGGTTCGTGAAACAGATAGTTCCATCTGGACCCAAAAAATATTCACTACAGAAACAACGTACACTGTTCCGCTTTCAAAAGATAACTTCTTATTTGCCGTTCAAAGTGTTTCAATTACTGGCAACGAAAGTTTGCCCGTTGTTCCTAACATTTCAAGATAAAAAAAATCCGTCTCGTACTAATAACGAGACGGATTTTATATTTTAATCAGAAAATCAGTTACTGAAAATCATCAAATTTATCGACGATTTTCTGAGAGACGCCCGTATTGCTAAATCCACCATCATGGAAAAGATTCTGCATTGTTACTTTTCTCGTTAAATCAGAGAAAAGACTTACGCAATAGTTTGCACAGTCAAGCGCATCTGCATTCCCAAGCGGAGACATACTATCTGCAAAGTTGAAGAAACCACTAATACCTTTCACACCAGCACCAGCTTTCGTCATTACCGGAGATTGAGAAATGGTATTAACGCGAACTTTACGTTCGCCCCAGTAATATCCGAAACTACGCGCGATACTTTCCAGATAAGATTTATTATCTGCCATATCGCCATAATTAGGAAACGTTCTTTGAGCTGCGATATAAGTTAGGGCTAAAATAGATCCCCATTCATTCATAATATCTCTGTCCCAAGCGGCTTTCATCACTTTATGAAAAGACACGGCCGATACATCCCAACCTTTTTCTAAGTAAGCGTAGTTAAGATCGGTATAGGATTTCCCTTTTCTAATATTCACGGACATTCCTATGGAGTGTAAGATAAAGTCTAATTTGCCAAACTTCTCTTCGGCGTGTGCAAATAATTTGTCTAAATCTTCTACAGAAGTTGCATCTGCAGGAATAACATCAGAACCCGTTTTTTCTGCCAGTTGGTCAATTTCGCCCATTCTCATTGCAATCGGCGCATTAGAAAGAATGAACTCTGCACCTTCTTCATGACATCTTTCTGCAACTTTCCAAGCAATAGACTGGTCGTTTAAAGCACCGAAAATAATTCCTTTCTTACCTTTTAATAATCCGTGTGACATAATCGTTTTTTTATTTAAGACAAATTTAAAAATTTTTTTGTTGTTTGGTGCATAAAAAAAGAACCGTAAAAAATACGGCTCTCTTTCTTATATTTAAATGCTCTTAGTTAGTTTTTTTTCTAACTTCTGCTTTTGCATCTTCTGACCAATCTTTGGTTTTTTCCCAAGCATTTGAGGCGGCATCTTTAGTGTCTTCCCAAGCATCAGAAACATTTTCTTTTGCTCTTTCCATCCAGCCTTCTGCAGTTGGTTCTGTATTTTTATTTCTTTCGTCGCGGATATAGTCTTTCGCTCTATCAGCGTAATTGTCTACGTGCCACTTTGCATCGTCAACTTTATTTTCTGCTTTGTTATAATCTTGTCTGTCCATAATAATAATGTTTAATGTTAATATTTAATGATTGAAAAAATTTAATTTGATACTATACTAAGTTGCAAAGTCCATTCCGCAATAAGCCAATAGTATGTTAAACATATGATAATTATTCGTTAAAATCTGCAAATATGTAGTGACTTTAAAATTCTCATTTAGTTTATTATTTTTGTTTACAATTATAAACTATGGAAATTATACGTTGTGGCTGGGGCGAGAAAGATGATTTGTACAGAAGTTATCATGATCAGGAGTGGGGAAAACCAGTTTTTGATGATCAGGTTTTATTTGAATTTTTAGTGCTCGAAAGTTTCCAAGCCGGCTTATCGTGGCATACAATTTTAAAGAAAAGAGAAAACTTCCGCGTAGCATTTGACAACTTTGATTATAAAAAAATATCAAATTATTCTGACGACAAAGTAAATGAACTACTGAATGACACTGGAATTGTTAGAAATAAATTGAAGATTTTGGCAACCATTAATAATGCTCAGAAATTCTTAGAAGTTCAAAAAGAGTTCGGCAGTTTCACCAATTATATTTGGAATTTCGTTGATGGAAAGCCAATTGTAAATCATCCAAAAACTCTACAAGATGTCCCAGCAACGACTGAAATTTCAAATATGCTGAGTAAAGACTTAAAGAAAAGAGGATTTAAGTTTTTAGGTTCCACTGTAATGTACGCTTATATGCAAGCCACTGGACTGGTAAATGATCATCTGGTTGATTGTCAATTCAAATAAAAATGCGGTCAATTTCTTAACCGCACTTTTGTTTTATTCTTAAAAGATTTTCACTATTCTTTGACTTTAATTTTGTGGACTTTTCTTAGAAAAAAATAGAACTATTGTGCCTTTATGGTTTAAACTTTACTTAATGATCCGGTCCAAAACCCACTCGATCATATTTCTTTCCGAAGCAGCGTGATCTGCAGAAAACTCGCCTCGTCTTCTGTTTGCAATAACAGAATTCACCGTAATTGCTTTATGTCCTAATAATTTAGAAAGTCCATAAATCGCAGAAGTTTCCATCTCGAAATTCGTCACGCCTAAATCATTCAAAGTTTCCAAAAACTGATCATCAAGCGCTTTCAAACGAAGTTGACGTCCTTGTGGAGCGTAAAAGCCGGGGAAAGTCGCCGTGTTTCCATGGTATTTTGCATCTTTATAATAGTCTCCCATGTCTTTCGACCAATCAGAAAAATATAACATCGGTTTAATTTTCTCGTACGGGAATTTCTCCATAAAGTTTCTCGAGAATTCATTTTCGAATTCATAATCAGAATAAAAATGCATCAAACCATCAAGTCCAACTACATTTTCCGTTACCAACATATTATCAACTTCCACCTCAGGATTTACACTTCCGCAAGTGCCCATGCGGAATAACTCAAGTGCGGTGTGCTCCTTTGTAAACTCTTTATTTTTCAAATCAATATTCACCAAAGCATCCAATTCGTTCATCACGATATCGATGTTTTCCGTACCAATTCCGGTGGACATTACCGTAATCCTTTCTCCTCGCAAAGTTCCGGTATGCGTATAAAATTCTCTCTTATTTTTCTTAATTTCAATCGTGTCAAAATATTTAGAAACTTTAGGAACGCGGTCGGGATCACCAACCAACATGATTTTTCCGGCAATATCTTCGGGCAATAAGTTCAAGTGGTACACACTTCCATCGTCATTCAGCACCAATTCTGACGAGGCTAATTTATTCAGCATATTTATATCTTTTATTTTCAGTATTTTTATTTGGGCGCCAAATTCCGTCTTCCACTCCCAATCTTTTTTTCCAGCCTCGCTCAAAACCAGCGCTAAAAAAAAGGATTTCCGTTCAAGCCGGGGCGCAGATTTGTTTGTTAAATTTCCAAATGAATTTGATAGTCTATTATCTATCAGCAAAGCGGTCTATAATCTATTAGTCTAATTACCCGCCAACTCTTTTCGTCTTATAACCCATTTCTTTTAAGATCACCATAATTTTATCGCGATTATCACCTTGAATGACGACGACTCCATCCTTTTCAGAACCGCCGATTCCTAAAGTCGTTTTAATCTTTTTTGAAATTTTCTTCAATTCATCGTCACTTCCTTCAAATCCTTCTATTAAGGTGACCGGTTTTCCGTGGCGACCTTTTTTCTCGAATTTACAAACCAAAGGTTCTATCTGTACGAATTTTTCCACCGGCATTTCGAAATCTTGTTCTTCGTGCTCGGGAAACATATTTTTAAGTTGATCTCTTAAATCCATCTATCAAAATTAATAAAATAATCTGTACTTCATGTACCAGCGTCTAATAATCCAAAGAACATCATCATTATTTAAATGAAAATAAACCAAAGTTATCTTATGCAAATCATAAAAATATCTTAAAATCAGTTATTGGTTCGTTTGGTTCAGAACTAAATTGTATTTTTGCCGGTTATAAATAATTAATGGTAGAAATTGATAAAGATTTATTTGGCGATATGGTCAAGTTTTATGGGAATGCTTTCCATTTGCCGCCACTTGCTGCCAAAATTTATTCTTATTTAATTTTTGATTTCGATAGAAAAGGCGTGTCTTTTGATGAATTTGTGGAAATATTTTCAGCTAGTAAAAGTTCTATTTCTTCAAACCTCAATCTTTTGCTCAATTTGAACATCATTAATGATTTTAATAAGATTGATGAAAGAAAACGATTTTTTGTGATGAATGAAAAATATATGAAAATTCGTTTTGGTGAAATCCTTAATAAGATGGAGGATGAATTAGCTATTTTAGATAAACTTAAAAATTTCCGCACCGATACAGACGATGTTTCGATGAAGAAGTTTGAGATTTATGAAAATCTGTTCAAAAATAACATTATCAATATTCAAGAAACTTTAGATCAACTTTAAAAACGTTGTTAAAGGTTATAAAAAATAAATTTAAGCACATGAACAATAAAATTATCCTTCTGTCCTTTTCTATTTTGTCGGTTTTATCCTGCAAAAAGAAAGACGAAAGACCTGCTCAAGGTCCAAAAGTAGTCTCCACTGTTGCGGTGGAAACTAGAAACGTAACTGGTTATTCTGCTTTTCCGGCAAGTATTGAAGGTCGGGTGAATAATGAAGTTAGGGCAAAAATGCAAGGATATATTACTCAGGTTCTTGTAGATGAAGGACAATATGTTAAAAAAGGCCAACCTTTGTTTCGCTTAGAAACGAATTCTTTAAGTCAGTCGGCAAACGCTGCGAAAGCTGGTGTTGGTGCTGCCCGCTCTAATGTTGCTGCTTCAGACGCAAATGTGAAAGCGGCCCAATCGATGGCTAACGCTGCGCAGGTTGAGGTGAATAAGCTGAAACCTTTAGTAGAAAAAAATATTATTAGTAGTGTGCAACTTCAAACTGCACAAGCAAATCTGGCTCGTGCTCAAGCACAAGTTTCCCAAGCGCAAGCGGGTAAACAACAAGCATCTGCTGGTGTTGCCGAAGCACAAGCTAATTTTCAGGGAGTACAGGCAAATATCGATTACTCGGTTATTCGTGCGCCAATCTCTGGTACGATCGGAAAAATTAATTTCCGTACAGGTAGTTTAGTTGGTCCAGGTGATCCGATGGCAATTTCTACGGTTTCTGATACCAGTGAGTTGTACGCTTACTTTTCGATGAACGAAAAAGAATATCTTGATTTTTTGAAAAATGCGAAAGGTGCAACCATTCCAGAAAAAATCAAAAATATGCCGGCGTTAGAATTGGTTCTAGCCAACGGAGATACCTATTCTGAAAAAGGATACATCAAAGCGGTGACGGGACAAATTGATCCTTCGACTGGTAGTATTCAGTTCCGTGCTTCTTTTCCTAATCCTCAAAAATTATTGAGTAACGGAAATAGTGGAACGATTAGAATTCCGGTGATTTATGATAATGCTTTGGTCTTACCAGAGAGTGCAACCTACGAGCAACAAGGTTTGGTTTACGTTTATAAAGTGAAACAAGACACCGCCACCAGTAATGTGATTTCGATTATTGACCGTGTAAGTAATATGGTTGTGATCAAAGAAGGAGTTACCAAAGGAGAAGTCGTAGTTGCTGAAGGGGTTGGATCTTTAAGATCAGGAACTCCCGTAAAACCTCAACCTAAGAAATTCGACGATATCATCGATGCTATAAAACCGCTTTTCTAAAAAGACATGATTAAAAAATTTATAAACAGACCGGTTTTATCTACGGTAATTTCCATATTGATTGTCATTCTGGGAATTCTGGGCCTGATATCATTACCGGTAACTCAGTATCCTGATATTGCGCCGCCGACGGTTCGAATTTCAGCCAACTACACCGGAGCGAATGCGCAAACGGTGATGAATAGTGTTATTATTCCGATTGAAGAACAGGTAAACGGTGTTGAAGGAATGGATTACATTTCATCTTCCGCTGGAAACAATGGTTCAGCTTCAATCCAAATTTTCTTTAAGCAAGGAGTTGATCCTGATATTGCTGCAGTTAACGTGCAGAATCAAGTTCAACGAGCAATTCCGTTACTACCATCTGAGGTGACAAGATCTGGAGTTCAGGTGAATAAGCAGCAAACCAGTGCTTTGATGTATCTGACTTTCTTTACCTCAAATCCGAATTTGGATGAGGTCTGGTTACAGAATTACATGAACATTAATATTATTCCGGCCTTGAAAAGGGTGAACGGAGTAGGAGATGCCCAATCTTTCGGTGGTAAAAATTACGCCATGAGAATCTGGCTTGATCCAGCAAAGATGGCTGCTTATGGTTTAGAACCAACAGAAGTATCTGCGGCTATTAATGAGCAATCTCGAGAGGCTGCGGCAGGAGCACTTGGCGAAAACAGCGGAAGTTCATTCCAATATATAATTACTTACAAAGGAAAGTATAATGAAGTAGATGAATTTGAAAATATCATATTAAAAGCCATGGGCAATGGTGAATATTTGAGATTAAAAGATGTTGCCGAAATTAAACTGGATTCCCAATCGTATGCAGGAATCGGTGAAAATAACGGTCGTCGTTCCATCAGTATGGGGATTTTTCAAACGCCAGGTTCCAATGCACAGGAAATTATTGGAGATATCAACGTATTGCTTGCCGATATGGAGAAAAGTTTCCCAGAAGGAATCGGATACAGCATCAACTTTGATACAGATGAATTTTTACAAGCATCCATTTCAAAAGTAATTATTACTTTAATAGAAGCATTCGCTTTAGTGTTCTTGGTGGTTTTTCTTTTTTTACAGGATTTTAGATCAACTTTAATTCCGGCTATTGCAGTTCCCGTATCGATTATTGGTACTTTCTTTTTCCTGAATTTACTCGGCTATTCAATTAACTTATTAACCCTATTTGCTTTAGTTCTAGCAATTGGAATTGTGGTCGATGATGCAATTGTCGTCGTGGAAGCCGTTCACGCAAAAATGGAAGGTGGCATTAGCGATGCCAAGAAAGCCACGGTCGAAGCCATGGATGAAATTACAGGGGCGATTATTTCAATTACTTTGGTAATGGCAGCGGTATTTATTCCAGTAACGTTCTTAACAGGTCCAACCGGGGTTTTCTATCAGCAATTTGGGATTACTTTAATTATCGCAATTTTAATTTCAGCGGTAAACGCCTTGACTTTAAGTCCGGTGTTGTGTTCTTTGTTTCTGAAGCCTCAAGCGCATCATACGAAAGAATATTCGAAGTTAAATTTTATGCAGAAATTCTTTACCAAGTTTAATGCAGGATTTAACGCAACAACCAAAAAATACGGACAATCCTTTGCCTATTTGTTGAGACACAAGTGGGTAACGCTACTGATATTTGCAGCAGCAGGATTAACGTTTTGGTGGGCGAGTTCTACGATGCCGACTGGGTTTATTCCTAAAGAAGATAGAGGTATTTTATTTACAGATGTTCAACTTCCACCTGGAGCTTCTATGGAGAGAACCTATAATATCCTAAAAGATTTGCAGGCTGAAGCCAGAAAAATTCCGGGTGTACAAAATGTAAGTTTCACGGCGAGTCGTGGTTTTATGTCTGGACAAGGATCGAATGTTGGACAAGCCTTTATCAAACTGACTCCTTTTGATGAGCGTGGAAAAGCAGATGGGCAAACAATTGATGAAATTACAGGAAGATTATTTGGTTTAACAAATAAATATCCCGACGCGAAAATAGTATTCTTTTCTCCACCAAGTGTTCCTGGATTTGGATCTAGTGACGGTTTTTCTGCAGTTTTACTAGATAAATCTGGTGGTGACATTCGGGAGTTAGATAAAGTGACGCAAAATTTCGTGGGTGCTTTAATGCAAAGACCAGAAGTGCAGTTTGCTTCAACCTCTTTTAATACGAATTATCCACAATTCCAGATGGTCATTAATGTTCCTCGTGCAAAGGAAAGTGGCGTCTCATTAAATAATATTTTGAGCACGATGCAAGGTTATATTGGTGGAATTTATTCCTCAGATTTTACCAAGTACGGAAAACAGTTTCGGGTAATGATTCAGTCTTTACCAGAAGACAGAACAACACCAGAGAGTTTGAACTCTATATTTGTAAAAACGAGTTCTGGTGCTATGGCGCCAATATCTCAGTTTGTTACGCTTGAGAAAAGTTTTGGACCACAATCATTAGAACGATATAACCTATTTACTTCTGTAGGAATTAGCGGATCAAGTAATCCTGGATTCTCAACTGGTGATGCGATTAGAGCCGTGCAAGAAGTTGCAGCAGAAAATCTTCCTGCGAACTACGATGTAGAATTTACAGGTCTTTCAAAAGAAGAAATGAAGGCAGGTTCTCAGACTTACGTTGTATTCTTATTAAGTTTCCTATTCGTTTACTTTATTTTAGCAGCACAGTACGAAAGTTACTTGCTTCCATTCTCGGTTATTCTTTCATTGCCTTTAGGCGTGATGGGTGCCTTCTTAGGTCAGCGGATCTTTGGACTTGAAAATAATATTTATTTCCAGATCGCAATTATTATGTTGATTGGATTGCTGGCGAAGAACGGAATTCTAATTGTAGAATTTGCTTTACAGAGAAGACGACACGGTGAGTCGATTGCCAAGTCGGCGATCAATGCTGCAAAAGCCAGGTTACGTCCGATCTTGATGACATCATTTGCCTTTATCTTCGGGATGATCCCGTTGGTGTTCGCGACGGGAATTGGATCAGTTGGTAACCGTTCGATTGGAACTGGTGCTGCCATGGGTCTTTTGATCGGAACTTTTTTAGGATTGATCGCAATACCGGTATTGTATGTAATATTCCAGTCTCTGCAGGAAAAAGTGTCTCCTTTAAAAGAAAAAGAAATTAATCTTTCAGAATAATTAAGGTTAAGAAAAAATAAGAAAATGAATAAACTTTTCAACATAAAAATAACTTTGGTTTTGTTTTCTGCGTTCGTACTAACTTCTTGTATGACGCGGGAAAAATATCAAACTCCGACCGAAGCCATCGATGAGGATCTTTACCGCACTGATCTGTTGCCTAAAGATTCTATGAGCATGGCAACCGTTTCGTGGAGAGAAATCTTCACCGATCCGGTTTTACAAAAACATATTGGCAAAGCCTTAGAAAATAACCTCGATGTACGGGTTGCTTTACAAAACATCAATGCGGCCGATTCATATTTGAAGCAAAGCAAAGCAGCGTATTTACCAACACTTTCTGCTGGACCGAGTTATACTTTTCAAACTCAGTCGTTGAATACGCAGGCAGGACAACTTTATAATAAAAGAAAGAACAACGATCAGTTCGATATTTCTGCAAATCTAGGTTGGGAACTTGATATCTGGGGAAAATTAAGATCACAGGAAAGAGCAGAGTTTGCCAATTATTTGGGAACTGTTGCAGCCCATCAAGCCGTAAAAAGCGATTTGGTTGCGGCCGTCGCTTCGACTTATTATCAAATTTTAACCTTCGATGATCAGAAAAGAATCATTAATGAAACGATCGATCTAAGAAAGAAGAATTTAGAAACAACCTCAGCCTTAAAGGATGCCGGAACTTTAACTGAAGTTGCAGTTCAACAAAGTGAAGCATTGGTTTTCAATGCCGAATCTCTTTTAATTAGTATTGATGTTCAGATCGCTTTGTTAGAAAACACATTGAGTTTATTAATGAACGAACCTTCTCATGCAATAGAACGCACAACGATTGCTGAACAGCAAATGCCGGTAAGTTTGGCTTTGGGTTATCCAGCGAATTTATTAGAAAATCGCCCAGACGTGAAAGCGGCAGAATATCGTTTAATTAATGCTTTTGAATTAACGAATGCGGCAAAAGCCAATTTCTATCCGACTCTGAGAATTACGGGCGGAGCAGGAATTTCAAGTGGAGATATCGACCAACTGTTTAATGTAAATTCACTTTTTGCGAGTGTGGTTGGGGGTCTAACGCAGCCGATCTTAAATAAGAGATTGATTAGAACTCAATATGAAGTGAGTTTAGCCAACAAAGAAATCGCTTATTTAAATTTCAGAAAGCAAGTCTTAACTGCCGGAAAAGAAGTTTCAGATGCGTTGAAAATTTATCAATCGCAAGACAGTTTTATTGGATTGAAAAGAAAGGAAATGAACGCCTACAAAAACTCCGTTGAATATTCTCAAGAATTGGTCAATTATGGTTTGGCGAATTACTTAGAAGTGATCAACGCCAGCGTCAATCAGTTGAATGCAGAACTGAATATTTCTAATGCAGAATATTCTAAGTTAGATGCCGGAATTGAATTGTACCGCGCACTTGGTGGCGGCTGGAGATAAGAATGATCTCAAAAAAACATAAAAAAATCTCTTTCAATTTTGGAAGAGATTTTTTTGTTTTTATTTATTCTTTATAGTACTTGGACGTCCAAGTATTAAAGATTTCGCAAACTCTAAGAATGTATTATAATTTTTATAGTTAATAATTATATTTTCGTAAGTTTATTCTCAATTAACAACTAAACATATTTCTCATGAAAAATTTTATTTTTGCATTAGTTGCTTTTATATCTCTTACTGCCTTTTCCTCAACGAAAGCGGCAATTACCGATCCTGAACCAAAAGATATTGTTGCGAAAATTGTTTTGAATACTAATTGTAACGATGTTGATCAGAGTGCAACGATAAGTTTTACAACAATGAAAGAATTCAAAAGTTTTGATGAAAATGAACTTTCAGAATGGTTTGATAGTAAGTGTGTTGTTTCTGCTATCGTAACAGTATTCCAATTTAAAAAAGGTGCTATTGGAAAATCATTAACAACCACTACCACTACTTCTAAATCCGCTAGCGTAACTGGGTCAAGCGCAGAGATTGGAAAAAAAGTACATCAAGTGAAAGGACGTTTAATTGATTCCCTTAAACCATAACTAAGAATAATCACCAGACTGCCCGAATTTGCAATTTTTTTAGTTCTGAAGTGATTTAAAAAATTCCCACATTACAATTCCACCACACACAGAAACGTTTAACGAATGTTTCGTCCCCAACTGTGGAATTTCTAAAAAGGAATCGTAATAAGCAAGTGCCTCTTCACTTAATCCATCCACTTCGTTGCCTAATACTAAAGCATATTTTTCCTCTTTATTTATCGAGTAATCGGTGATGATTTTTGAATTACTTGTTTGCTCGATTCCTAGGATCTGAAATTTTTCTTGTCTCAAATTCTGAAGTGCTGCAGAAATGTCTTTCTCGTAAACCCAATCCACACTTTCGGTCGCACCCAAAGCTGCTTTGTGAATTTCACGATGCGGCGGTTGAGGTGTAATTCCACACAACACAATTTTCTTAATTAAGAAAGCATCTGCCGTTCTGAAAATCGCACCTACATTGTGCATACTTCGAACATTATCTAAAACTACAACTAAAGGTGTCTTTTTAGTTTGTTTAAAGGTTTCAACGTCGATTCTTCCTAATTCTTCGAGTTTCAGTTTCTTTGTGGATGACATTTTCGTATTTTTGGCAAAAGTAAGGTTTTTTAACCTTTTTATAAATTCTGAAAAAAATCTAATCTCCCGTGGCTAAAAAAGAAACTCCTTTAATGACGCAGTACAATACCATCAAGGCGAAATATCCTGATGCGCTTTTGTTATTTCGGGTGGGAGATTTCTACGAAACTTTTGGGACAGATGCCATTCGTACTTCGCAGATTTTAGGAATTGTATTGACCAAAAGAGCGAATGGCGACGGTCATATTGAACTCGCTGGTTTTCCGCATCATTCCATCGATACGTATTTACCGAAATTGGTTAGAGCGGGACTTCGAGTGGCGATTTGTGATCAGTTAGAAGATCCGAAAGGAGTCAAGGGAATTGTAAAAAGAGGCGTGACTGAATTGGTAACGCCAGGCGTAACTTTTAATGAACAGGTTTTAACTTCTAAGAAAAATAACTTTCTACTTTCCATTCATAAAGCAAAAGAAAAATTTGGTCTGGCTTTGGTTGATGTTTCGACCGGAGAATTTTTAACTTCAGAAGGAAATTTGGAACAATTGCTTCATATTGTCGGAACTTTTGATCCAAGCGAAATTATCTACCAGCGAACGACAGAACTTCCAACTCAACTGAAAAACCGAAATTCGTTTAAATTAGAAGACTGGGCTTTTCAATATAATTACGGATACGAAAAATTGACCAATCATTTCAAAACAAATTCATTGAAAGGATTTGGAATTGAAGATTTGAATTTAGGAATCACCGCAGCTGGAGCAATTTTCGCCTACCTGGTGGAAGATACGCATCACGCACTTTTACAGCATATTACCCAAATAAAACTGATTCCGAAAGATGATTATCTGATGATGGATCATTTTACATTGCGGAATTTAGAGATCGTTTACTCAAGTCATCCAGAAGGAAAATCACTTTTAGATATTATTGATAAAACTTCTACACCGATGGGCGGAAGATTATTAAGAAGAAGATTGATTCTTCCGCTCAAATCTGTGACTGAAATTAACAGGCGTTTAGATTTAATTGAATTTTTCAATAAAGAAGAAAATCTGAAGTACGAGATTCAGCAATTATTGAAAACAATTTCAGATTTAGATCGGTTGATGGGCAAACTCGCTTCCGAAAAAATTTATCCGAAAGAACTTGGTTATCTCCGTCAGAGTTTAATCAATATTAAGAATATTAAATTGTTGCTTCAAGCGCACGATGAGGTGCTGGCGTGGATGTCGCCGCTCGTTAATCTGGATGAACTCATTACTTATTTAAGCGATTATTTAAATGAGGAACTTCCGGTGAATATTGCAAAAGGAAATGTGATTAAAACCGGTATTTCAGAAGATCTCGATCATTTGCGCGGACTTCAGAAGAAAGGGAAAAATTTTCTGGATGAAATGTGCGATCGTGAAGTAAAGCGCACGGGAATTACCAGTTTAAAAATCAGTTTCAATAATGTATTTGGTTATTTTATTGAAGTTCGAAATTCACATAAAGATAAAGTTCCCGAAGATTGGATCCGTAAGCAAACCTTGGTGAATGCAGAACGATACATTACCGAAGAATTGAAGGAATACGAAGAACAAATCCTCGGCGCTGAAGAAAAGATCTCGAAAATCGAACAGCAACTCTATCGCAAAGTTTGTGAAAATGTGATGATCTACATCGATCAAATTCAGGAGAATTCTAAAATTATTGCAGAATTGGATTGCGGCGTTGCCTTATCGGAACTTGCAGTTTCAGAAAGTTATACGAAACCGGTTTTAAATGAGGGTTTTGAAATTGATTTAAAAGAAGCACGTCATCCGATTATTGAAAACGCTTTGCCTTTAGGAGAAAAGTATATTCCAAACGATTTGTTTTTATCCAAAGATTCCCAGCAAATCATTATGGTCACCGGACCCAATATGGCGGGTAAATCTGCAATACTAAGACAAACCGCGATAATTTGTTTACTGGCTCAGATCGGCAGTTACGTTCCGGCCAAACATGCGGAGATTGGCGTTTTAGATAAAATATTTACGAGAGTTGGAGCAACGGATAATATTTCTTCGGGCGAATCAACCTTCATGGTGGAAATGAATGAAGCCGCAAATATTTTAAATAATATTTCTGAACGAAGTCTGATTCTTTTAGATGAAATCGGACGTGGAACTTCAACTTACGACGGTGTTTCGATCGCCTGGGCAATTGCGGAATACCTGCATCAACATCCAACTCAAGCAAAAACTTTATTTGCGACGCATTATCATGAACTCAATGAAATGACGGTGAATTTTGAAAGAATTAAAAACTTTCATGTTTCGATCCAAGAGCACAAAGGAAGTATCATCTTTTTGCGAAAATTACTGTCGGGTGGAAGCGAACATAGTTTCGGAATCCACGTCGCGAAGTTGGCCGGAATGCCAGCAAAAGTGGTGAACCGCGCTAATGAAGTTTTAAAAACTTTAGAAAAAAGCCGATCGCACAGTGGTTCTAAAAATTCAGCGAAGGCAATTACAGAAGAAAGTTTGCAACTATCATTCTTTCAGTTAGATGATCCTGTCTTGGAAAATATTAGAGAAGAATTAATGAAAATCGATATCAATACGTTAACACCTATCGAAGCCTTAATGAAATTGAATTCGATTAAAAAGATGATTGGGTAGTTTCTATGCTCATGTGGATTGGAACTCGAAAAAGGTAGGCTACTGCTTCGCCATCTTTTAAGGCAGGCTGCCAGCGTGCTTTTATTTTTCGAACAGTTCTAACTAGTTCTCTGCTTAAAGATGGATTTCCAGAACCTTTGACCTCAATTATATTACCTGTTTTATCAACAATAAAACTCACGTCAGAACTAATTTGGCCGCTTGCCTTTACATCTTGTGTTCTTAAGGTATTCGATATTTCTCTTCGGAATGCATTCATTCCACCAGGATAGATAGGCAATTGATCTGGATTCTCACAGAGAATGATTTCCTGTAAGACTTTGTTTTCCTTGGCAGTATTTTTCGTTTGTGCGTGATAAATGGTACCTAATACTAAAAAAGTTGCTATTATATATTTTTTCATCAGTCAGTTTTTTCGTTAAGAATTGTATACGAAGATAAATATTATTATTTACCCAAAATTCTGCAGATCAACCAATTTACGGTACATGCCCTGTTTCTGATATAATTCTTGATGCGTTCCTTGTTCAGCAATCATTCCACGTTCCATAACGACGATCCAATCGGCCTTTTGAATGGTAGAAAGGCGATGTGCAATTACGAGAGAAGTTCGGTTTTCCATCATTTTTTCTAAAGCATCTTGTACAAATCTTTCACTTTCGGTATCTAATGCAGAAGTTGCTTCATCCAATATCATAATCGGCGGATTTTTCAAAACTGCCCGGGCAATAGAAACACGTTGCTTTTGTCCGCCCGATAATTTGTTTCCATCATCACCAATATTGGTGTAATATTTTTCTGGCAAGTGCTCAATAAATTCGTGTGCATTGGCAATTTTTGCTGCCGCCATTACCTGTTCTTCAGTGGCGTCAGGATTTCCCATCAAAATATTATTAAATATAGAATCATTAAATAAAACGGATTCCTGAGTTACCATTCCTAAAAGGTTTCGGTAATCGATCACTTTTAAAGTCTTAATATTTTTTCCGTCAATTAAAATTTCACCTTCCGAAACATCGTAAAAACGGGCTAATAAATTTGCAATAGTAGTTTTTCCTGAACCCGATTGTCCGACCAAGGCGATTGTTTTTCCTTTGGGAATGATCAGGTCGAAATTCTTTAAAATTACATTGTCTTTGTCGTAGAAAAAGCCAATATTTTTAAACTCAATTTTATCATTTAAAGTTGTAATAGAAATGGGGTTTGCGATTTCATCAATCCTCAAATCATAATCTAAAACTTCTGAAACCCGATCTAAACTTGCCATTCCACCTTGAATGCTGGAAAATGCATTAGACAATTTTTTGGCCGGATCTAAAATTTGAAAAAAGACGCCAATAAAAGCCAAGAACGTTACTGGATCTTTATTGGTGCCATCGATGATTTGTGTACCGGCAAACCATGTAATGATCAAGAGTGTGACAGAACCTAAAAATTCACTCATCGGTGAGGCTAGTTCTCTCCGTCGACTCATTCCAATAGCATATTTCTGCCAGTTGTCCGTAGTTTTGCTAAACCTGTTTTTCAAGATTTTATCGGCATTAAAGATTTTAATGACTTTCGAAGATTTTAAAGTTTCATCTACTAAAGAAAAAATATTTCCCAATTCTTCCTGAGCAGCGGTTGCTTGTCTTTTCAAACTTTTTCCGACCCAAGAAATTAACCAGCCCATTATCGGAAAGACTAAAAGTGAAAATATCGTTAATTGCGGCGAAATAATAAAAAGGGTTATTAAAGACGCAATAATCATGAAAGGCGCGTTTAAAACATCGACTAAACTGCCCATAATTCCGCTTTCTACGGCACCGATGTCGTTTGAGATCCTCGACATCATATCTCCTTTTCGTTGTTCTGTAAAAAATGAAACCGGTAATTTTAAAAACTTGTCGTACATCGATGTCCGCAAATCTTTTGTGATTCCGACCCGGTAATTAACGAGAAGATACGAACCTAGATATCTAAATAAATTCCGAAGAAAAAAAGCCAGTGCCGTAATACTACAGAGAACTGCTAGAACTTGAATCGCACCATATTCATTAATATTTATTTGAATTTTGTAGTAGGCAAGATCTTTTGCATATCCGAAAAAATCCGCGAATCTTCCGCTATAAACAGGAACGATTGAAGTATCAACTTCTTTATCTAGTTTGAATAAATCCGCAGAATAGGAAGCATCGTTACAATTGAAAAAATCTGTAATAATGAGTATAAAAGATTGAAAAAGATACTTCCGAAAAGATAATTTTGATGAGGTTTTGCAATAGAAAGAATGCGATGTAATGGTTTCATTCAAAGAAATTAGGTGCAAATTTACGGATTTTTGACTGGTCTGATTTAACGCTCGAAATTTACTTCAGCTGTATATTTCGGCACAAAGTTTTTGGTGTTAACTTTTTCTAGAGTCTTCCCAAAATTGTTAATCAATTGAGTTAAATTATCGAAATCAACTATTTCTAAATCATCATTTAATTGATGGTAATGTTTTGCGTTGCTCATATCTACAGTCGAAAACGAATGCGCAACAATTTTCTTTTTCACAAAACTTACATTGTCTGAGCGGTAAAATAATTGCTGTTTTTTATAAGGATCTGCTTCAATTTTTAATTCGTTTACAGCGTTCTGATTGATGAGTTCATCCAAATTTGAAAACTGATCACCCGTCATGTATACAGTGTTTGGTCCAAATTGAGAAACGGTCGCAATCATTTCAAAGTTAAATAGAGCGGCAATATCCTGATGTTGCTTTTGCAGATCGGCAATTTCTACAATGGCTTTAGACCCTTTCATTCCTTTCTCTTCTCCATTAAAGGCCATAAACATCAGCGTGAAATCTGGTTTTTTAGTTTTGAAATAGTCGGCCAGGCCAATTACGGCGGTTACGCCACTGGCATTATCATCTGCACCATTGAAGACTTTATCTTCAGTTAACTCACTCGTACCGATATGATCGAAATGTGCCGAGAACGCGAGTGTTTTATTTGATTTTCCTTTTTTAATTGCGCAAACATTATAAACGACTTTGCCTTTGTATTCAAATGGAACTAAATAAGAATCTCCGATACAATAATCCAATTTATTTTCTGCAAATTTCTTGGCAATGTAAACAGCTGCAGAATCATTTTCAGGAGTACCTATTTCGCGACCTTTCATTTCGTCTGAGGCTAAAAAGGAAAGAACTTCTCTCACTCTTTCCTGAGAAATATCTTGAGAGAAAAGTAATGTGGAACTACAGAAGGCCAACAAACACAGAATTTTATTCATGGTAATTTTTATTTTTAAAGATATAAAATATTAAAGAAAAAGATAAAAAAAACAGTTCCAATAAAGGAACTGTTTCACTCAAAAAAAATCGTTGTAAGTCTAGCGGAGTCTGTCCACAGATTTTACGAGCCTTTCGTCTTTCCGTATGTACACATTTGCCAAAAGCAAACATACAATAGATAGTAACGGGAAAACAGGCTCAATACCCTTCTCAGGAAAATCAATTCCTCCGGATAAAGTGAGTAGCCAATACGCCAATAAACCGAGCAACAAAGCGTTTATAATCAAACTGATTTTATTCAGTAATAATTGTCTGGTACGATCTTTATAACTTAAAATGCTTAGGAATCCGAATAGAACTAATGCAACGCAAACTACGGAAATAAAAGGTACGGGTCCAAATAAGGAAAAGTCCTGACCGGTAATAAACAAAAAAACAGCGCCTAAAATCGCCAAAAATATCCACACGGTCTGTATTCTCTGCAACATATTATTCTAATCTGCTTACAAAAATAACAATAATTTTTT
>JBBSRZ010000007.1:0-50472 GCA_038242555.1 Flavobacteriales bacterium | reverse complement strand
AAACAGCAGCAGGGGAATAAAATCAGGGGCGATATCTAAGTATCAATGGAGCGTCGGCCTTTATCCTGCTGCTTTTACTCTTTGGTTAATTTATTTAACTAAATTATTAAATAATTATATTAGCGCAAACTTACCATTGGAGCATTTGCCTGACCTCTTTTTGCTTTTGATTCGTAGCGAACGGAATAAAAGTCGTTCAATAAATAGGTAATCATAAAAAAATATAGAAGCGAAGTCTGTTGATTTCGCTTTTTTTTATTCTATAACGAAATCAACTTCTGAATCTACTTTCGGGAACTTTTTATCCGACACAAAACGCTTGCCGGTGCAGTCAATTTCTTTCCAGCCTTTTTTACTGGATATATTCCCTACTTCTTTTACAATGGGCGTAAAGGATATCTCATCTGCTTTACGTTTTATCTCTTCTTGATATTGTACTGCAATATCTAAGACAGATTCGTAATCCGTATTTAATTTTACATTTCTATAAATGAGATCATAATGAGATTCTTTATTTTCTGGAATTTCCTGATAATCTTCCCAACCTTCCGTTGATCCTTTTAATCCTGCGATCGCAAGAAGTGCTTTATACAAAGCGAGTGTATAATACTTTCTAGTTTCTGTTCTCTTATAATCGTTAATATAATGACCACCTTCAAATAAAATAGTCGGAATTCCCAATTTCGTAAAGTTATCACCTACTGAAGATGGATAAAATTCATCTGAATATCTAGCAATCTGCTGAGGAAGTTCTTTTTTTAATTCTTTGAAAACTCTGGAAATAACCGCCATTGTTTTCTTTCTTGTTTCGGTAATCGTTCTTTCAAAGTTTTCAGACGGCGCCAAAAACGACAATGTCGCCGGATGAATTCCATCTGAAGTGAAAATAGTTCTTTGTTCATGAAGATTTAACCCATAATCATAATCTCCTTTCTGAACAATTTCTTTTAGTAATCGAAACTCTTTGCTTTCCTCTTTATGAAAATCTCGATTAAGATCGATATCGAGGCCATTTCTGCGCGTCCATTTTTCTGCTCCGTCCGGATTAAGCATAAAGATAAAATCTAAGGAAATTTCATAGAACAAGTTTTTTTTCAAGGCTGGCTGATGTTTAAAGATTTCCAGTAAGTCAAGCATTGCATGGGTAGAATTAGATTCATTTCCATGCATTTGTGACCAAGCTAACACTTTTACCATTCCAGTACCAAGCGTCATTTTAAATATCGGCTGATTAAAAGATGAACTGCCAATCTGAGAAATAATGTCGCTGTAATTCGTCTGTAGGAAATTAAATAGTTTTCCTGGGCATATATAGCGATTTGGGAAATTAGGGTTTTGCAGATAATCCATCTTAGTCAAATTCATTTTCAAATTTACAATTATCAAATTTAGATTTTTCCACGCTAAAAATAAAATTCACTTATGTAAATTACTTAAACATGGTGAAATGTCAGAATGTCTGTTGGCAATTTTGTGGATTGCATTAATTTTAATTGAAAATCATAAAACATTAGCAATGAGATAATTATTCAATTTACATAAAGTAGAGATTGAAATTCACTTTAAGTCGAAATCATCGTGGGAAACCTTATTTGATGGTAAGTATAATAAACACGTATTAATAACGCTCACGTTAATATTGCTTTTTGTTTACTAATGTAAACCGACATAAATTAGAGGAAATGTTTATATTTGTTTTTTAATTTTATATGACGAACGAAACTATTTTCTTATTAAGCTTTATAGCCTTCATCCTTTTCATCCTTGTCTTAGATCTCGGATTACTGAATAAGAAATCGGACACTGTTTCCATGAAACAAGCCGGATTAATGAGTTTTTTCGTAGTTGCACTTTCCATGTGCTTCTACTTCGTCTTAACAAACTACGGTCACCTACTCCACGGCATCGACAGTATCGAAAAGTTGCAACAGATCATTTCTAAGCATCATCATCCTGTTAAAATTATTCCCGGGGATTTAGGAAGTAGTCTTTATTTATATAATCAAAATTTAGGTCTCGAATACCTGACTGGTTACGTCGTAGAATATGCGTTGTCTATCGATAATATTTTCGTAATGGTTCTGGTGTTTACCGCCTTTGGGGTCGCACCAAAAAATTATCATCGAGTCTTGTTCTGGGGAATCCTGGGCGCCATAGTAATGCGGTTTATCTTTATCTTTGTGGGCGCTGCACTGATCCAAAAGTTCGACTGGATCATGTACGTATTTGGTGCGTTTCTGGTTTTTACCGGAATTAAAATGTTCTTTGATAAAGATCAGGATGAGAAAATTGATACGCAGAAGCACCCAGTCGTAAAATTTGCAAACAGGTTTTTTAAGGTTCACAATCATTTTGTTGGAAACAAATTCTTTGTAACCATTAATGGCGTAAAAAAATTAACTCCTTTATTTCTCGTTTTAGTAATCATCGAGTTTACCGATCTCATCTTCGCTGTAGACAGTATTCCTGCGATTTTCTCGGTGACTAAGGATCCTTACATTGTTTTCTTCTCGAATATTTTTGCGATCATCGGTTTGCGTTCTATGTTTTTTCTTTTAGCAGGAATCATTGATAAGTTTAGATTCTTAAAAATTGGCTTAGCACTTCTCTTAACATTCATCGGATTGAAGATGTTATTTCATGAATATCTAGATGCATTAGGCTTCTCAACAACTGATTCGCTTTTCATTATTGTAGGTATTTTAGGTGGAAGTGTCTTCTTATCCTTAGTCTTACCAGAGCAAAAGAAAGAGCGTACATTAAAATACGATCCTAAAAATGATGATCATTTACGCAAATAATCTACGTTTGTAAATCAATAAATAACTTATAAATCAGTTAGTTATAGCATTAATTTACTTTTGTAATATAGAACCTTCTCCTGCTGTTAACATTTGTAATTTATAATCGTGAAATATTATTTACATTTGTAATATGGATTTAAAGGAAAGAATTTCTAAAGTGATCACTTATTCTGAATTATCATTGTCAGAATTTGCAGATGAGATCGAAGTACAACGCTCCAGCATTTCCCATATCACGTCTGGGCGTAATAAACCTTCCTTAGATTTTTTGATTAAAATAAAAAGTCGCTTTCCCGAATTAGAATGGGAATGGCTTATTGAAGGTGACGGTGAAATGCTTAAAGGGCAGATTCCTATTGAGTATGCGTCTGAAACTGCCGAAAAACAAAAACCCACTTCCCTGCCCGATTTATTCTCCCTAATTAATGATGAAGCCTTTGGCGTCACAGAATCTGAAGACAGAATTTCAAATGATGTTCCGCAGGAATCGCTTATTTCTGAACAACAACCGGTAAAGGAAAAAATAATCGATTCTCAGCGATTAGAGAATTCTGTTCCTTCGCCTACTCCAGAACAAATTGAAAATCAAGAGGTTAAAGTGAAAAGAATCGTATTCTTCTATGAAAATGGGAAGTTCGAAACTTTTGAACCGTAAAAATGCACTTATTCTAGTTTTAACGCTAATCAAAAAAGATAAATTTTTGTAAATTTGATTTTATCATTAAATCAAAGAATATGAAATTGGCCGAACTCGCAAAAGAACTAAAAATATCAACTCAAAGTTTTATAGAATTTATTCAAGATTTTGATTTGGAACTTTCTGAATGCATTACCACCAATTTTGAAGTAAAAGATGATTTTGCAAAATTTGCGCGAGAAAACATTTCCTTTTTGAGAAAGTATGCAGAAGATTTAACACAAAGTAAATCAGTTGAAGAAATCGCAGAAAATATTGATCAACCTCCGGCCAAAGTTGCTGAAATCATTAAGAAAGAAAAGCCAAAAGTTTATGAAACAGGTAAATTTAGGTCGTCCGTTTCAAGTTTCGGAATCGATAATAAATTAGGTGGCAATTATAAATTCGTCTACAATTATTTCGGTAAAAAAACCCGGTTAGCAGAAAGGGATTTTATCGGATATCGCGACTTATTCTTCTTTATCTCACAGGCGTTAGAACCGTTTCTAAATAACATTTCTTTGCAAGATTGGGGAATTCACAAGCCAGCGGGAATTATCCTTTACGGTCCTCCCGGAAGTGGCAAGATCTTTTGGGCAAATAAGATTGCAGAAATCATTGATTACGAATACAAAGAAATTAAAAAACATTATTTAGGAACTACGTTTGTCGATAATCAGAAAATAACCTTTAATGATTTTCTGAAGCAAATGATGAAATCACAGAAAGTACTATTATTTCTAGAAGATTTCGATCAGTTGATGAGTGAACGTAGCGCTGAAAAATCTGTCGATAGTTGCGACGAAGAAACGAAAGAACTTATTCTTCATTATATAAGCCATTTTGAAGACGAAAAAATCCTGATGATTGGTGGAGCAAATACCCTGCGAAATATCGACCGCGATCTCCTTGCGCCAGGTAGATTTGATGTTTTAATTCCTGTTTTCCCGCCTAACCTAAAAGAACGGTCAGAACTGCTGCTCCATTATATGACCGAAAATCTTTCGGACGATTCGTTATTGCTGAAAATTTTAGAAAGTAACAACGCGCAGCGACTACCTTTCTGGATTGAAATTTCTAAAAATATGCGAACTTATTCTAACACGATGTTAATTGATTTTACGCAAAGTTTGAAGAAGAGAATTAGAAATTTGTATTTGAAAGATCAATCGGTAGAGATGAAAATTTCTAAAAAGATGTTAGATGCCTCCTTAAAAGATGCGGCAAAAAAATTAACGGGGAATTATTTGGATCAAATCCAGCAATTTATATTTGATGTTTCCATAAATAATTATGATGATTTTACTCAAAGAATCGAAGCCTTAAAATCGGAATTAGTACATTATAAAGTGATCGAAGAACCTAAAAAAGCAATCGGATTCAGTCATAACGATTGAAGCATATAACAAAAACAACCCGTTGTAATTCAATGGGTTGTTACTTTAAATAAGTTTATGTAATTTCAATTTATTTTTACAATTGCTCTTCAATCGGTTTAGAAACTCCTATTTCGTAAACGTGGGCTTGCTTCAAATACTTTGAGCGTTCTCTAGAAGTTATCGATTCAAATTCGTTATTTTTTAATACAATTATCGGATCTTCTGAAATCTCAGTTTCTGCATTTGCGATATACTTTTCTTCAGGACTTTCCTCCACAATATCTGATTTCAATTCTTGAAGTTGGTCTGCATATTCTCTAAATGCTTCATCTGAAGAATGAATGAATTTGTATTCTGGACCGGCATCTACATAGTAATGAAGTTTTCTAGCAACCAAACCGGCTTCATTAGTAATTTGCGGGTTATCGTTTCCATTTTTGAAAGCTACTTCAACTAAATCGCCAAGATTTTGTGCCGCATAAGTTTCCGCGTCATGAAATGTTGCAAATCCCACCAAAAGTTCCTGATTCTCCATTTGATATTTTACTAGTTTATCTGCATTATTAGTTTCCATAGTTTTCTTTTTTATGTTATTTGATTAACAACATCAATTCTTTTGCCATAAAAACTGGCTAATAGAAACTTTAACGATATTTTAGGAAAATTACTATCTTTGAAATCTTATCAAATTTTATTATGAAAAAAATCCTGTTTTCTGTTTCTATTTTAACCTCTGTGGCTTTCTTCGCTCAAGAAATTACTTTAGATAAAATTTACTCTAATTATTATCGCAGCAAAGGAATTTCTGGAATATCATCGCTGAAAAATGGTGAAAACTATGTTGTTATTGAACCAAGTGGAATTGCAAAATACTCTTATAAAACGACCCACAAAGACGGAGATATTGTTGAAGGGAGATTTCAATCCTATATATTTAGTAGTGATGAATCTAAAATTTTATTATTAAAGGAAAGAGAAAATATTTATAGACACTCGTTTTTGGGTAAATTTGATGTTAAAGATTTGAAATCTGGGAAGGTGCTCAATCTTAATAATGGAAACTTTGTACAGGAACCAACCTTTTCACCAGATGGTACTAAAGTGGCGTTCATCGCTGATAATAATATGTTTTACCAAGATTTAAATTCACGTAAAATAACGCAGATCACCACTGATGGAAAGAAAAATTCAATCTTGAACGGACTGGGAGACTGGGTTTATGAAGAAGAATTTGGTCATGCAAAATTGTATGAGTGGACGCACAATTCAAACGCAATTGTCTTTGTTAAATCTAATGAATCTGAAGTTCCAGAAATGTTTATTCCCATTTACGGAAAACTACTCTACCCTTCTGAAATGCGATTTAAATATCCGAAAGCCGGCGAAAAAAATTCGGTTGTATCCGCTCAACTGTATAATTTAGAATCTGCGAAAGTAACCGCTTTAGATTTAGCCAATTTCAAGAACTACTATATTCCTGATGTTTACAAAACCGCCAAAGCCGACGAAATTATATTGATCACTTCGGAGCGATTGCAGAATGCTTCAGATATCTTAAAAGTAAATACTAAAACGGGTAACATCACAAAATTATTTACAGAATCTGACAAAAGATGGATTGATACCGATAATGTAACCTTAGAATTCTTAAATGATAATTCATTCATCTGGGGTGCAGAACGTGATGGAAACAGACATTTGTACTGGTACGATCAAAACGGTAAATTAAAAAAACAGATTACCAAAGGAGACTGGGAAGTGACCAATTACTACGGTTACAATCCAAAAACGAAAGAAGTTTTTATTCAAACAACTCAGGAAGGAAGCATCAACAGAGTGATCTCTAAAGTTAATATTCAGACGGGGAAATCGACGATAATCTCCAATACCAGCGGCACAAACAGCGCGAATTTTAGTCAGAATTTCAATTATTTTATAGAGACTTCTTCTTCGGCGACCAAACCTTATACTTATGTATTGAAAGATGGAAAAGGAAAAACCCTAAAAGAACTGCAGAATAATCAGGAACAATTACAAAAATTGAAAGCCGACAATTGGGTTGCAAAAGAATATATCACGGTGCCTAATGAAGTTGGTGACCAAATGAACGCCTGGGTAATGAAGCCGAAAGACTTTGACCCAAATAAAGAATATCCATTATTTATGTTCCAATATTCTGGTCCAGGCTCACAACAAGTAACCAATTCTTGGGATCAAGGAAATGGATTATGGTTTAATCATCTGGTGCAGCAAGGTTATATCGTTGCTTGCGTAGATGGGCGTGGAACTGGTTACAAAGGCACAGAATACAAAAAAACGACGTATTTGAACTTGGGGAAATATGAGATCGATGATCAAATTGCAGCCGCGAAATGGTTCGGAAATCAATCTTACATTAACAAAGATCGGATCGGAATATTCGGCTGGAGTTACGGTGGTTATATGGCGAGTTTAGCGCTTACAAAAGGTGCGGATGTCTTCAAAGCGGGAATCGCTGTTGCGCCGGTAACTAACTGGAGATATTACGACTCGATTTACACGGAACGGTTTATGAGAACTCCTCAGGAAAATTCTGGTGGATATGATGATAACTCCCCTACCACTTATGCTAATTTGTTAAAGGGTAAATATCTTTTAATTCATGGTACTGCCGATGACAACGTTCACTTTCAGAACGCTTTAGAATTCTCAGAAGCCTTGATTCAAAATAATAAACAATTTGAATTTATGGCGTATCCTGATAAAGATCACGGAATATACGGAGGACAAACTCGTCCGCAATTGTATCAGAAAATGACTAAATTTCTTTTAGAAAATCTTTAAAAATTAAATCCGCTTTCGAGCGGATTTTTTATGAAGTACCATTAATACAAAAAGTATATATTTGGCTCATTAATTTTTATAATGAAAGAAACAATTGTAGAACCTTTATTCAGTAATAACATCATCGTGTTAGGGATTTTAGCGATTTCCTTAGCAGCAATTTTTTATACATCTTCATTAAAGAGTTGGAAAAAGTTTTATACCATATTCCCCGCTTTACTACTTTGTTATATGGTGCCGGCTGTTTTAAATACGACCAATATTATATCGAGTGAAACCGCGGAGTATGAAGAATTATATTATGTTGCAACGCGCTATCTCCTGCCTTCATCTTTACTATTACTTTGTTTGGGAATTGATCTGAAAGGCCTTATCAATCTCGGTTGGAAACCGATTGTAATGTTTTTTACAGGAACTTTAGGAGTGATCATTGGAGGTCCGATTGCTTTACTGATATTTAGTCAAGTTCATCCTGCAACAGTTTCAGGGGTTGGAAGTCAAGAAACCTGGCGCGGATTATCTACCATTGCCGGAAGTTGGATCGGCGGCGGTGCGAATCAGACGGCAATGTTAGAAATATTTGGGTTTGATAAAACATTGTATGGCGGGATGATCCTGGTAGATATCGTAGTAGCCAATATTTGGATGGCAATTCTCCTATTCTTAATTAATAAAAATGATAAAATAAATCGCTGGTTAAAAGCAGATAATAGTTCTATTCAGAATTTAATCGATCGAGTAGAAAACTACTCGCTAAGTGTACAGAAACAACCGAGTCTGAAGGATTATATGGTGATGTTTGGAATCACTTTCGGCGGACTGGCGATCTCATTTTATTTGGCAGAATTAGTGGCAGGAACATTAGCGAAAATTCCAGCGTTTAGGGATTCTGAATCTTTTTTTAACTCTTTCACTTCAAGTTTTCTGTGGCTCATTTTATTTTCGACGGTCATTGGAGTTATTGCTTCTAGCACAAAACTACGGGGTTTAGAAGGTGCGGGCGCGAGTAAAATCGGCAGCATTTTCATCTACATCTTAGTTGCCGTGATCGGAATGAGAATGGATATTATGCAGATTTTTGAAAATCCCTTCCTCATTATTTTAGGAATAGTTTGGATGATCGTTCACGTTATCGTTCTCTTCGGAATGGCAAAACTAATTAAAGCACCCTTTTTCTTTATCGCTGTTGGGAGTAAAGCTAATATTGGGGGAGCCGCATCCGCACCAGTGGTAGCAGGAGCATTCAATCCAAGTTTGGCACCTGTCGGAGCCTTGTTGGCGATTTTAGGATACATCGTTGGAACGGTTGCAGCCTTGGTTTCTGCCGTGATGATGGAATGGATTACCCTAAATTTCATCCTATAAGTTAAAAGTTCAAGATTAAATGTTAAGAAATTCAAAAAAAAACTATATTTGTCGTGCTGATAAAAGTCAAATCGACTTTTGATAGAATGATGATAAATTTTTGTAACTAAAAAATCAAAAAAAACGGATTAAAAATGGAAGTAAATCAAGAGGAAATTTTAATAAAGCATCTCGCCAAGGAAGGGATAGACGATAAAATGGTTATCGGTCATCCAGCCTCCTTGTTTGTGTTGTTCTTTACTGAGATGTGGGAACGATTCAGTTACTACGGAATGCGGGCATTGCTAACTATATTTTTAGTTTCAAAACTTGTTGAAGGTGGTTGGGAATGGTCGAATGAAGATGCACTTCAACTCTACGGTTGGTATACTGGTTTAGTATATCTTACTCCTTTACTCGGTGGTATTATTGCAGATAAAGTCACTGGCTATCGAAAAGCCATTCTTATCGGAGCTTTAGTAATGACGCTCGGACATGCTGCAATGGCAATGGAAGGCATATCTGAAACATTTTTCTACATAGGTTTAGGGTTGATGATTCTCGGTAATGGAATGTTTAAACCGAATATTTCGTCAATGGTTGGTCAACTATATCCTGATAGCAGTGCTAAAAAGGATTCAGGTTACACCATTTTTTATATGGGAATTAATGCAGGTGCCTTCTTAGGGATGATGCTTTGTGGATATATCGGTGAAAAAATCGGATGGCATTTTGGATTCGGACTTGCAGGAATATTCATGTTCTTTGGTTTGTTACAATTTTATTTTGCGCAAAAAATATTTGGAATTATTGGTACAAGCCCAGCGAAGAATGAAGAGGTTGCTGCTATATTTGAAGAAGAAAACAAATTATCAGATGCTGAAGAAGTATCGAGCAGACCAGCAGTTATTCGTGATCGACTGATCGTGATCGTTGTATTTATGGTGGCCAGTTTATTTTTCTTCTTTGCATTTGAACAGGCAGGTGGATCAATGTCCATTTTTGCAAAAGATTATACGCAGCGTGCCTTGGTAGGTAATACTGCACTTATTTTTAAATGGGTTGATACCTTACTTACTATATTTCCTATTGCGATCGTAACGTATGTTCTATACTTACTGTCTAAGCAGATTTATAAGAAATATCCTCTCACAATTATTTTTACAGCAATTTCCTTCTTAATTATTTGGGTACTGGGAATCTGGAAAATCAATAGAGAATTTAGCCAAGAAAATACAGAAGTTGCAGCCTCTTGGTTCCAAATTCTGAACTCTTTCTTTATTATTACAATGGCTACTTCTTTCAGTAAATTCTGGGAAAAGAAATGGAATCCTTCAGGTCCAGTGAAATTGGCCTTAGGTCTAATTTTGGTCGGATTTGGTTTTGTATTCTTAGCATACGGAAGTATGAGCATACCATTAGGTGCGAGAACTGCATCGGTAAGTATGATCTGGTTAATTTTAGCTTACTTCTTCCATACGGCAGGTGAACTTTGTTTATCACCAGTAGGATTATCTTATGTAAGTAAATTATCACCTAAAAAATGGATCGGTTTATTGTTTGGTTTGTGGTTTACTGCCTCAGCGATTGCCAACTTTATCGCAGGACAAACAGGAGCAATGATTGATAGAATATCAGAAACTTACGGAATGTCAACATTCTTCTTATTCATTGGTGCAATACCGGTATTCGCAGCGTTATTACTTTTATTATTCAACAAGAAATTAGTAAAAATGATGCACGGTATTCATTAAGATTAAGAATTATATTTTATAAATAAATTAAAACCACCGATTGTTCGGTGGTTTTTTCTATTTTCGTTTATTCAAAATTATTTCAAGTCTTTTATTATTGATGAACTACATTATTTAAGGTGTTTATCTACCTAATCATTTAAAATTATGAATTTAACGCTCGACCAAATTCAAGATTTCAAAGGAAAATATCCAAAACAAATCTGGTCCTTGTTCTTCTCAGAAATGTGGGAACGCTTTTGTTTCTACGGAATGCGTGGGATGCTGGTCTTCTTCATGATCTCTCAATTAAAGCTAGATGAAAAGGAAGCGAATTTACAGTATGGTGCCACGCAGGCATTTGTATACGCGTTTACGTTTGTTGGAGGATTATTTGCCGATAAGATTTTAGGATTTAGAAAATCTTTATTTTGGGGAGGTTTTCTGATGATTATTGGCAGTATGATTTTAGCCACCAATCCACACGATTATTTTTTCCTAGGGATTTCTTTTACAGTCGTTGGTACTGGTTTCTTTAAACCCAATATATCTACCATGGTTGGTAAATTATATAAAACTGGTGACAACCGTACAGACGCAGGTTTCTCTCTTTTTTATGCGGGTATTAATTTGGGCGCCTTGCTAGGAGGTTACTTGTGTATTGCCATTGGGAAAGGAGAATTATTTGCTCATTTAATTCCAGCAGATTTACGGTGGAATGTGGCGTTCGGATTGGCGGCGATTGTAATGGTCATTAGTTTAATTAATTTTGTTTTTACTCAAAAGAAATTAGGACCGATCGGACTTCCACCTCAAAAGATCTTAAAGAATGGCGATTTGGTGAACCTCGAAAAGTGGAAAGAATATGGCGTTTATGTACTTTCATTAATTTTCATTCCCATGATTATGGTGATGGTTGCTAAGACAGAATACACCGATTATTTCATGTATATCGTCGGACCCTTAACTTTGATCTATCTCTTTTATGAAATGTCTAAAGTGAGTAAGCCGGAACGAAGTAAACTTTTGGCGGCGCTCGTATTTATTCTCTTCTCAATTTTATTTTGGGGGATTTATGAACAAAGCGGTGGTTCACTGAGTATTTTCGCGGCTCATAATCTAAATAATGATTTGCTTGGTTTAGATCCAAACGGAGTTAATAATTCTGGTGGTGCCTTTTTCATCTTGCTTGTAGCAGTACCCATTGGTTTGCTCTGGATTTGGCTCAGCAAAAAGAAATTAGAACCGAACACTATTATAAAATTTGGCTTAGGATTTATATTTCTCGGTTTAGGGTTTTATGCAATTTATGCTACTAAGTTTTTCGCAAATGCAGCGGGAGTGACCTCTCTTAGCTTGTTTACGATTGCGCTCTTTATTATTACCATTGGCGAGATGTGTTTATCACCTATTGGACTATCAATAATGACCAAACTTTCTACCCAGAAACTGCAAGGAATGATGATGGGATTATGGTTTTTAGCTTCTGCTTACGGGCAATATGTTGCAGGACTAATTGGTGCCAACATGGCAACTGCTCGCGAGAACGCTCCAAACATCGAAAAATTAGAGGCTTATACTTCTGGATATAAAGATTTAGGGTTATACGCAGTTATCGCGGGGATTGTTCTGATAATAATCTCACCTCTGGTCAAGAAATTGATGCAAGAAGTTCGTTAAGATTTAACTTTACAGAACATTATACATCAAATACAAGATGAAAAAAATTACACTTTTATTTTCTTTACTGATAACATTATCGGCGATCGCTCAAGTTAAATGGATGACTTTGGACCAAGCTTTCGAAGCCCAAAAAATTACCCCAAAAAAGATCATTATTGATTTTTATACTGACTGGTGCGCACCGTGTAAGATCATGGAGAAAAACACCTTTAATCATCCCGTCATTTCTACTTATTTGAATGAGAATTACTACCCAGTTAAGTTTGATGCAGAAGGAAAAGACGACGTTACCGTGTTTGGAAGAACTTTCACCAATGAAGGTTTTAAAACTGGAAAAAAGAAAAACTCGATGCATGATTTTACGAAATACATGAATGTAAACGCAGTCCCTTCAACCGTATTCTTAGATGAGACAGGAAATCCAATTACCATTTTACAAGGCGCCTTGACTGCAAAAGAATTAGAAACGTATGTTCTTTTTATTGCAAATGATGAGTTCAAAAAAGTAACCACTCGCAACCAATGGGAAACTTTTCGCAAGAAATTTAAATCCAGCATCAAAGATTAAGAATTAATCCTAATTAATAAAATAGAAGACTTTCAAATATTTTTGGAAGTCTTTTTTATTTTAACGAAATTCGCTCACGATCCGATAAATAGGATTATAATCGCATCTTGACTTTAGAAACTTCCATAGAATTTTTAAAGGGAATCGGTCCCGAACGTGCCAAATTCATTAAAAATGTATTAGGATTTTTAACGGTAGAAGACTTTCTAACGTTCTACCCTTTACGCTATATCGATAAAAGTATCGTTCATAAGATCGGTGACCTGAAAGCTGGACAGGAGGCAGAAATTCAGTTAAAAGGAAAAGTAACCGACGTTCAGGAAGTTGCTTATGGTAACGGACAAAAGCGTCTCACTGCAAAATTAAGAGATGATTCTGGAACGCTAGAATTGGTTTGGTTTCGGTATTCAAAATGGATGAAAGAACAAATACCATTAAATCAGAAAATATTTGTTTTCGGCAAAATTAATGAATTCAATGGTTTGTTTTCAATGCCACATCCAGAAATTGAGATCGATGAAAAGAAAGCATTATCCGGAACACTTTTACCGATTTATCCAGGCAGTGAAAAACTTGCAAAACGGGGCTTGAATAATAAGTTCTTTCAAACCGTAATCGCTGAAATCGTTCGGAATCTGCCTAATTTAGTTAATGAAAATCTACCAGATTCATTAATGAAAAATTTAAACTTAATAGGACGAATTCCGGCTTTGTACAATATTCATTTTCCCAAAGATTTACTTCATTTCCAACATGCTGATAATCGCGTAAAATTCGAAGAAGCTTTTTTCTTTCAATTGGGATACGGCCTGAAAAAGCAACATCATAAAACTTCCGTTATCGGAAATCCTTTTCCAAATATTGGCGAAAACTTCAACCAATTTTATAATAATCACATCCCGTTTGAGTTAACTAATGCTCAAAAAAGAGTGCTGAAGGAGATTAGAACCGATATGAAAAATCCGATCCAGATGAATCGCTTACTTCAGGGTGACGTCGGCTCTGGAAAAACGATGGTCGCACTTTTGTCGATGCTGATTGCTTTGGATAATGGTTTTCAAAGTTGTTTAATGGCACCCACGGAAATTTTGGCGCAGCAACATTTTATTTCTATTCAGGAACTTTTAGCACAAACAAATATAAAAGTCCGTTTGTTAACAGGCTCCACGAAAACTTCCGCGCGAAAAATTATCCATCAAGAATTGCTCGATGGTGAACTTTCGATTTTGATAGGAACGCACGCAGTTTTAGAAGATATTGTTCAGTTTAAAAATTTGGGCCTGGCCATTATCGATGAGCAACACCGGTTTGGAGTGGCACAGCGAGCAAGATTATGGGCGAAAAATAAAATTCCGCCACATATTCTGGTCATGACCGCAACGCCAATTCCTAGAACATTAGCTATGAGTTTCTACAGCGATCTTGATGTTTCCGTAATTGACGAATTACCAGTCGGTAGAAAAGCAATTATAACTGCGCATCGCCGAGATAAAGATCGGTTAACGATATTTCGATTTGCAAAAGAAGAGATTGAAAAAGGAAGACAGATTTATTTCGTTTATCCCTTAATTGAAGAGTCAGAAACTTTAGATTATAAAAATCTGCTGGAAAACTTTGATCATATTTTAGAATTTTACGAAGGTTTTAATGTCACGATGCTTCATGGCAGAATGAAACCTGCGGAAAAGGAAGCAGCAATGCAATATTTCGCTTCAGGAAAAGCACAGATTATGGTGGCTACCACCGTAATTGAGGTCGGCGTAAATGTCCCCAACGCTTCTGTAATGATCATTGAAAGTGCCGAACGTTTTGGGCTTTCGCAATTGCATCAACTTCGTGGTCGCGTTGGTCGAGGTGCTGAACAGAGTTACTGTATTTTGGTCACATCAGATAAACTTTCTAGTGACAGCCGAACACGAATGAAAACGATGGTTGAAACTAACGATGGTTTTAAAATTTCTGAAGTTGATATGAAACTACGCGGTCCCGGCGACATTTTGGGAACTCAACAAAGTGGCGTGGTTGATTTTAAAAAATTGGATTTAATTACCGATGGAAAAATCATTAAAGTTGCTAAATCAACGGTAGAAAAATTACTCAAAGACGATCCACATTTAGAACATCCTGATAATTTCGAATTGAGAACCTATTACGCTAAACAATATAAAGGAAAAAATAAGTTTAGCAGAATTTCATAGAAGAAAAATTTAACAGTCCACACCATCTTAATTGCATTGATTTTTGTTTTTTTTGAATACTTTTGCTATATGAAAGGAAATTTTAGTTTTATCTCTCTGTTCTTAATTTTGACGTTATTCGGACAGTCAAAAATTACCGTTTTAAAAAGCGGAGAAAGAACGCCAATTTCTAATGCAACTATTTCTTGCAAAGGAATTATTTTGGGAACTACGAACGCACAAGGCTCATTAAACTTTAAGACAAAGTGTAAAAAAGTCGATGTAAAAGCTCCTGGTTTCTACGAAGATGAAGCGGTCGTTGACAAAATAATGGAAATTTCATTGTCGAAATCTGATCCTAAAACTCAATCGATTGAAGGCGTTATCATTTCGGACAAAAGCGATCCGCGCGCTTTGGCGATTTTGCAAAAAGTAAATGCAAACTACAAGGACAATTCACCACAGAGTTTAGATTCCTACGCTTTTAAATCGTACGAAAAAGTTTCTTTTGACTTTGATGAAGATAGTATTAAGCAGTATAATCAATACTTAACACATCGTTTAGATTCGTTAAAGTTGCTCCCAACAACAGTACAAACTGTTGAAAAAAAGAAAGATTCACTGGAAGGTGTCAATGTGATGAAATTGATGTCACAGAGTAAATTGTTCTTGTGGGAACGAGCTGCCGAATATTTATATTCAAACAAGTACGGCGAAAAAATTAATATTTTAGATAATCGCGTAGCCGGATTAAAAGAACCGGTGTACGAAATGATGGCATTGCGTTCTAACCGTAATCGTGTACCGAAAGAAATTCAGTTAGAAAATCGTTCGCTTTATCGATATTATCTAACAGATAGTATTGATATTGATGGAAGAAAAAACTACGTCATCCGATTTAGACAAGCGGATTACAAAAACCCAGTTCAAAAGAGAAAATATAACGGGTATTTATATGTTGACGCTGAAAATTACGGTCTGAAAAAAATTGAAAGTAACAGCAAGAAAAAAAGCGAAGGTTCCATTACCAGTATTTGGACTCCTATTGATAATAAATGGTTTCTAATCAAAGAGAACTTAAAATTGAAAATGAGTTCGACTGTTTTTGATCGTCAATCAACTGATAAAAAAGATCAAGAAGTTAAAACTAAAAAGAAATTCGGGAATTATGTCTTCATCATGGCCGATTATTTTGATTTTAAAACATCAATCGAGCAAAATAAAAATGATTTCTCGGGATATTCAATGTCAGTTGAAAATGCTGATGGAAAAGTCCTAGATGAGTACAGAGCGGTTTCTCTGACGGAGCGCGAGCAAATGACTTACGCTAAAATTGACAGTGTCGGCAAGAAATACAAACTTGACCAAAAAATGAACGTTTTTACAGGTTTATTTAGAGGAAATATTAGAGTTGGCAATGTAGACTTTGATGCACTTGAACTATTTAAGTACAATCAATATGAAGGTTTCAGATTAGGTGCTGGAGTTAAATTGAATGAGAAATTCAATAAATACATTTCACCAGATGCTTACATCGCGTACGGTTTTAAAGATCGTGCCTGGAAATATGGCGCTGGTATCGATTTAAAAACAACGCTGAAAAAGACTTCTTTTTTCCGTGCCGAATATTATAATGATGTGGATGCCGCGGGTAGGTTCAATGAAGATCTTTGGAACTTTAAAATGAAAATTAATAACTCTGGTATTGATTTAAACAACGACCGATTTTACCATTTTGAAGGTTTTAAATTTTCATATGAAAATGATTTAACCAACGCTCTTACTCTTCGTGTTTCTGCGAAGAAAGATCGTGAAGAAGCCAAGTTTGATTATAATTATAATAATCTCGGAAACAGTTTTGAAAATTTCGCCACGCAGTTGACTCTAAAATATTCGCCGAACTCCAAAAGTATGATGACACCCTCTGGAAAGTTGACTTACGAGCAAAACTATCCGGAGTTTTATTTCAATTATGAACAAGGCTTAAAAACATTGGGTGGAGATTTCAGTTTTAGCAGATTTGATTTTTTAGTGCAACATGTTTTTAAAAGTAAGATCGGCGTAACGGGCGCTCGGGCTTATGCAGGATTAACGAGTGGTGACGCTCCTATTTGGCATCAGTACGCCATCAACGGTTTAGGAAATGGAAAAAGTTCTTTGAATTTCAACTTCACTTCTTACCTCGGTTTTGCGACGATGGAAGGTGGTAAATATTACAACGATAAGTTTGTAGGTTACTACTTAACACATCGAATTCCGTATTATTTTACCACGTTTGGCAAAAAAGTATCAAGTTTTGATTTGGTTTATCGTGGAATTACGGGTGATATGAAAAATCCAGAAGTTCATCAATTTGAGTTCGAAAAACTGGATCATTTTTACCAAGAAATTGGTTTAGAAAGTAATAACTTTTTGGGAAGTCCTTTCAATTTAGGATTCTTTTACCGTGTTGGACATTATTCCACGCCTACATTTGTAGAAAATTTTGCGATTCAATTAAAACTCAATTTTTTAGGATTTTAGAATGAAAAATATACAGATTAAAGCAAGTTCTTTTTTTGAATTGTTGAAAATGAAAGATACCTCGATGTGGGAAATTTTCGCACAAATGATTGAGGAGAAAGAGAGAGAAATTATCTTTTTAGACGATGACGAAAAAATACTTTTCACGTATTTATTACCTAATAATCTGGATAAATTAAATGAAGATCGGAAAGAATTTGCTCAAGAATATTCTGAGAAGTTATCAGGTTTAAATTAGATTTCTAAAAACAAGTCAATCGTTTTCTTTGCGGCTGCAACATCATGAACACGCAGAATTTTTGCTCCCTTTTCTAAAACCTTTAAATGTAGTTTCTGTGTTTCTTCTTCTACTTCTAAAGGCGATTTTCCTAAAGGTTTATAAATAAACGATTTCCGAGATAAACCGACTAAAACCGGATATTTACCAAAACTAATATGGTCCAGTTCATCGATTAGTGCGTGGTTCTGCTCCACTGTTTTACCAAATCCAAAACCGGGATCGAGGATAATATCTTTAACTCCTGCTACTCTTAACTGCTGAATTTTTTCAGAAAAATAATAATTCTGTTTAATGATAATATCTTCTTCAATTAACTTTTCGTGCATGACTTCATAAGTCGGATTAACATGCATTAAAATATAAGGAAGTCCTGTAGATCCGACCGTTTCAAACATTTTATCATCGTACATTCCGCCCGAAATGTCATTCACAAAATCGATTCCTTCATTATGACCAAATTGGACGGTTTCTGAATAAAAACTATCGAGAGAAATCAAAATCTCTGGGAATTCTTTTTTTATTTTGGAGATGATGTTTCCTATCCGTGAAATTTCTTCATTTGCAAATAGTAATTGAGCGTTTGGCCTCGTAGATTGTGCGCCGATATCGATGATTGTTGCTCCTTCTACAATGATTTTTTCTACTTGATGAAGCGCATCATTATTATTATTGAACTTTCCACCATCTGAGAACGAATCTGGTGTTAAATTAAGGATTCCCATAATTCTGGGCTTCGACAAATTGATTAACCGACCGCGACAATTTAAAGTAGAAAAAGCGAGCGATTCAGGGTTAGAACTTTTGCTAATCATCCTGCAAAAATACAATTTCTGACCACGGTCAGACAAAAACTCTCAGACGAAATTCCTATCTTTGAAAAGTTTAGAAATTTTATGCAACAAACAGTAAAACAGTTCGACGAAATAATAAAGGTCTGCCGAGATTTATTCAGCCACAAATTAATGGATTATGGTGCTTCTTTTCGGGTTTTACGAACTTCTTCACTAACAGATCAAATTTTCATTAAAGTAAAAAGTTTACGGAATTTCCAGACCACTTCTGTTTCTAAAGTCGGTGAGTCAGAGGAAGAAAACTTTATCGCCATTGTCAATTACTCTATTATTGGATTAATTCAGTTAGAGAAAGGTTTTGCAGATGATTTCAAACAAGATCAAAATGAAATTTTAGATCTTTACGACCAATATGCACACGAAGCGAAAGAGCTTATGCAGAAGAAAAATCATGATTATGGAGAGGCGTGGCGCGAAATGCGAATTTCATCCATCACTGATTTGATTTACCAAAAAGTTTTACGAACTAAACAAATTGAAGATAATGCCGGCGCAACGTTAGTTTCAGAAGGAATTGATGCTAATTATTTCGATATGCTTAATTACGCCGTTTTTTGTCTTATTAAGTTTTCGGAGGAAAAAGAAGTTTTTAAATCTACTATAATTTAAAAGAATATGTTTAGAAATATACTTAGAATTGTAATTGCTTTAATCTTTATTGCGTCGGGATTTGTAAAAGCAGTCGATGCGGTCGGATTCTCCTTTAAGTTGGAAGAGTATTTTTCTCCGGCGGTTTTTAATATTCCTTTTTTGGAAAGTCAGGCGCTGATTTTAGCCGTTATTGTTGTCGCTTTTGAATTGATTTTCGGATTCCTCTTATTAATTAAAAGCCAACTCAAATTCACCCTTTCGATGCTCATTGCATTGTGCGTTTTTTTTGCATTTCTGACTTTTTATTCAGCCTATTTTAATGTCGTGACCGATTGTGGTTGTTTTGGAGATGCCTTGAAAATGGAGCCGTGGCAAAGTTTCTGGAAAGATATTTTTTTATTGGCAGGATTACTCCTACTCTATTTTCTTTATAAAAATAACTTTAGCGACGTCGAAGAAAAAACCAAAATTAAAAAGTACGTATCTCTTTTTGCATTCATGATGATGGTTTTTATTATTAACTGGGGAATTACGCACGAACCGCTAATCGACTTTAGAGATTATAAAATCGGAACAGATTTAAATGTAGAAAAGCAAAAGATCGCAAAGGATCCATCAGAATTTAAAACCTTCTATTCACTTAAAAATGAAAAAACTGGTGAAGTTTTAGAAGTGAATCAGGACGATTATGTAAACGAAAAAAAGTATTGGGAAGAAGGTTCGCCTTGGATCATTGACGAAGGAAAAACAAGTTCCAAACTGATCAAACAAGGATATGAATCTGAGATAGCGAAGTTCAAACCTGAAACTGCAGAGGGAGTTGATCTGACGGACGAGATTTTGAAAGCACCAAAAGCAATATTGATCTTTGCTTACGATCCGAAAAATGCGAACATCAATGTATTAGCACAGGCGGAAGCGAAAATGAGTTTACAAAAAGATGCTTTAGTTTTAGGAATTTCTACCGATCCGAATACTTTTAAAACCATTAATAACGCGATGATGGATGGTACTGCAATAAAAACTATTGCGAGAAGTAATCCATTCGTGATGACTTTAAAAAATGGAAAAATCGTAGACAAACGTTCTGCTGAAGATTATATTAAACAAAAAAATAAATAATAATGAACCAAAAAAAATCGAATAAATCAATTGCGGGATATCACTTATTAATGATCCTTTCCGCGGTTGATGGTGAGTTTGCTCCAGAAGAAGGAATGATGATTCAGCAATATCTTGCCGACGAATTTCCGTTTAAAATGGATTTAGATGACGAGTTAGAAGTTATTGCGACTTTAAAACCAGAAGAATGGAAAGCACATTTTGAATTTCATGCCCAATGTTTTTTAGATGATTCTACAGAGGAAGAAAGAGAGTCGTTCCGAAAGTTTGCGAAAACACTAATTAAAGCAGACGAAGAAGTTTCTGACACGGAGCACGATTTCTACCAGATTCTTAAAGATAGTTGGAAACTCAATTAATTTAAAATAAGTATTAAAAAAATGAGAAAGAATATCGTTGCAGGAAACTGGAAAATGAATAAAAATGTAATTGAAGCGCAGCAATTAATGTTTCAATTATTGGATTATAAAAAACATAATTCAACGAACTGCGAAGTTTGGATCGCGCCACCAGCAATGTATCTGATGATGGCGAAAGATGTTTTTTCGCACAATGAAATCGGAGTTTTATCGCAAGATATGAGTGAATTTGAGAGCGGTGCCTATACGGGTGAAATTTCAGCAGAAATGTTAGAATCCATTCACGCAACTGGCGCATTGATTGGACATTCTGAAAGAAGACAATATCATGGTGAAACAGATTCCCATTGTAATAAGAAAATAAAATTGGCTTTAGATAAAGGTTTAACACCAATTTACTGCAATGGAGAAACTTTAGAACAAAGAAAATCTGGTCAGCATTTAGAAGTAGTAAAAAATCAAACTGAAACTGCTCTTTTCACCTTATCTGCAGAAGAAATTAAAAAAGTAGTGATTGCTTACGAACCTGTTTGGGCCATCGGAACTGGCGAAACTGCTTCTCCTGAACAGGCGCAGGAAATTCATGCTCACATTAGAAGTTTGATCGCTGATAAATATGGAAAGGACGTTGCAGATGAAATTTCAATTTTATATGGCGGTTCGGTAAAACCAGACAACGCGAAAGAAATATTTTCACAACCTGATATCGACGGTGGTTTAATTGGCGGTGCAGCGTTAAATGTGGCTGATTTCGGTAAAATTATCGAAGGATTTAATTCATAATCCTCACGCTAAATCCCTCTAAAAGCGCGGAAATTATACAAAAAATGCGTCTCAATTTTGAGGCGCATTTTTAATTTATGTTCGAGAAAAATTTATTTCTTCTCTGAATTATCAGTTTTTCTCATCAAAACCTCGTCAATCATTCCGAATTCTTTTGCTTCTGGAGAAGTCATCCAGTAATCTCGCTCAGAATTTCTTTCTACCCAATCATAATCTTGTCCAGAATGTTCAGCAATGATATCGTATAACTCTTTCTTCAACTTCAACATTTCACGCAAGTTGATTTCCATATCTGTAGCAACACCCTGAGATCCGCCACTCGGTTGGTGAATCATCACACGCGAATGTTTCAAGGCAGAACGTTTACCTTTTTCACCGGCAACTAAAAGAACCGCACCCATTGAAGCAGCCATTCCGGTACAAATTGTAGCTACATCTGGTTTGATGATCTGCATCGTGTCGTAAATTCCTAATCCTGCATAAACACTTCCTCCTGGAGAGTTAATGTAAATTTGAATGTCTTTAGAAGCATCAGAACTCTCTAAAAAAAGCAACTGCGCCGTTACAATATTTGCAACCTGATCATCAATCCCTGTTCCCAAGAAAATGATACGATCCATCATTAATCGCGAGAAAACATCCATTTGAGTAACGTTCAACCTGCGCTCTTCCATAATATATGGAGTCAAGTTTGTTGGGCCGTACATTCCCATATATTGATCTGTGGCCAAACCACTGTTTCCTAAGTGTTTTACAGAGAAATCTCTAAAATCTTTTTTAATATCCATTATCTATTTTTTTCGTTTTATACTTTACAATTTTTGTTCCCTAAAAAAACTATGACCTTTTGTCAGTTGCCGATTTAGTTTTAAATTAATTTCATTCAGAAGTTTCTTTAAAACCATAATTTTTTTCATCAATTCATAATATTCATCCTCATTATTTTCTCGTACCAAATCTAATTTTCGTACCAAGTCATAAATCAATTTTTCGACAAAATGACTTTTATGAATGAGGATATCATCTTCAATTTCGGCTTCTAACTTTTCTCCAGGTTTTGGCGGGAAAATATTGCTTTTTTCCCAGTTACTCAGTTCTTCATCTTCTAGTATGGCGTTAGAAACCTTTGAAACTATGGTTTCATCCATTAAAGTTAAGAAAAAGTTACTTTGAATAATTTCGTTATTAGCGAGTCCGTTTTTTAATTCGGTAATAATCTGAAGATTAATAGAAGATTGTGGTTCGTACTCATCTTCGCTAAAATGACTGATAATTTCTTCAATAACGGTGATTTTAAATGGCTGATTATCTGCGTCCGATTTTTCTAAAACGCGGTCACCAAAGTTCAGCATGTGTTTGATCAACTTTTCCTCTAATTCTAATAAAGGATTTACAGCAAGTGATTTCTCGGTCGCTGGAACGATTTCTAATTTCGGTTTAATCTGGTAATCCTGTCGTTGTTGCGGATAAACCTGCTGTTGTTGAATTTGTTTCTGAACATTTAATTCATTAAAAAGCGATTGCTCAGAAATTCCAAATTTTGTAGCAACTTCTTTTAGATAAACCTCTTGTTTCAAAGCATTTTTTACAAACGCCACCGATTTAACAATATCGCGGATTGCTTCTGCTTTTTTAATGGGATCATCTCCAGCTTCTTTTAATAAAATCTCAGCCTTAAAATCGATGAAATCTTTGGCTTGAGTTTTAATAAAATCCTCTACATAATCTTGTGGATGTTTTCTTGAAAAAGAATCAGGATCGTCGCCATCTGGGAAAAGCAGAATACGGATATTCATTTCCTCGGCGAGTAATAAATCAATGCTTCGGAAACTCGCTTTAATTCCGGCCGGATCGCCATCAAAAAGAATGGTTACATTTTCGGTTAAACGCTTTATCAGTTTAATTTGATCAACCGTTAATGCCGTTCCCGAACTTGCAACCACGTTCTCAATTCCGCTTTGATGAAGCGCGATGACATCCATATAACCTTCAACTAAAAGACAAAGGTTAGCCTTCGATATCGCCTGCTTTCCTTGACTTAAACCATAAAGAACACTTGATTTATGGTAAATTTCCGTTTCTGGAGAATTTAAATACTTAGAGGTTTTTATATTATTTTTGAGAATTCTGGCCCCAAAACCTAATACACGTCCGGAGAAACTGTGAATAGGAAATAACACTCGTTCGCGAAATCGGTCAATCCCTTTGGGAGCATTTTCAGGGAAAATAGATAATCCAGATTTCTCTAAAATATCACTAGAATAACCTTTATTTAAAGCAAATTCTGTAAAAGCATTTCGCTGTTCTGGCGCATATCCCAACTGGAATTTTTTAATAATATCATCTCGAAGTTCGCGCTCTTTAAAATACGAGTAAGCAATTGAAGTTCCTTCTTCAGTATTAAATAATTGGTCCTGGAAATAATCATTCGCGATCTCATGAATTTTATAAAGTAATTCTTTGTCGGTTTGCGCTTGCTTCTGTTCTTCTGTGAGTTCTCGTTTATCTTCTTCGATTTCAATTCCGTACTTTTTTGCAGCATGTTTAAGCGCTTCAGGATACGTAAAATTCTCAATTTCCATTAAAAAAGAAATCGCAGTACCACCTTTTCCGGAAGAAAAATCTTTCCAAATTTGCTTACTTGGTGACACCACAAAACTCGGCGATTTTTCATCATGAAAAGGGCTTAATCCTTTAAAATTTGAGCCTGCTCTTTTGAGTTGAACGTATTCACCGACGATTTCCTCTACCCGAACGGCTGAAAATATTTGATCGATTGTTTGCTTAGAAATCATTCTGTAAAAATAGGTAATATGTTTTTCTTTTTGTCAATATTTTGGACGTTCGCTAGAAGTTAGAAGTTAGAAGTTAGAAGTTAGAAGGAAATTACAAGATCCTCTTTTTCGCCATCCGCCATTCGCCTTTTGACATCTCCGACATCCGACATTCGACATCCGACATCCGACATCCGACATCCGACATCCGACATCCGACATCCGACATCCGACATCCGACATCCGACATTTAAGAAAAAAACTCTTTTCGACGCTCGCTTCGCTCACGCCTCCAAAAAATTCAATAAATTTGAAAAACAATTCCCCTTAACATGAAAAAACTTCTATTTGCTTCCATCGTCACTTTGTCACTGATGATTTCGGCACAAAAAAAATACGTTCTCGTTATTCACGGCGGCGCCGGAACCATTCTAAAATCATCCATGACCGATGAAAAAGAAAATGCGTACAAATTAAAACTTACAGAAGCCTTAAAAGCCGGATATGCTGAAATTCAAAAAGGAAGTTCATCGGTAGATGCAGTCGCTGCTTCGATTGTTATTATGGAAAATTCACCATTATTTAACGCTGGAAAAGGAGCAGTTTTTACGGCAGAAGGAAAAAACGAACTCGATGCTTCCATCATGTATGGAAAGGACAAATCTGCCGGAGCGATTGCTGGAGTTCATACCATTAAAAACCCAATAAAAACTGCCATTGCAGTGATGCAGGAATCAGAGCATGTGATGTTATCAGGAACTGGTGCCGAGCAGTTTGCTAAAGATCAAAATCAGGAAATTGTAGATCCAAAGTACTTTTGGACCAAAAACCGTTGGGAAGGTTTGCAAAAACTCAAACAAAAAGAAACTTTAAATAAGAGCAAAAAAGTATCGCAAAATACGTTGCCAGAATCCTACGAGATCGACCAGAAATTCGGGACCGTTGGCGCAGTTGCTTTAGATAAAATGGGAAATATCGCGGCCGGAACTTCCACGGGTGGAATGACCAATAAAAAATACGGCCGTATTGGTGACGCTCCCATTATTGGTGCCGGAACATATGCAGATTCTCAAGTCGGAATTTCAGCCACTGGTTGGGGAGAATATTTCATTCGAGCGACCGCAGCCAGAACAATAGCAGCAAAAATGGAGTATCAAAATAAAGACTTAAAAATTGCTAGTCAGGAAGTTATCGATGAAATAGAGAAAATGGGTGGCGATGGCGGCCTGATCGCTTTAGATAAGGTTGGAAATATCGCAATGCCTTTCAATACAGCGGGAATGTACCGCGGTGCAATTACCGAAGATGGTGAAATCATGATTGAAATTTACAAATAAGCATGGAGTTTAAAATCAATCATCTGGAAGATTGGCAAAAGATTATTGACGAAATACTTCCTGAACTTAAACATAATATTTTACTTTTAAAAGGAAATTTAGGCGCCGGAAAAACGACTTTCACCCAATTTCTTTTAAAGAATTTCGGCAGCGATGATGAAGTCTCCTCTCCTACTTATGCAATTGTAAATGAATATGATACGCCGAAAGGAACTATTTTTCATTTCGATTTATACCGTATGAAAAACGCAGATGAAGTTGAAGATATCGGAATCCACGAATATTTAGACAATGCATTCCTCTGCATTATCGAATGGCCAGAAGTTTACGAGGACGAACTTTCCCATTTCCCACATCACGAAATGACCATCGATAATCAGGAAGAATATCGACTGGTTAAGTTCAAATAAATTTGCCCCTTTAATTATCAAATCATTGTATCTTTGCCTACTGATTCTTCTGAATTAGTCGCCATTGATCAAAACTTATAACATGAGTCACACGCACGTTTTTACTCCTTTTTCGGAACAGGATTTATTGCCTCAAGAAGAAAAATTAGAGATCGTAAAAAAAGGAAAGAAATTCAGTATTGGTATTCCAAAAGAAACCTGTCTGAATGAACGAAGGACTTGCGTTACGCCTGATGCTGTGCAAGTTTTGGTGGCGAACGGTCATCATATCATTGTGGAAACTGGCGCAGGTGATGGTTCATTTTTTACCGATCTGCAATATTCCGATGCGGGTGCAAAAATCTGTCAAAGTGCCACCGAGGCATTTGAACAAGATTTAGTTTTAAAAATCAATCCGCCCACTGAAGACGAGATTGATATGCTAAAAATGAATACCTATTTGGTTTCAGCGTTACAAATCAACTTACGCGAGCAGGATTATTTTAAGAAATTGGCTGAAAAGAAAATTAATGCCATCGCTTTTGAATTTATTGCGGATGAATACAAACAATTATCGTTAGTTCGACTGATCGGAGAAATTGCAGGAAGTATTTCTATTCTATATGCTGCAGAATTATTGGCGCTTTCAAACGGATTAATGTTAGGTGGAATTACAGGCGTTCGTCCGACCGAAGTGGTTGTAATTGGCGCTGGAATTGTGGGTGAATTTGCAACGAAAGCCGCTTTAGGATTAGGAGCAAGTGTGAAAGTTTTTGACAACTCACTCTCCAAACTTCGACGATTACACATGATGGTTGATGGTCGCGTTCCAACTTCCATTATTGATCCCAAAGAATTGACCAAGAGTTTAAAAAGAGCAGACGTTGTTATCGGTGCACTTTCAAAATTAAGTCCTTTCCCGATTGTTACGGAAGAAATGGTGGCAGGCATGAAAAAAGGAAGTGTAATTATCGACGTTACCATTGACAATCGCAAAATGATTGAAACATCTGAAGTGACGGATATGGAAAATCCTTATATCATCAAACACGGCGTTATTCACTGTGGTTTGCCGAACTTAACTTCGAAAATGCCGAGGACAACTACCAAAGCAGTCTCTAATTTCTTCCTTTCTTATCTGTTAACTTATGATGAAGAAGGTGGCTTTGAAAATATGCTCGTTCATAAAAATGAAATGAAGCAATCCCTTTATATGTACAAAGGTCGCCACACTAAAAAAATGATCTGCGACCGTTTTAATCTTACGTATCACGATATCAATCTTTTAATTTTTTAAATGAGAAAAATAAAATTCTTCATGCTGGGCTTAATTCCAGGACTTATTCTTGTGTTTTTTATTCTAAACAAAAAAGGGGCAAGTTGCAGCGGATATTTACCTAATTCTCGAGTTATTGCTGAATCATTATCGAAAGAGTTTACCTATTCTGCAGAATTTACGGCAGAAATGGAAAATCAAAAAATCGATGAGCAATTTTTAAAAGATAGTATTATGACGAAAGGAAACGTTGACTTTGAAAAAAGCAATGCGCAGAAAGAACCTTGTCCCAATTACGTCCTTACATATCCAAAGAACAATCCTCGTTATGAAATTAGCTTTGAAAAATGCAAAGAGCAATCTCACTTTCAAACGTTAAAGAAACTACGATAAGTTTGATGTTTAGGGTAAAGTATTTATGAAATTGACCATTATCGGTGTTGGTTTATTGGCGGTTCCATTGCTTTAAAATTGCTTAAAAAACATTTGTCGATTATGTTTTAAGCGTTGATCAAAATCACCAGCATTTAATGGAAGCCAAAGAAATTGGAATTATTGATGAAAGTTCTTCCTTAGAAAATGCGATCCAAAATTAGGATTTAATTATTTTGGCGATTCCGGTGGACGCTTCAAGCAAATTATTACCGACGATTTTAGATCTGATTAATAATACTCAGACCGTAATGAATGTTGGTTCTACCAAATCAGGAATTGTAAAGTCGGTAGAAATCATCAAAACAGAAATCGTTTCGTGACTTTTCACCCGATGTGGGGAACGGAAAATTCAAGTCCGAAATCTGCGATCTCAGATAGTTTTACAGGAAAAGCGGGTGTCATTTGCGACCAAGAAGATTCTTTGCCAGACGCTTTAAAAATCGTGAAAGAAGTTGCAGAAACTTTAGGAATGAATCTGCTTTACATGAATTCCGAAATTAACGATGTTTATACCGCTTATATCTCGCACATTTCTCATATCACTTCCTACGCTTTAGCTAATACCGTTTAGAAAAAGAACGTTAAGAAAACACCATCTTCCAGTCGGCAAGTTCTGGTTTTTCGAGTACGGTTCGTTGGCAAAATCTCATCCGAAAATGTGGATTCCGATTTTAAGACAGAATAAGGAGAACGTTTTAGATGCTCTAAACGAGTACATTACACAACTTCGAAATTTTAAATCGGCTTTGAAAAAAAACAATTATGATGATCTGGAAGAGTTAATTCGGATGCGAATAAGATTCGGGGGATATTTCAGTAAAAAGAGCGAAATCAGAACTTACTATTTAAAAAAAATCTGGTAAACAGAATTAGAATTTCCAGAATTTTAGCGCAATTACACACTAACTTAACTTAAATATTATATTGTTGATATTTATTCCTCCAACATTTTAATAAACTCATTGACATATTTTTCTTCATCATCGTAAATCCCCATAATATGTTTACTATCTATATCCCAAAATCGAGTATTTATTTTATTAGCTGACTCAAATAATTTTTGTCCTAAGTAATATGGCACTTGCTCGTCTACCTTACTGTGTATAATAATCGTTGGAATTTTTAATTCTTTTATTTCATTTTCAGCTGCGAAGTCATTATTCATTAATAGTGGCACAATCCATTTAAAATGTTCTAATCTTAATGCATTCGCATATACTTTCCCAATATCAGGAAAAGAACTAAAAGTTCCTTCTAATACTAATCCTTTAATTTTTTCTTGTCTTTCTTTGGCATTCATTGTCGCAAAAGCACCTCCTAACGATTGTCCCCAAATGATAATTGGTTTTTTAGAAACATTATTAAATTGTGCTACTTTGTCAAATACGAACAAAGCATCTCGTTTTAAGATTAAAGAATTATTTGCTTTTCCTTTAGATTTTCCAAAATCTCTTCTTTCAAAACAAAAGACCTGAAAGCCTTTCTTTAGAAATGGTTTGTAAGAGTTCTGAATAGATGACATCAAATGCATTCCTTTTCCAGAATGATGAAAAATGGTCCCTATTGGAGTAATTGAGTCTGGTTTAAACAAAACACCGTGTAATCTCACGTCTTTATCTACCTTAAAATAGAATTCATTATAATTCAGTTCTGATTTAAATTCTATGTAATCTGTTCCGTTCATCTGGTAGATTATTTTGTCCGAAACTCTTGAGAGACGAATAGACAAAATGGATATTATGATGATTGAACAAACTGTTATTGTTGACCATTTTAAAATTTTTTTTAATTTCATAGTACCATTATTTTTTTACTTGAAACTAATTCGTGATTTAATATTTCATTAAATTTATTGACGTACTCTTGTTCGTAGTTGATTATTCCTTTGACATGTGCTCCTTTTATTTTCCAGAATACTGTATTTGCTTTATTTGAATTATTATAAATATCTTGCCCTAAATTAAAAGGAATTAATTTATCTTCTGTGCTATGGATAATCACTACTGGTTTAGTCACCTTTTTAATTTCCTGATTCGTTGGAAAATCATTATTTAAAATCAAAGGTATTAACCATTTAAAATTCTCTAATTTAATTTCACTGGCATAATGTTTTGCGACGTCTGGAAAAGAGCTGAAAGCACCCTCTAAGACCAATCCTTTAATATCACTATTTCGTGCTGCTGCATTGGTTGTCGCAAAAATACCACCGAGAGAAACTCCCCAAATAATGATTTCGGTTCCTTCGACTTCGTACAAATGTTTAAACTGATCGAATATTTCAAGTGCGTCCGCTTTTAATTGTAAGGTATTATTATCATCGCCTGTCGATCCGCCAAAACCTCTTCTTTCATAAGCGAATATTTGATAGCCATCTTTAAGCAGTGCATTGTACATCAGTTGCGCAGTATTCAAATCCATTCCGTTTCCCAAATGATGAAAAATAGTGGCTTTTACTGCTACAGAATCAGGCGTAAATAAGACTGCATATATTTTGGTACGGTCGTTTAAGTCCAGCGTTAGTTCTCTATGTTTGGACAAACTTCTGAACTGCGATTTACGTGCATCAGTTTTATAAATGTACGGATCAAGAGTCCGACTGAATCGAATATAAGATAGAAAGATAATTAGAAGTATTGCAATTACGGCGACTACTCTTCCAAGAATTTTTACGGATTTCTTCATGTGCTGAAATATTTGTATTTAAGTATTTCAGCAAATGAAGCAATATTAAAAACAGGATGAAAATGGAAGTTACCAATGACTTGATTTTGTGGTCAATCCTTACTTTCTGGGCTGAGTTCCGATTTATCTGGGACGATTTACCGCGGAGTTAACGGTCTCAAAATAGGTTTCAGAAACAGGAATCGTAAGATCTAAATCTTTCAACTGTAGTTTAGCATTTTGTTTACTTCCTTTTAATGAAAGAATAAAATTTGGATTGACAATATAAGAGCGGTGAATTTTGATGAAGGTCGGAAGTTGAGCACTAACATTTGACAGGGTACTTCTAAGTAGTTTTTCTTTAAGCTCGTTATTATCAGAAAAAGATATCAAGACATAATTACTTTCAGATTTTATATAAACAATATTTGCCTCATCAACGGTGAAATCTTCTTTCTTCAAACTGCTGGTAATCGTTATGCTTTTAGATTTCATTAAATTATCAGATTTTAAATCTGCAGGCGCATGTTTCAAACTTGCATCCGTATATTTTTTTCTTAATACTATGGTAAGAATAAATAGAAGAGTCCCAAAACTTGAGAAGATTGTTTTAAACCAGCCTAAAAAATGGTACATGTTAATCCGGTCGGGATTTTTATTGATGATCTTTTCCGTATAAAAAAAACCCAGCACAATAGAAACCACAATAAATAGCAAACAAAAAATAATCTCTTCGAATAGTTTCCAACTCTGAGTCCGCTTGTAATAGAAGATTGATACTAGATGGCTTGCGAAGTAAGTTATAAAGATGATCAATCCATAGATTAGAAAGAAGATTGTTTTATAGGAAAAACTAGATCCTCCAGAATCAAATGGCTTTAAAAAAAATATAATAAAGAGGACAAACATTCCAAGAATGCTCCCAATAAAAATATGAGTTCTAGATGAACTATCGTATGGAAATGATTTATTTAAAAACATATAATAATTTCTGGCAGAATTTTTCGGGAAAATGATCGCAAGATTATGTAATATTTTATAATTTAGTTTCAGATAGACCATTTTCACATCACCAAAAAAAGCTTTTCTTTTACAGCATTTCTTCTGGAGCAAAAACAAAATCTAAATTCTAGCCCGGATGGAAACGGCATCCCCTTCGTCTCGTAAAATCGTGACGAGCGCATATAGTGGACAGCCGGACCGGTTTTGTTAAAAGCAAAATCTTGTTGCTCCTAAAAATTAAAAGAAAGAGTTTAACATTCTGCGACGTTAACCGCGATGGCCAGACCTCCTTCGGAAGTTTCTTTGAATCGATCGTTCATGCCTTGCGCAGTTTCCCACATTGATTGAATGACCTCGTCTAAAGTTACGCGTGCTTTTGTAGGATCAGATTCTAAGGCGATATTTGCAGCAGTAATCGCTTTCATTGCGCCCATAGAATTGCGCTCGATACATGGAATCTGCACCAGGCCGCCAATCGGATCGCAAGTCATGCCGAGGTGATGTTCCATAGCAATTTCCGCAGCCATTTGAACTTGACCCGGCGTACCACCCATAATTTCCGTAAGTCCCGCCGCAGCCATGGCAGAGGAAACTCCGATCTCGGCTTGACAACCACCCATTGCGGCAGAAATAGTCGCATTTTTTTTGAAAAGCGTTCCGATTTCGCCGGCAACCAATAAAAAGCGAATTACATTTTCATCGCTTTTGAATTCGGTAAAAACTTGGGAATACATTAATACCGCAGGAATAACGCCACTTGCACCGTTAGTCGGCGCCGTAATAATACGACCGAAACTGGCATTTTCTTCGTTCACCGCCAATGCAAAACAAGAAACCCATTTGTTGATATTGGTGAAACTTAAATCGGCATCAACCAAATATTGATACCATTCGTGAATATTGTTGTAGACATTTTCCCCGAGTAATTTGGTATTCAAACCTGCAGCACGTCGAGTAACATTTAAGCCGCCTGGCAGAATTCCTTCTTTGTTGACGCCTTTGTAAATGCACTCTTTAATTTGTTGCCAAATATAGAGCGCTTCCTTTTCGGTTTCTTCTTTGGTGCGCCAAGATTCCTCGTTCAGAAAAATAAGATCTGAAATTTTATCCAGACCTAGTTTTGCGATATTCCGATCAATATCTTTTCCGTTGTGACAAGGGTAGAGCGTTCTGGTGCATTTATTTTCGTACGAATGTTCATCTTGTGTCGCGATAAAGCCACCGCCGACAGAATAGTAATCTTGAATCAACTCTTCGCCACTGTCGAAAACGGCCTTGAAAATCATACCGTTCGGATGAAAGTCAAGCGATTTTTTTTTATTTAAAATTAAATGATGACCGTAAACAAAAGGAATTATTTTTTCGCCACCTAAATTTAATAAACTGGAACTTATAATCGCTTCTACTTTTTCATTGATCTTAGAAGTGTCAATCAATTTAAAATTTTCTCCTGAAAGTCCGAGCATTCCTGCGACATCGGTTCCGTGACCTATTCCTGTTTTTGCCAACGATCCAAAAAATTCAACAAATATTTCTTTTACATTGCTTAATTGAAAATCGGTTCGGATTTTTCTTAAGAAACTTTCGGCGGCATTCCAAGGGCCCATGGTGTGAGAACTAGAAGGTCCGATGCCTACTTTTATAATTTCAAAAACGCTGATTGACTCCATTATTTATATACGACCTGAAGATTAAAGTAAAATGACTTGAAGACAAAGATAATTCTATTTTTCATACTTTTAGGAGCATTTGAAAGTGACTCATTGCATAGAATTCGAAGGATGTATTCAATCAATATTATCAAAATATTTTGCTACTTATTAAATATTTCTTCCAATATTTTTGAAACTTGTTTGTGTTTGGTGGCGGGGAAAAGATGCGTTCCATCTTTTACAACGTAATCTGGTTTTGAATGTTTAACCGGAAAAACAATGTCTTTACTTCCTAAAACTTGGATGACTTTGGGATTTTCCTCGAATTTCCAAGCAGAAACTTTCTCGACGCCCCATTTCAAATAATAAGGATCAGTCACTCTTAAATATTCTAACAATTTGGGGTTTTTAGGATCTACCAATTTTCTGACAAAAGAATAAACCGTTGCCGATTTGACGTTAAACATCATTTGTGGTAAATATCTCGGGATTCTGGAGAGTTCGCCAAATTTTATAAAGCGTGATTTCTCTTTATCCGATTTGATACTTCCTAAAATGACGACTTTTTCGGCAGGTTTCAACTTGTCGATTTCCTGCACAATGAGACCGCCAAAGGAATAACCTAATAAGGCGAAAGGTTCATTGGCATCTACTCTATCAGCCATTCGGGCTACGTAATGGTAAAAGTCTTCCTTTTTATCTGGGATCAACCAATCTAAAAAGACCACTTCTAATTGATCTGGAAACGCAATCTTTTCCAAGACTTTAAAATCGGCGCCCAGCCCGCTGATGACATACAATTTCATAGTTCAAAATTAGAAAAAAGAGCAGACAAAGCCGCTCTTTTACATATAATATATTGTTAAAATTTATTTCGCAGAAATAGAAATAACCATATCAATTGCATCTTTTAAGACCACATCTTTTAATGGATGAGTATAAGCGATCCCAAATTTCTGACGGTCAAAACTAAATTTGTCTGAAGTCATATTCAATACTCCACTTTTCATCGAAATTTTGGCAGGAAAAGCAATTGGATTCGTTTTACCTTTTGCCGTTAAATTCCCATTAACCATGTAAGGAAAGTCTTTGTTATTATTCTTCTTTACAGAAGTGATGGTGTACGTTGCAGTCGGGAATTTATTGGTTTCAAAGAAATCTCCGTTTTTTAAATGATCATTTAATTTGGTTTGATATTCCCCAGTTAAATCTGTAGCGTTAATCGAGTTCATATCTAAAGCGAAAGTACCGCCAACAATCTGATTTCCTTTCATGATGACATTTCCAGATTTCAAGTTCACATTTCCGTTATGCGACGATGCTTCGGTTTTTGCTACTTTATAACCCCACCATTCTACGTTGGAATTGGTAACCTTTTTGGTCTGTCCAAACATCATTCCGCCAGCCAAAACTGCTGCTAATACTAAATTCTTCATTATTACTTTATTAAATTTGAATTGCAAACATATCGAAAGTTTAATATTATCCAGTTGATTTAGGGTAAGAAAAATATTCATCAAACTCTTTAAAATAAAAAAACTTCGCAATGGGCGAAGTTTAAATTATTTAAAAACAGATTTTTCTATTTGTAAAAAGCGGCGTACAGCGCTGCACCATTGATAATGGTTTTCTCGTCTTTCACCAAATAGATTGGAATGTCTTCTAAGATATTTTCCATTTTATCACTGATGATGAAATTCTTATAGAATTTTTCATTGTTTACGAATTCTTCTAACATCAGCGGGATTTCTCCACTAAGGAATAAACCACCAGTTGCTTTCATTTTTAAAACTAAACTATTCGCTTCCCTGGCAAGATACATTAAGAAAGTATCAATCGTCATGGTACAAATGCGATCTCTTTTTTGGATGCATCCATTAATAATGGCCTCCGTAAAATTGCCTGCTTCAATTTCTTCTGTAAGCCAATCTGGCTGCTTTTGCTGTTTAACATCGCGAAGAAAACGGTAGATATTAAATAAACCTTCCGTAGAAAGAACTGATTCCCAACTTACGATTCCATAGATTTTTTGAAGGAAAGAATAAAACTCTACTTCTTCATTGGTTCTGGGTGAGAATTCACAATGTCCGCCTTCAGTCGCGAAAGGTCTCAGACAGCATCCGTCCCAAAATAATCCTGCTTCACCTAAACCAGCACCTGGTGCTAAAAGCACTGCATTACCTTGCGTGAAATTTTCGGAATCATGAATTTTTAAAAAGTTGTCTTCGGTTACATTTTCTAGTCCGTAAGCTGAGGCTTCTAAATCATTAATCAAAAAAACTTCGTTGATCGTCGTTTCATTTTTAATGTCTTCTGCATCTAACTTCCAAGGAAGTCTGCTTGGTTCACTTTTTCCGCCAATTACAGGACCTGGTACTGCAACAGCAATTTTAGAAATCTGCTCTAAAGAATTTTCAGTAATAAACTGAGTTACCATTTCGGAAAAAGAAGAGAAATCTGTCGTGCAATATGTTTTTTCGAGTTTCGGGTAAACCTTTTGATTATCAGTCGTAAAGAGACCGAAATGAGTTTCTTTATCCCGTAGATCTACTGCAATCAGAGAAACACCGTCATTGGACGCTGATTCTAATCCAGGTAAATATAATTTGCATTTATTTTTAGTATCCATGTTGTAACGTTATGAACCAAAGATAATAATTGTTTTTAAAAAATGAAGTGATTAAATAAAAAAACCTTCTCTGTAGCAGAGAAGGCTTAATTATTTAGGGAAATTTACTTACCTAATGGAATGTTGTATCCAACACCTACGCCAATTGCGCCAGCGTTATATTTTTGCGAACCAATATTACCTTTATCACCTGTGAAGGTTTTCTGATACTGTAAGGCAAAGTTCCAATCTTGATTATGGTAACCGATTTCTGGCTTGATGTAGAAACCACCATCTGGTCTTACTTGTGAATCATTTGATGCAACTTTGTCATCACCTACGATGAAACCGTAACCGATATCAGTTCCTAAATAGAAACCCATTTGTTTTGGATACACTCTAATTAAAGCAGCAACTGGAATTACTCCGAAATCATTGTTGTCAAGGTTCACGTTGTTCACATTATTTTCTCTTCCGAAGAAGTGGCTATAACCTGTCGCGATTCCTAATCCAAACCCTGGCGTAATTAGATTTTGGTAAGATAAATCTACACCGATATTTCCTCCTGCGTTTTCTTGTGGAACTGCTAATCCTCCGTTGATTCCAACTTTAAACATGTTTGTCATGTCGGAACTTTGTGCACTCATTAAACCTGCGGTCATAAGACCTAATGCAAGTACTGATTTTTTGATTGAATTCATAATATTAAATTTTTACGTTTTACACGGAAGATGCTATCAAAATCGTGCCACGAAATGCTAATATCAATCAGTTGACAGATAAAATTAAATACAATCGTCTGTAAATCAAATGCTTATATCTATTATATTATTTAAACGCTCATTTAATTTTTTAGACCTAAAGTGTCAGATATTTGGAAAAATACGCCAAAAAAAAAGAGTTGATTTTGACAACTAACTCTTTTTATTCTTTTAAATTATTTACAGATTTTCTAACCGTTGTTGAAGATCAGAATATCCACCACCGTTATAGACATCGGTTTGACCTTCAGATTTAAATAATTCCATCGCTTTTCCACTTCTATTACCACTTTTGCAGAAAAAGATTTTTGGACCATCTAATTGATTGACTTCTTCTTTTCGATCATTCAATTCTCCAAGCGGAATGTTTAGTGCAGATTCGATAGAACCATCCATTTCCAGTTCCATCGGTTCACGAACATCGATTAAATTATATTTTCCTGATTTTAAAATTTCTTCTACTGACATATTCTGTTATTTAAAGTTATTTAGGTTGAATAGCAAATTTATAAAATAATGTTAGTTTTGCAAGGTAATTTATGTCACAGAAAGCTGAAATTTACACGAACATTATAAAAGCCAAAGCAAAAAAGTTTGGTTTTCAAAATTGTGGAATTTCGACAGCAGCTTTTTTAGAAGAGGACGCGAAACCTTTTGAAAATTGGCTTAATAATAATTATCACGGGGAAATGTCTTACATGGCCAATCACTTCGATAAAAGATTGGATCCAAGATTATTGGTAGAAGGTTCAAAATCTGTCATTTCTCTTTCCTATAATTATTTCCCTGAAGAAGATTTAGCGAAATTAAATCATCTTAAAATTTCGAAATACGCTTATGGACAAGATTATCACGAAATTATAAAAGAAATTTTGCGTGAAATGGTACTTGAACTTCAAGAAGAAATCGGTGAATTTGAGTGCCGAGTCTTCACAGATTCTGCACCGATTTTAGAAAGAAGTTGGGCTAAAAATTCCGGCATTGGCTGGGTCGGGAAAAATGCGAATTTAATTACAAAGCAATCGGGTTCATTTTATTTTTTGGCAGAAATCATCTCCGATTTAGAACTTAAAGAAGATCATATCACTACGGACCATTGTGGTTCTTGTCGAAAATGCATTGATGCTTGTCCAACTGATGCCATTGTTTCGGAGCGAATAATCGATGGCAGTAAATGTATTTCTTACGCAACCATCGAATTGAAAAATGAAATTCCGGATCATTTTAAAGGAAAAATGGAAGATTGGATGTTTGGGTGTGATATTTGCCAAGATGTTTGTCCGTGGAATCGATTTTCTAAACCTCATCAACAAGAAAAATTTAAACCGAATTCAGCGTTAAAGAATTTAGAAAAATCAGACTGGACTGAATTATCCCAAGAAGTTTTTTCGGAAATATTTAAAAAATCGCCAATTAAAAGAACGAAATTTGCTGGCTTGCAACGAAATATCGAATTTATAACTGATTCCAGTTTCCCTGAAAATTAAAAAAGATTATAAATAAATCACTTTTACTCTTATTATTATATGAAAAACATACTGCACATTATCTTAAAATTTTTGGGAGTACTATTAGGTCTAGTCGTACTTTACATCGTTTGTGCGCTAATCATTCCACTTATTCCTGTTCAGAAAAAAGCAACAACTGAAAAAGCCGATATTGCTATTTACATTTTTACCAATGGAGTTCATACAGATTTGGTGATGCCGATTAAGTCAAAACAAATCGATTGGAGTGAGAAAATCCTGTTCGAAAATACAACGTCGAAAAGCAGCGATTTCAAATACGTTGGAATTGGTTGGGGCGACAAAGGATTTTATTTAGATACGCCGACGTGGGCAGAATTAGAAGTTACAACTGCATTTTATGCTGCCTTCTGGTTAGGCGATTCTGCGATGCATTGTACTTTTTACAAAAGTATAAAAGAAGCGGAAGATATTAAGAAAATTATGATTACTGATAGTCAGTATAGAGATCTAATACGTTTTGTAGATTCGAAATTTGATAAAAATTCGGCCGGTCAAAATATTTTGATTCCGACAGATGCTGTTTATAGTGCTGACGACGCATTTTATGAAGCGCAAGGAAGTTATAGTTTCCTTTATACCTGTAACACTTGGACGAATGATGCTTTGAAAGTTGCGGGTCAAAAAGCTGCCTTATGGACGCCTACCGATTTTGGAATTTTTCAACATTATAAATAAGTGCTTTTCATTTTGCGGTAATTATCCACTCGTTGTTTTTCGGGATATTAAAAGGGAATTAATTTGTTTAAAAAACAAATTTTTCCTATTTTAAGGGCTTTGCCAACCAATTATTATATGAATCGACCTCATTTTTACCTATTCCTGATTTTAAATTTTCTATTCGTCAATTCGATTTCAGCACAAATCACCACTCCGAAAACTAATTCTTTAAGAGTGGGGATTGCCGGGACTGCGCCGTTTGTTTTTACAGAAAGTGGCAATCCTACGCCGCAAGGAATTTCGGTTAGGATTTGGGATGAAATTGCGACTAACCTGGACTGGAGTTATCAATATCAATCATACAAAAGTGTCAATCTTGCCTTAGATGCACTAAAAAAAGGTGACGTAGATTTGGTCGTTGGCCCAATCACCATTAATTCGCAACGGTTAAACGATTTTAAATTTTCACAACCGTTTTATCAGTCCAGTTTAGCAATCGCTTATAAGAAGGGCGAATTTAGTCTCTGGAATGTATTTAGATTATTGTTCAGTTTTAAATTATTAATTGCAATTGGAATTTTTCTAGTTATTCTTGGGATAGTAGGCACATTTCTCTGGCTTGCAGAACGGAAAGCTTCTCCCGAACAATTCTCATCTGAGCCTGCGAAAGGTATTGGAACCGGAATGTGGTTAGCCATTGTAACTATGAGTACAACTGGATATGGTGATAAAGCACCGGTAACCCTAATGGGTAGAATAATTGCTGGAACATGGATGGTTGTATCCATTATTTCAGCCACTTCCATGATAGCAGGAATTGCCAGCGTTCTTACCTTTTCGAATTATCAAGCAGTGGATATTAAAAATATCGAGCAGTTAAATGGAAAAAAAGTCGCTACGATTTCAGGTTCGCCTTCTGTTAACTTTTTAAAGGAATACAACATCAGAATAAAACCTGTAGCAACTTTAGCAAATGCAGTAAGGATGCTGAATGAAGAACAAGTGGATGCGATTGTTTATGATCGACCACAGTTAATGCACTACATCAATACGCACAAAGACGATGATTTAGAAATTGCCACCGCAGAATACTACCAGCAAGGGTATGGATTCGCCTTTCCCAAAGAAAGTAATTTAATTTTTCAGGTCAATAGAAAGTTATTAGAACTGGCGGAAGATCAGCAAATTTCAGAGATTACTGAAGACTATTTAGGGAGAGATCAGTAATACAGCTCCGGATGAAGGAACTAAAAAAATGCAAATACATTTAATCTTTGGTTTCTAAACTGAAGACCAGATCTAGTTCATCTCTAACGTAAGCCATGTCACCCATTTTCTTTGGGGGGCTCTACTTTAAATTCTGAAAATTTTAATCTCTTGTTTACGCCTTACCTAACAGAGCAACTGAGAACAAAGAATAAAAGAAGTGACTTAAAAAATAAAAGCCTCTGCGAATCAATGATTGCAGAGGCTTTTGGTACCCGGTACCAGAATCGAACTGGTACATCTTGCGATACTAGAGTTTGAGTCTAGCGCGTCTACCAATTCCGCCAACCGGGCTTTCTAAATTGGTGTGCAAATATAGAATTATTTTTTATCTCAGAAAACTTTTTTTTGAATAATTTCAATCATTAGAAATTTAATTCTAATCCATCATATGCAAGGAACATATTCTCAGGAAGTTCCTGTTGCGTTTCATTGTGCAAACCGAGATGATGAGAGATATGAGTAAGGTACATTTTCTTTGGTTTTAATTCTGCAAACAAGTCTAAAACCTGCGGCAAGATAAAATGAGCGGGATGAAACTCTTCTTTTCTAATGCAGTTGACGATTAAAACATCCAGATCTTTCAGTTTTTTCTTTTCTTCCTCATTAATGAAACTAGCATCTGTAATATAAGCGAGTTTCTTAAACTTAAATCCAAAAATAGAAATCGCGGAATGCATCACTTCAATGGCAATAATCTCTGTATCAAAAATAGAAAAATCTGTGGTAATTTCGTGAAGATCAAAAGCCGGCGCACCAGGATATTTTGTTTCTGCAAACGCGTACGGAAATCTCGATTTTACTTCAGCGCCTACTCTCTTATTTGCATAAAGATCAATGTTCTTCCTATTTTTAAAAATTAAAGGACGGAGATCGTCAAGGCCAATCACGTGATCGTTGTGTTCATGAGTCAACAAAACAGCATCGATTTGTTCTTCCTTATTCTCCAGCATTTGCATTCGGAAGTCTGGACCGCAATCAATTAGAATTTTTTTCGCAGAATCTGTCGTGACGATAGCGGAGGACCGAAAACGTTTGTCTTTGGGGTTCTGAGAGATGCAAACCTCACAATGGCAGCCGATTACAGGCACTCCTTGTGATGTTCCTGTACCTAAAAATTTCAACTTCATTTTTTTTGATGTTGGTTTAATTTTGGTAAATTTACAAAAAATTAGAATTGACAGTGATTCAACCGAAATTAACACCCAAGCAGAAAGCTTTAGCGATTAATTTAGACCAGCATATCTACGGTACTTTTGCCGAGATCGGCGCTGGTCAAGAAACAGTACGCCATTTTTTCAGAGCTGGAGGTGCCTCAAAAACCATTGCAAAAGCAATGTCCGCCTATGACAAAGACTTTAGTGACGCTATATATGGCAAAGAAGCCAGAAACAGATATGTAACTCAAAATCGTTTGCGTAAAATGTTACGCTATGAAATAGCCTTGATCGAAGAACGCGTTTCTCGAGAATCCTGTCCAGGTAGAAAGTTTTTCTCCTATGCAAATACCGTGACGACGATTAACTTCGACAAAACAATGAAAGGTCACGGCTGGGTTGGTTTACGATTTCAAACGGATGAAAAGGAAGATTACAATGAAATTGTACTTCATGTAAAGTTTTCCGAAAATGACGCTACTCTGCAACAGGAGACTTTAGGAAGTTTAGGGGTCAATTTAATTTACGGCGCTTTTAATCACACCGACAATCCACGGAGAATGATCAATTCTTTGTTCGATGATATTTCTAAAGATAATATAGAAATCGACATGATTGATTTCAGCGGTCCTTCTTTTAGTTATGTAGATAATCGTCTGATGAGTTTGCAACTCGTAAAAAACGGAATGACCGACGCAGTTATTTTCAATTCTGAAGGACACAATATGTTACCTGCAGACATTTTATACCGAAAAAATATCTTTGCCGTCCGCGGAAGTTTCAGGCCAGTAACAATGGTCAATCTAGACATGTTCTTAAAAGGCCTTGATATGTTCAAAAAAGACTGGAATTGTAGTGAAGATGAAACAGAAGTTTTATTTGAAATTACTATTGCGAATTTAAGGGCAGCCGGCGATATTGATGAACGAGATTTTCTAGACAGAGTTGATATTTTAGGGAAATTAGGCTACACGGTAATCATTTCTAACTTCTCAGAATATTATCGTTTGATCGATTACTTCGCTCCTTACAGCAATGGCAAGATTGGAGTTGCGATGGGCGTGAATAATATGCTCGATGTTTTTGATGAAAATTATTACAGAGATCTTTCTGGCGGAATTTTAGAAGCGTTTGGTAAATTTTTCCGTCAAGATATGCGCGTGTATCTTTATCCCTACAAAGACCCTGAAACTCACGAATTTTTAACATCCGATAATTTAAAAGTGAGCGAAAGTTTAAAAGAATTATATAAATACTTTAAACATAATAAGCGAATTGTAGATATCAAAAATTACAATCCAGATTATTCCGAAATATACTCAAGAACTATTCTTGACAGAATCGCCAGTCACATTCCAGGTTGGGAAGAACAAGTTCCAGACGGTGTGGCAGAGTTGATAAAAGAGCGCGGAATGTTCGGATACAAAGAAGAATTAAAATTAAAAGAATTTTCTTAAAAACATAAACAATGTCAGAAATAAAAAAAAGACTTTCATTCATTATAGAAAGCCCAGCAGATCAGTCCGAAGAAAAACTGCAGAAAATTTGTCACTTATTAGATCAGGAAATTTCCTATTTCAACTGGACTGGTTTTTACTTTAAAAATGGAGATAAAGAAGAACTGATTTTAGGACCATACGTTGGCGCGGAAACTGATCATACCATTATTCCATACGGAAAGGGAATTTGTGGTCAGGTTGCAGTATCTAGTGAAACGTTTGTGGTGCCAGATGTCCACGAACAAGATAATTATTTGAGTTGCTCAATCGATACAAAAGCGGAAATCGTGGTTCCGATTATGAAAGATGGCGTAAATATCGGTCAGATTGATATTGATTCGCATACGGTGGATCCATTTACGAATAACGACAGAGAAATGTTGGAATGGTTATGTGCTGAAGTAGCAAAGATTTTATAAAACATAACTATTTAAAATATAAAGGTGAACTTCGAATTGAGTTCACCTTTTTTATTGGTGTGAAATTGTTTTATTCCGCCAGATCAGCAATTCCTTTTTTGTCTAAACGGAAAACACTCCATCCTTCCATCGGTTTGGCTTGCAGTGATTTATAGAAATCGATAGCAGGCGTATTCCAATTGAGAACGGACCACTCCATTCGACCGCAGTTATCTGCTTTGGCGATTTTTGCCAGTTCGATGAATAATTTTTTACCGTAGCCTTTTCCACGGTATTCTGGTTCCACAAAAAGATCTTCTAGGTACAAACCTGGTTTTCCCACAAACGTGGAAAAATTATAGAAATACAAAGCGAATCCGACTGGTTTATTATCTTCTTCCGCAATTAAAACTTTTGAGTAATTATGTGTGAATATATTTTCCTTTAATTCTTCGACGGAAGTGATTACTTCCTCTTCCATTTTTTCGTAAACGGCGAGTTTTTTTATTAAATCAAATATGATTGGAGAATCTACTTCGTTGGCTTTTCTAATGTTGAACATTTGCTTTAAAATTTAGAAATCAAAGTTAGCAACTTTTTGGAATTTATGGGGTGGAAAAAAGACACGAATCGACGAATTTCCCTGCTACAAAAAAGTCTTAATTCACAAAAGAAATTAATTGTGCATTCGTGGCAAATTAGAATTATATAATTTCGCAAGAATTTTAATTAAAAACCCAATCGTAACTAGCCGTGATTGAACGGCCTGTTTAAGCTCTTTTTTCGGTGGTGCCAAATGCGCTGGCGAAAAAAAGCGAGTAGTGAAAGCGTGATTAAGCTACAAAAAAAACCTTCGAGAAATTCTCAAAGGTTTGGTTTTATATTTTTGTCTGCTGAAATTTAAATCTCAGTATTCATATCCCAATTCTGGAGATAATCGTGAACGTGTTTCAAGAACATTCCTCCTAAAGAACCGTCTACCACACGGTGATCGTAAGAATGTGACATGAACATTAAGTTACGGATCGCAATAACATCGCCATCTTTCGTTTCCAAAACTGCAGGTTTTTTAACAATCGCTCCAACTGCCAAAATCGCGACTTGAGGTTGAGGAATAATCGGTGTACCCATTAGGTTTCCGAAGCCTCCAACATTGGAAATGGTATAAGTTGCACCTTGCGTATCTTCTGGTCTCAATTTTTTATTTCTCGCACGGAAAGCCAAATCATTAATTGCTTTCGCTAAACCGGAAAGGGAAAGTTGATCTGCATTTTTAATAACCGGAACGATTAAATTTCCGTCTGGAAGTGCAGTTGCCATTCCGATATTGATATTTTTCTTTTTGATGATTTTATCGCCATCTACAGAAACGTTGATCATCGGGAAGTCCTGAATTGCTTTCACAATTGCGTGAACAAAAATTGGCATATAGGTCAATTTCTCTCCTTCGCGTTTCTCAAAAATATCTTTGTGTTTCGTTCTCCATCTTACAACATTCGTAACATCAGATTCGATGAACGACGTTACGTGCGGTGCAGTATGCTTGCTTTTCACCATTGCATCGGCAATGATTTTACGAACTCGATCCATTTGAATGATCTCGTCACCAGCACCTAATTTAATTGGCGCGGATGGTGCAGCAGCCGCTGGAGCGGACGAAACTGATATTGGAGTTGAAACTGGAGTCGCATCAACTTGTGGTGCGGGACTGTCTTTTCTCGTTGCGATAAAAGACAAAATATTTTCTTTGGTGATTCTACCGTCTAAACCGCTTCCTTTGATAGACTGAAGTTCGCTTTCTGAAATCTTTTCCTCTTGTGCAATTGATTTCACTAAAGGCGATAAATATAAATCAGAAGCCTCACCAGAAGTCGTATTATTGGTTAATGGCTCTTCTAAAGTTTGAACCACTTCTGGATCAACGTTAGGAATTTGAGTTTGTACGTCTTCGGCTGATTTCGGTTCTTGTGGCTGTTCGGCGATCACTTCTCCCGCTCCGGCAACTTCTAGAATTGCGATTGCTTCGCCAATTTTCGCGATTTCATCTTTCTGCTTAAGGATCTTTACAATTTTCCCCGAAACTGGAGTCGGAACATCGGAATCAACTTTGTCTGTTGCGATCTCTACCACGGAATCATCTTCCGTAACCGTGTCGCCTTCGTTGAACACCCAACTGATGATCGTTGCTTCCATCACGCCCTCTCCCATCGAAGGAAGTAATAATTTATACTCTGCCATTTTTTATTTCGATTTTTACAAAGATAAAAATTTTTACTCATTAAGAAAAAACGATTTTAAGTCGACTTTTTTTGCTTTTATTTCAAAATAATACATTTCAAATTCTATCTTTGATTTATCATAAACATTTATGAAAAACCTGCATATTGTGGCTCTATTCCAGTTTAAAGAAAATCATTTAATGGATGCTTTGGAAATATTGAAAAAACTAGTTTTCGAAACCCGAAAAGAAGACGGTTGTATGCAATACGATTTAATCGAAGACAATTCCAATAAAGGAGTTTTCTTTATTATTGAACTTTGGGAAAGTGAGGAACATCATCATCAACATAATGGTACTGATCATTTGATGAATTTCAGAAATCAGTCAGCGCCGATTTTGGAGAAATCTGCACAAGTTTATAAAGGCTATAAAACATTTTAGTGATGAAGAAGAGTTCGATTTTATTTCTCTTGTTTTCTGTCTTCGCTTTTTCACAAAAATATACGAAAGCAGAAATTTCGAGAATTACAGAAGGGAATATTGATTCAGCGATGGTTATTTTCCAAACCTCCGATTCTTTGCAACATGTAGTTTTACTCGATCAATCCACAGATGTAAAACCTAAAAATAAGTACACCAAAGTTTTGGTCAACCGAATGAAACTGGCACTACTTTCGACTGGAAGTGGCGTCGGAATCGCAGCACCACAAGTTGGCATTAATCGGAATATCATTTGGGCGAAAAGATTTGACAAAAAAGAAACACCTTTAGAATACTTTATTAATCCAAAAATTATTTCGCGTTCAGAAGTTTTAAGTTTGGGTCCAGAAGGTGATCTGTCCATTGAAGTTTTCAGAGATTATTTTTATAGAAGCCAAGTCATTCAAGTAGAATATTTTGATCTGGATGGAAAAAAGCATACTGAAATTGTAGAGGGATTTACGGCTATCATTCTTCAGCACGAGATCGATCATCTTTCTGGGATTTTAATTTCTGATAAAATAGAGAATCAAAAAATGAAGACTTTTGAAAAAGTAGAATTGTATAAAGAACTTTAATCTTTTTAGCGCACAGATTTACACAGATTTACACAGATTCTTATAAAAATGTTTTCTGCTAATTGCTTGTTATGAGTTCAATTCTACAATTACAAATAAAAAAATCACCTTTTACGAGGTGATTTTCAGTTATCATATCTGTGAAATCTGTGTGAAAAAATTTTAAATAATCTGCGCTTCAAAAACATCACAGAAATGTTTTTTAATCTTGTCTTTGACGTCAGCCATTTCATCCGGAGATAATTCCCGTTCCAGTTCCCGTTGCAAAGAAGTCACGCCTTTATCTTTAATTCCGCAAGCAATAATATATTCAAAATATCGCAAATCGGTGTTAACGTTCAAAGCCAGACCGTGCATCGTTACCCATTTAGAAGTCTTCACCCCCATCGCACAAATCTTACGAGCGTAAGGTTTTCCGACATCCAGCCAAACTCCAGTTTCGCCTTCACTTCTTTCGCCTCTCAAACCATATTCAGCAATTACACGGATAATTACTTCTTCTAAATTTCGCATATACAGATGGATATCGGACTTGAAATTATCCAGATCCAAAATCGGATAACCCACTATCTGTCCGAAACCGTGATAAGTAATATCTCCACCGCGATTCGTCTTCACAAAAGTCGCATTAATTTCATCCAACTTTTTAGCATTCGCCAACATATTATGCTCGTCCCCAGATTTACCAATCGTATAAACATGCGGATGCTCCACAAACAATAAATAATTTGGAATTTCTTCGTGGACATCATCAGTTCGGTTGCGATTCTTCAGTTTCAAGTTGATGATTTCCTTCATCAATTTTTCTTGAAATTCAAAAGCCGGCTCATAATCCATCAAACCTAATTCCTGAAACTGCAATGTTCGATTCTGTGTGCTTGTCATTTTATTTTACTTTTTTGGGCAATCCCCTCGTTTCCTTGCTGAGCGCTGTTAGAGCTTGAAACTCTAACAGCGCTTCCCACGCGAACTCGGGTCGGGCTATCCGTTACAATCTTTTTGTTCAAAAAAGGATTTCCACTCCTATCCCTATTGCAAGACTCGCTTTATTTCAATTTTCGTTTTGAAAATCAAGTCAATTATTGCTCGGTTTTTCTCCCGGCAAATTTATAAAATTAATTTTGTATGCTACGAATAAAACTTTCTCCTTTCGTTGCCCAATCATCATTGTTCAACAAGATATTCACGAAGGCAGTTCCGATAATTGCGCCTGCTGCTTTCTCGGTCACTTTATCAAAATCTTTTTTATTTTTAATTCCAAATCCAATCATCACTGGATTTTTTAAACCTAAATTCGCCAGCCGATCTAGGTACTCTTCGTTATTAATTTCTTTCGCATTGTTTCCTGTTGTAGAAGAACTTGAGACCGCGTATAAAAAACCAGAACTTAAAGAATCCAAATATTTTATTCTTTCATCAGATGTTTCTGGTGTTACCAAAAAGATAAAATTAAGATTGTGTTTTTCTAAAATCGTTCTGTAGTTCTTCTCAAACTCTACTGGAGGCAAATCTGGAATAATTAATCCCGAAACTCCCGAATCTTTACATTCTTTACAGAACTCTTCAAATCCAAAACTTAAAACTGGATTAATATAGCCCATTAAAATAATCGGAATATTCATTTCTGATTGTACTGATTTTAGTTGGTTGAAAAGTTCTGCGATGGTCATTCCATTTTTTAAAGCAATTTCGTGCGCTTTCTGGATCACAGGTCCATCTGCAACCGGATCAGAGTACGGCATTCCAATTTCGATATAATCTGCACCCGAATGTTGGATTAATTTTAGGATATCAGGCGTATCATTTAATTTGGGAACTCCGGCGGTGAAATATATGTTGAGTTTCTTTTTCATAATTTTTTATCTTTTAAGAGGATTGAAATCCTAAACTTTATTAAATCAAAATTCCATTTTTAGCGAAATCTGCAGCCCGACTTGAACGGAGCTCTTTTTAGCGCAACGAAGTGGAGCAAAAAAAGCAGGAGTGGAAGGCGGAAATGTCTGCACAAATAAATCATTTATAATTTCGATAGATAGGTTTCCATATCCTTATCACCTCTTCCGCTAAGACAAATTACGACGACTTCCTCCTTTCCAAAAGTTTTCTTTTCCAAAACCGCCAACGCATGCGCACTTTCTAGGGCCGGAATAATTCCTTCAATTTGCGTCAATTCAAAAGCAGATTTCAAGGCTTCTTCGTCGGTAATACTGAAAAATTCGGCACGTTTACCAGTTGCTAAATTGGCATGAAACGGACCGATTCCGGGATAATCCAAACCAGCAGAAATCGAATGAGGCTCGATCACCTGACCATCTTCAGTTTGCATCACTAAACTTTTACTTCCATGCAGAACGCCTAAAGTTCCCAGGAAAGTTGTCGCGGCAGATTTCCCAGAATCTAAACCAAAACCTCCCGCTTCTGCGGCGATAATTTGAACGCACGGTTCATCTACAAAATGATAGAAAGTGCCGGCAGCATTGCTTCCGCCACCGACACAAGCAATAACCACATCTGGATTTTCACGGCCGATCTTTTCCTTCAACTGCCATTTTATTTCTTCGGAAATCACACTTTGAAATCGTGCTACCAAATCCGGAAAAGGGTGCGGACCAACGACACTTCCAATAATGTAATGCGTAGTTGAAGCATTATTTATCCAATCACGCAACGCCTCATTCACAGCGTCTTTCAAAGTTTTAGAACCCGAAGTTGCAGGAATCACAGTCGCTCCCAACATTTTCATACGTCCAACATTTGGGGCTTGACGAGCAATATCGACTTCGCCCATGTAAATAATGCATTCCAAACCGAGTAAAGCACATGCAGTTGCGGTTGCGACGCCGTGCTGACCCGCTCCTGTTTCTGCGATGATTCTATGCTTTCCTAATTTTTTCGCAAGCAAGGCTTGGCCAAGCGCATTATTGATCTTGTGCGCTCCCGTATGATTTAAATCTTCGCGTTTCAGACAAATTTGCGTTTGGTATTTCTCGCTCAGATTTTTGGCAAAATATAATGGAGTTGCCCGGCCAACGTAGTTTGTAAGTAAATCTTGATATTCCTCTTGGAATTCCTTCGATTCGATAATTTCTAAATAACTATTTTGAAGTTCTTCTACATTTGGATACAACATTTCGGGAACAAACGCACCGCCAAATTCGCCATAATATCCATTTTCGTCAGGGTTTTTGTATGTTTTCATTATTTATGTTTATTTAATCAGTTCTCAGTTAATTGAGAAGTTTTTTAAATTGCTTTAATTTATTGATGTTTTTATTTCCGGGCTCAAATTCAAATTTCGAATTGATATCTAACGCAAAAGGTTTCTGCTTTAGCAATTTTAGATCCTCGATATTTTCTTCTGAAATTCCACCGCTTAAAAAATAGGGTTTGGTGATTTCAAATTCATTTAAGAGTTGCCAATTAAAAGAAATCCCCGTTCCACCAAACGATTTGGAATCGGTATCAAAGAGGAAATAATCGATTTGAGAATATGAATTTTTGATTTTTGATTTTAAATTTTGGATCTCGTTTCCGATTCTGAATACTTTTATAATTTTTATTTTAGAGTTTAATTTTAGTCTTAATTTTTTAATAAATTCGTCGCTCTCGTCCCCGTGAAGTTGGATGAAATTTAATTCTGCTTTTTCTGCAATGTCTGCGATCTTATCGACCGTTTCATTAACAAAAACTCCCACTTTCCCTTGATGATCAACTGATTTTATTTCATCTAAAGTCAGAGAATTTAAAACATATCTAGGTGATTTTTCATAAAAGATAAAGCCCAAAAAATCAATCTGTAAATCGATCAATTCTTTAATCTGGTCTACTTTAGTTAAACCGCAAACTTTTAATTTCATTTTATAATAAGTTTTGGCTCAAGCCATTTAATTTTTAAACTGATCTAAACGGGCTAAAGCCCGTCCCTATTGATAAACTTCATGCTATATCATTTCTTACAACAAATAAATTTTAAAAAATCATTCGTGCATTCGTGGCTTTTAATTTTCAACTATAGTGATAAAATCTTCAAAAGCAGTTCCCGGATTTTCATTTCGCATAAAATATTCTCCCATTAAAAATCCATCAAATCCTTTTT
>JBBSRZ010000006.1:0-52345 GCA_038242555.1 Flavobacteriales bacterium | reverse complement strand
CCACGTTACATATTCGCGGTATTCATAATTGGTAATTTCGGTTTCACCAATAAAGAAAGAACTGACCTGCATTCTTTTAGGAGTATTATTCCAATCGTGCATAACATCATCTTTCACCATTCCCATTGTAAAAGTACCACCTTCTACATAGACCATTCCTGGCCATCCTTTTTGCTTTTGCTGCTTTCCAGTAAAGAACCAACCTTTTTGGTCATTAGGTTTCCAGCCTGTCATGCTGGTGAAACGCTTAGTACCGCCGCCTTTTTTAGAATTGTTTCCACCACAACTTAACAAAAGTAGTGTTGAAGTCAGCGCTGCTATCGTAAACAACTTTATCTTATTCATAGTTAACATAGAATTTATCAAAGTACAAAGAAAAAGAAATAATTTATTAAATCAAATTATACTTTGCTTTTTTTGCAAAACGGTAACATTTAAATTTTATTGCATTCTATTAATAGTTATTATTTTTCATTTAATTTGTATCTCGCAAATTTTCAGCACAAAATGAAAGGTAAATTTATACTTCTCGTCTTATATTTATTCAGTTCTCAACTCATTTCACAAATTATTAAAGTTGATTGGGCCGGAAGTACCGTCATTGATTACGGTACGAGCCAAATCAAACTTCCCTTTTTTAAAAATGAAAATTTCGCCTACGAAGATGGAAGTGTCTATATTCGATTAACAAAGAAATACACTGGCACTGATCAGTCAGTTACAAATTTGGTTTGGGAACCAATTACCTCAAAAGAACTTTTCGATTTAAATGATTACAATTTGGTCGTAGAGGATCAAGTTGAACTTAATTATTATACAGATCCTTACACCAGAGAAAAAACAACCAACGTTCGTGTTGCTGCGTTAAAATCTGAGAACGGTAAAAGTTTCAGACTCGCTTCGTTTGCTCTAATCAATTTTGATAAAACAATTGCTAACAAGAATTTTAAATCTGCAATTGGGACGACTGAAAATCCACTAAAGAGCGGAACTTTTTATAAAATTAAAGTAGATAAATCGGGTGTTTTTAAAATAACTTCTAAATTCTTGCGTGACAATGGTATTAATCCAGCCAACATCAACCCTAAGAATTTCAGAATTTATGGAAATGGTGGTTTAATGTTGCCAGAACATAACCAAGATCAACGGTACGACACGCTGCAGGAAAATGCGATACAAGTTGTTGGTGAAGCAGATGGAGTTTGGAATGATGAAGATTACGCGCTTTTTTATGCTCAAGGACCAAATGGTTTTAATGTTTACAAAAATAGCAACAGTGGCAATGGTAAAAAACGCATAGAAACGCGCAGTGATCGATCAGGTAACTTTATTAATATATATGAAGATTTCGCTTACTATTTCATCAACTTCGACAAAGGTGTGGGCAAGAGAATTCAGGAAGAGGATACCGCTATTAATTCTACCATAATTTCTCGTTATGATGATTTTCAATTCATTAATGAGGAGAAATTTAATTTAATGAAAATTGGAAGGCTTTGGACCGGAGATGTTTTTAACGGTAATAAAACAGTTTCGTTCACTACCAGATCTCCAATTCTGCCAACCGACGTGATTAAATACAGATCAAGATACATCGCTTATCAATCGCCAGGAAATAGCATGGTGGTGAATATAAATAATGTAAATCCTGCCACTTTCTCGATTTCTAGTGCGGACCGGCGAGAGTTTATTCAAGGAGTTTACTCTGGAACGGTAAGTAATTTAAATGGAAATCAAATTAATTTTAATTACGCTCCAAATACCTCTAGCAATCCAAACGGGAAGTTTTATTTCGACTATGCTGAAGTCCAATACAAAGAAGATCTGAACTTCAATAATACTCAAATGAATTTTAGAAGTTACGATGTTACGGAGCAAAGTAGTAACACTTATACTTTTAAAGTTGAAAATGCTGCTGCGCTAGAGCAGATTTGGCAAGTTTCAGATATTACTAATGTCAGCAGAAAAGTTAATAAATCTGGAAATAACAACACTTTCAGTTTTGGTTACGTTGCAGAAAATACTTTATTCGGAAATGAATTTATCGCATTTAAAGCAAATGAGGCTTTTTTACCAACTTTTAGCGGGAAGATTGCCAACCAAGATTTGGCTGGACTTCAGAATATCGATTATCTGATGATTACCGTTCCTGAAATGATGGGACAATCACAACGACTTGCGAACTATTATAAAGACACCTATAAAGTGGAGGTCGTTGACATTAACACGATTTATAATGAGTTCAGTAGCGGTAGTAAGGATATTACTGCGATCCGCGATTTTGCTACGCGATTAAATTCACCTCAAGGGCAACTAAAATACTTATTTATTTTAGGAGACACCTCTTACGATTTTAAAGGAAAAGTTTATCCAGGTTCCGCAGTTGTTCCAAGTTATCAAAGTGAAGAAAGCGGTAATTATACAGATTCATTCGTCACTGATGATTATTTTGTGATGACCGCGCCACAAAGTATTTACGCTACAAATGTCGCGTCAACTTTACCAGATTTACCGGTCGGTAGATTACCCGCCGCAAACATTTCTGAAGCCAAATTATTGATCGATAAAACTCTATCGTACTATAATGCTAACCCAGGACAATCGACTCCATTTGGTGAATGGCGAATGAAACTGGATTTTGTTGTTGATGACGATGCCGATAATCAAGTTCCGTTTCACAATACAATGAATGCCTCTCTGGTCAACTTATTTGAAACTGGGACTGAAAGAAAAGAATATAATATCCGCAAATTGTATCTGGATGCTTTTCCAGCACAGACATCAGCTGGTGGTCAAAGATATCCGCAGGTCAACCAAGCGATTGCGAATGATGTTGGAAATAGTTTGTATTTATTTTATTTCGGACATGGTGGTATTAATGGTTGGGCGCAAGAAAGAGTTTTAACCATCGACGAAATTCAAAACTTTAATAATTATAATAATATTTATTCCCGTTTCCCTCTTGTTTCAACGATCACCTGCGAATTTACCTTATGGGATGATCCAGCCGTTTTCTCGGCCGGAGAACAAGTTATTAAATCAAAGCAAGGTGGTGCTGCTACCATGATCACCTCTAGTCGCGCAGTTGGTGTTGGATATGGCGAACAGTTTACGTCCATTTTTACCAAAAAAATTTTCAAGTTAGTTAATGACGATTTTTTAAACCTTGGTGATGCTTTTTTACAAGCTAAAATTGAAAAAGGACCCTCTAATGACCATTTAAAAGTAAATTTCCTTGGAGATCCTGCTATGAAACTGAGTCGTCCTAAAAAATTAATAGCAATTGATCAGATAGAATCACCTTCAACAAATGGAGAATTACGCGCTTTAGATTTTGTAAAAATAAAAGGACGTATTAACAAAGAAAATGGCACCTTAGATGAAACATTCAACGGCAGAGTCGCAGTAAATATATTTGATAAAAGGCTTAAAAAGCAAACACTCAACAATGATGGAGATCCTAAAATGACTCCTGTATTACAATATACCGAAGAAGGAAGTCCGATCGTAAAATCTTCCGGCGTGGCAAAAGATGGATTATTCGAAGTTGAATTTTATGTTCCAAAAGATATTAATTACGAAGTTGGGGATGGTCGAATCTTAATATATGCAGACAATAATGTTTTTGATGTTTTCAATAACCAAACTCAAAAAATTGGAGGAATTAATCCAGAAGGAATTAACGATACCGAAGCACCAAAAGTGAGATTGTTTATGAACAATACGAATTTTGCAGATGGTGGAATTACCAATCAAAACCCGCTCCTATTGGCTTGCGTAACTGATGACAAAGGAATTAATTCTACAGGTTCTGGTATCGGCCACGATGTTACGGTGATCCTGGATGGTAAAGTAATCGATACCGTTGTTCTTAATGATTTCTATTTCTCTGGCGATGGAAATGGTTGCATAAATCCTAATCTTTCAGATTATCAAAAAGGAAATGTCACTTATCCGTTTAGAAATTTAACACCTGGCGATCATCAATTAACATTTAAAGTTTGGGACATTAACAATAATTCTACGACAAGTACGTTAAACTTTGTAGTTAAGGACGAAAGCGACCAAAATTTAATTGTTAAAAAATTATTAAATTGGCCAAATCCTTTTACGAACAAAACGTACGTTCACTTTGAGCATAATTGTAATGATATTTTAGTTGTGAACGTGCAGATTTATACGATTACGGGAAAATTAGTAAAAACGATTACCACAATAGTAAATGCAGAGCCTTTCCTGCAAGGGTTCAGAACACCAAGAACAGCGATCGAATGGGATGGGAAAGATGATTTTGGAGATGCAGTTGGAAAAGGAACTTACATTTATAAAATATTTGCAAGAAGTCAAAATCAAGACAAATGTAAAGGAAGCGCCACTGCAGTAGAGAAAATGGTTCTGTTGAAATAAAAAACAAATGATAAAAATTATAGTATGACATTAACTAAAAAACTCTTCGTTGGGTTAGGTTTAGGAGTAGGCATGATTGCCTATTCACAAAATATTCAGCCTGTGTTGACGGGTGCACCTTTCCTCAGGATATCACCCGATGCTCGAGCCGGAGGTATGGGTGACCAAGGAGTTGCGACCACAACTGACGCTTTTTCTCAATTCTGGAATGCAGCGAAATATCCGTTCAGCAAAACAACTTCTGCGGTAGGTATTAATTACACGCCGTACATGAGTAAACTGACCAATGATGTTTTCTTACTTTATGGCGCTTATCACCAGTTTTTAGGGGACGAAGAAAGAGCAACTATCTCGGCAAGTATTTATTACTTTAATATGGGATCTGTGGATCTTACGAAATTAGTAGGTTCTGAAGTCGTACAAGAAGGAACCGCAAAACCAAATGAGTTCTCGATCGACGTTGCTTATGGTTTAAAATTATCTGATTACTACTCTATGGCAGTTACCGGTCGATTTATTCGTTCTGACTTGTCTGGAGGATTTAACTCAGACAATACGTTGCAAGCTGCCAACACATTTGCAGTAGATGTATCAGGTTATTTCATGTCGGAAAAGCACCGATCTTTTGGTGATTACGAAGGTCGTGCGAAAGGTGGGTTTGCCATCCAGAATCTAGGTCCACGACTGGATTATACGGGCGATGACGAATCAAGATCTTATCTTCCTACAATGGCCAGAGTTGGTGCTGGTTATGATCTATTTCTGGATGATTTAAACAGAGTTGGATTAAACTTTGAAGCCACAAAACTATTAGTTCCTGGTCCTGACAATACTGGAAATGTTCCTAATGTTGGAGTAATCGACGGAATTGGAAAATCATTTAGCAATGAAAAAAGCATGATGTTCAGTGGAGCCGTAGAATATGAATACGATAATGCATTTGCCTTAAGAGGTGGCTATTTTCATGAAAGTTTAGAACAAGGCGGCAGACAATATGCTACGGTTGGAGTTGGTCTAAAATACCAGTCTTTCGGTCTAGATATGTCTTATTTAATTAATACTTCAAAAATTAATTCTGCTCTAGATAATACCCTTAGATTTGGATTAACCTGGAATATTGGTGAAGAATCATCGAACGCTCAGGATTATTAACTAAATTTGATCTATCTTATCAAAGTCTCAATTTTCTTGAGGCTTTTTTTTGACCTTAAAAGTTTAAATTTACACCATGAATTACGCCACCGAATTTAAAAAATTTGCCAGCAGCCAATCGATCTATTCGGCGGTCCGTATTTCATTTGCGATCATTTTACCAAGTGTCATTTTAGCGCATTTCGGTTTACTAAAAGAATTTTTTCTTTTTCCACTTGCGACAAGTTTCGTTGGATTAACCGATCAGGCTGGTCCTTTCATCAGACGAAGAAATGCGTTGATCTTAGCAATTGTTTCCTTTTCTGTAGTTGGAATTATTGCCAGTATTTTAAAACATTTCCCCTTTTTGATTTATCCCGAAATAATCCTGTTCTCGATGTTTTTCACGATGATCGGTGTTTACGGACAACGTTTAGCAGCCGTCGGAGCTTTGTCGTTAGTCGTTTTAGCGATCTTTATTGATGGTCATTTAACTGGAGATAATATTATCAAAAGTTCCTTAATTTTCTTAGCCGGATCAATTTTTTATTTATTGGTCTTTCTAGTCGTTTCCAAAATCCAGCCGTATAAATTAGCGGGACAGATGATTGGAGAAAATTATCTAGCCCTCGGCAATTACCTTTCCTTAAAATCTAAATTTTATTCTAAAAATCCTGAATTCGATTCGTTATATTCTCAAATCATTACGCAGCAGATTTCCATTAAAAATTTACAGGAAGAAACACGCGAGACTGTTTTTAAAACTAGAAAAATCGTAAATGAATCAACAACGACAAGTCGGTTGTTGATGTTGATGTTTTTAAATTCAATCGATCTTCACGAGAAGTTGATGACCTCAGAAAGTGATTACCGAAAAGTGCAGGAAAATTTTGGGAGCACGCCATTTTTAAATTCCATCGGAAGTTATCTTCAGAAACTTTCTGAAGAAATGAGCAATATTGGGATCGCTTTACAAAGTAATAATAAAGCAATTCCACTTCGCAATATCGACGAAATGTTGGAGAAAATATTCAATGAATATTTTGAATTACGAAATCGAAAAATGTCGCCTGAAAGTCTGGAGGATTTTATGACTTTGAGGTTTATATTAAATAGAATTACCTCAATTTCCGATGAGATCAAAACGATTTATAAAGTTTTTAGTCAAGACGAAAAATTGTCTGAAAGTTTATCTACTGGGCTAGATTTTCAAAAGTTTGTTACCGCCGAAGAAAAATTAAACAGCAAAGTTTTATTGGCTAACTTTTCTTTTAAATCTGGTTTGTTTCGCCACGCTGTCCGACTCACCGTCGCGCTGGTCGTTGGATACTGGATTTCTGGTTTAGCTTTTCTGGGAATTGGACACGCCTACTGGATTTTAATTACGATCGTGGCCATTTTGAAACCGGCATATGCCACGACAAAACACCGCAATCTTCTGCGATTATACGGCACCGTTTCCGGAGCAATTGTTGCGTACGTTATTCTATACTTCATTTCTCACCAAACGGTCTTATTCGTGATGTTTTTGGCAGCCATGATCTTATGTTTCAGTTTTCTGAAGGCGAAATATTCTTGGGCAGTCTTCTTTATGACGATTTATGTATTTCTCGCCTTTAATATTTTAAATCCTGGAAATGTCAATATGATTTTTAAGGATCGAATTATGGATACGGTCATCGCAGGAGTGCTGGCTTTTGCAGTTTCCTATTTTGTTCTTCCGGTTTGGGAACATACCAAGAATCTAGATTTTATGCGAAAAACTTCATTAAGTAATCTTAATTATTTTTCAGCGGCCATGGCGTTCTTTAAAAATGAGACCATGGATGCACAAGAATATAAATTGACAAGAAAAGATGCGATCATTGATCTAGCAAATCTGTCGGATAATTTCCAGCGCATGATTTCGGATCCAAAAAATCAACAGAAAAAACTCGAGCATTTGCATCAATTTGTAATTACGTCGCATTTGATAACAGCCTACATTGCATCATTTTCGCAGTATTCAGAATCGTCAAAAAATTATCCGGAGATTGATTTTAACAGTTGGGATCTGAAGATTTCGGCGGAGTTAATTTGGACTGATTTAATTTTAAATCAAAAAGACGCTGATCAAAATATTATATTAGAAAGTAAAATACTGCCCATCGATACGGTAGAAGATCTGCTCGAAAATCGTAAAAAAGAATTGCAGGAAAATGAGTTTTTTGATCGACGTGATCCTACCATAATTACGCATTTAACGGAGTTGAAAAACTTAAAGGACATTCTTGAACTTATCTACGACGTTGCAAAAGAGCAGCGAAAAGTGGCTGTAAAATTAGAACCGGAAATTCAGTCTACAATTGTAAAACAGTAATTTTCGAAAAATTCTACACGAGCTTTGTATAGATCCGAAACATTTTCGTCATGTACTCTACAAAGAATATTGAAAGGAAAATCAAGGCTGAATGGTTTTACTTCGTAATGTTTTTTTAAAGACCAATAATTGGAGTGATGAATTTTGTATAAACTTTCTTTTAACGACCAGATCACGGTGAGATAAGCGACTTCCTTCTTTTCTTCAATGAAACCGCTCTGTTCTTCCAATAAAAATTTATGTTGAATTCTTTTAATTTTCTCATTAAAAGGTTCGATATCAATTCCAACTTTATTTTTCGAAATCGCCAGCGCTGCAAACGGAAAAGAATGCGTTACCGATATTTCAAAATCGTTTGGTGACAAGTACGGCGCGCGGTCTTTATACAGGATTTTATGATTTGGTAAAATAGATTTTAATATTTTTCGAATTAACAAAAGTTCTTTCAATTTCGTTGGATGATAATCCTTTACCTTTTCAAAATTTTCTTTTTCTAGAAGAAGTTCAGGATTTAATTCTTCTGCTTCGTCATATTTCCAAAGGAGAATGGTCGCGTTATCATCTGAAAAATCTCTGTACAGTGGCATCAATTAAATTTGATCCTAAAATTACACAATTCTTTAAATAATCAAATAGAAATATAGTCTAGAAAATGAGGCGAATTGCCAATTTGATTAAACTAAATTCTTCAAAATATCAAAATATCCGTTGACTATTTATGTAAAATATTAGAATATTCTGACCGTAATAGATTTAATTCATAACACCAATTTTGAAAGCCATTTAGCCATTCAGAAAGGTATTTTGTATATTTGCGTCAAATTTATTTAAATCGATGGAAATTACAACACAATACGTTCCTTATAAAGTTAAGGATATTTCATTAGCCGAATATGGCCGAAAAGAAATTCATTTAGCAGAAGCAGAAATGCCAGGATTAATGGCGATTCGCGAAGAATACGGTCCGTCTCAACCTCTTAAGGGAGCGAGAATTGCGGGTTGTCTTCACATGACTATTCAAACGGCAGTTTTAATTGAAACTTTGGTAGCACTTGGTGCTGATGTTACTTGGTCTTCTTGCAATATCTTTTCTACGCAAGATCACGCTGCGGCGGCAATTGCTGCGGCTGGAATTCCGGTTTACGCTTGGAAAGGAATGACTGAAGAAGAATTCGAATGGTGTATCGAACAAACCGTATTTTTTGGTGAAGACAGAAAGCCATTAAATTTGATTCTTGATGACGGTGGAGATTTAACGAATTTGGTTTTTGATAAATACCCAGAATTAACTGCTGGTATTAAAGGTCTATCTGAAGAAACTACCACTGGAGTTCACAGATTGTACGAAAGAATGCAAAACGGAACTTTGGTTATGCCTGCAATCAACGTTAATGATTCTGTAACGAAATCAAAATTCGATAACAAATACGGTTGTAGAGAATCTGCAGTTGATGCGATTAGAAGAGCAACTGACCTGATGTTAGCTGGAAAAAGAGTTGTTGTTTGTGGATTTGGAGATGTTGGTAAAGGAACTGCGGCTTCATTCAGAGGTGCAGGTTCTATTATAACAGTTACCGAAATTGACCCGATCTGTGCGCTTCAAGCAGCAATGGAAGGTTATGAAGTGAAAAAATTGGATTCTGTCGTTGAAAACGCAGACATCATTATTACGACGACCGGTAACTTTAACATTGTTAAAGGCGAGCATTTCAAAAAAATGAAAGATAAAACCATCGTGTGTAATATCGGACATTTTGACAATGAATTAGATATGTCTTGGTTGAACGAAAACTACGGCGATACCAAATATGAAGTTAAACCTCAAGTTGATGTTTATAATATCGACGGAAAAGAAATTATTATTTTAGCAGAAGGTCGTTTGGTAAACCTTGGTTGTGCGACAGGACACCCAAGTTTTGTAATGAGTAATTCATTCACCAACCAAGTATTGGCTCAACTTGAATTATGGACCAATTCTGAGGCTTATGAAAATGAAGTTTATATGTTGCCGAAACATTTAGATGAAAAAGTTGCTTTTTTACACTTAAAAAAATTAGGTGTAGAATTAGAAACTTTATCTGAAGAACAAGCAAAATATATTGGTGTTGAAGTTTCAGGTCCTTTTAAACCAGAATATTACAGATACTAAGATTACTTATAATCTTTAATTATATCCTAAAACTCTCTGAAATTTTCAGAGAGTTTTTTGTTTAATTTTTTGCCATCGTAAATGAAACTAACTTCTTCAATAAGACAATTCCAGACTTTTCTTTTAATAAAATTTTAAGTAAATTGAGTTCTAAATAAAGTCAAATTATAATCTTATGAAAAGACACGAAGCTTTAGTCCAACTCAGTCGCGATCACCACTTCGGTTTGTTGCTTTGCTGGAAACTAAAAGAAGGGATGAAGAAAGATGTTTCTGTAGAACGAATGGAAAAATATATTGGACTGTTTTATCTTCAGAATCTGAAACCGCATTTTACCGAGGAAGAAGAAACTATTTTTAAAGTATTAGGCGAAGAGCATCCTTTAATAAAAGAAGCAATTTCTCAGCATCGCACCTTTCACAAGATGATCGCTGATGGTTTTGAGACGTCAGCACAAATAGAAACTTTTCGGGCATTGCTTGAACTTCATATCAGAACTGAAGAACGGGAGATTTTTCCCGAGATCGAAAGACAAGCGACAGATCAACAGTTGGAAGATATTCTAAAACTGGATCACCCAGAATTAAAAGAACCAGACTATGACGATGTTTTTTGGAAATAGAAATTCCGAAACTACTATCAATAAAAAATCCGGAAGTATATTCCGGATTTTCATTATTTATTTTTTTTCGCTTTTGTCTTTGCTTTTTCGTGCGCGCGATTTGATCCGACTTTCTTCGGAATCTTTCTAGCGTGAGGACCACCCCAGTTTTCTTTCTTATTCTTATCTTTTTTCTCGTGAAATGCGCCACCACCGTCTTCTAATTTCACAGTGTGCGCGTTTTTCATCACCACTTCGTCTTTTTCCGAAGCAATTTTAATCGGATTAATTTTGACTTCAGCAGGAAATTCTTTTAACGAAATAGACTTATCCATTAAAAGTTCAATATCTAATAATTGCGATTCTTCGTTTTTTGTAACAAAAGAAACTGCGATTCCATTTTTGTCCGCACGACCTGTACGACCGATTCTGTGAATATATTGCTCTGGAACTTCCGGAATCTCGAAATTAATAACGTGCGTAATATCCGAAATATCTAAACCACGCGCCATAATATCAGTCGTGACCAACCCACGAACTTCTTGCGCTTCAAAACTTTTCATCGCGTTCAGACGATAATTCTGAGATTTATTGGAATGAATTACATCAAATTGATTCGGGAATACTTCATCTATTTTTGTGAACAAATAATCGGCGTGTTTTTTATTGTTACAGAAAATAAGCACTTTAGAAAAATCCGCATTAGTTTCTAAAAGGTGTTGTAATAAATTGATCTTGGTATTAAAGTTTTCAACCTTGTACCCGATCTGTTCAATTTTCTCAAGAGGCGTTCCTGATTTTGCTAAGGAAATTTCCATCGGACCGGAGAAGTACTCATACAATAAAGCATCAACCGCTTCAGTCATCGTCGCAGAAAAAAGAATATTTTGTCTTTTCTCTTTCATCATTTGAAAAATGTGCGTTAACTGTGCTTTGAAGCCAAGATTCAACATTTCATCAAATTCATCAACAATTAATTTCTGAACTTCTTTTAGAGAAATTGCATTATCAATCGCTAGATCCATTACTCTACCTGGCGTCCCGACCAGAATGTCGCAGCCGTCATTAAAAAGTAATTTCTGCGTGTTTATATTTTTCCCGCCATAAATACCAATAACTCTTGCGGTGATATTTTTCGTCAGGTTTTCGACAATTCCGGCAACCTGAACAACGAGTTCGCGCGTAGGAACCAAAATTAAAACAGTCGGATTTCCGGATTTATTATATTTCCAGGTTTTAAGAACTGGAAGAAGATAGGCTAAAGTTTTTCCCGTCCCCGTTTGGGCAATTCCCATTACATCGCGGCCAGAAAGAATCGGGCTTAATGTTTTTTGTTGAATTGGAGTCGGTTCAAATAAATTGGAATCTGCTAAAACATCCAGAATTTTTTCCGGAAGTTCAAAATCGGCAAAAGTCATTTTTTCCATTTTGCAAAGATAGTTTTTTTGCTACGATTAGAATATTTTGTAATTTGTAAAGATGAAATATTATCTTTTTCTACTTATAGCATTGCTTCTTTCTTGCGAACAAAAGAAAAAAGTTGTTTCGGAACCAATTACAGAAAAAGAAAAAACAAAAATTTCTGATAGTTCAGAATTAAAGGATAGCGAAGATTCACATCCATGGTTTCAATTTTACCAAAAAGAAAATCCTGATTTTAAAAATAAATCATTTGAATTAGGTGAAACAAATCTTATTAATTACCAGAAAACATCGGTGGTTATAATGAACGAAAAAGGATTCAATGAGATCTACAAACCTTTCTTTATTTTTAATCCAAGCAAAACTAAATACCTCGATTTCGATAGTTACCAGTGGTTTTTGTTAAAAGACGGAAGCGCTGGATTTGAAGCCGATCAGCAAGTGGTCTTGGTAGATTTAAAAAAAAAGGAAGCGAAACAAATTGCATTTTTTGGACCATCGTTTTGGATCGAAGATGCTTACTGGAAAGGTGATTCGGTGGCAGTTTTACTAGGAAATACGTATGAGAAAGTTCCTTTTAAAATGAAGTATAACTTCAAAAATAATACGGTCACCAATTATAAGTATACCGATACCTTAAAGTTTGAAACTTCTTACTCAAAATTCCGTTTAAAAAGTAAAGGAATTAAGGTTGATTAAACACACAATTCATATATTACTAATTATACGATTAACTTTTTTAAAATGAACTATTTAAAAATTCTTACCGTCCTCTTTCTGATGACTTACCTCAATTCAAATGGACAATTTTTTGAAAGTGTTCAATACGTTGATATTGAAAAATACAAAGGAAAAAATTTCATTTTTGAAGGTAAAATTTACTATAAAGATAAATTAGCAAATGAATCTTTCGCAGTTCTAAGTGCTCGATCTATTAACGAAAAAAAACAGCAGATTAAATCAACGATCTATAATCAGAATGCTGAAACTTACTACAAAAACACTGATGAATGGAGTTCTTATGAACTGACAGGGAAAATTGATAAAAACGCGAAATACTTAGGTGTCGGTTATGCTGTTGCTGGCAACGGAAGTTATTATCTTGATGATTTTAAATTATTTGTAAAAGACGGAAAAGATAAGATAGAAATCCCATTGTGGAATGCGGATTTTGAAACTGACTCTTTAGAGTATTGGCAAACACCTAACCTCGATGAAAATACCAAGTTATCTATTTCTACGGACAACTATTTTTCGGGTAAACAATCTTTATTTATCGATAATTCTAATTTAGAAGTTACACCTACTTTAGGAAACGATCTAGAACGAGGAAAATACATGGATGTGAACGGAGTAAAATTGTATTACGAAATCTATGGTCAAGGAGAACCACTTTTAATGCTCAACGGTAATAATACTTCGATGGCTCGTTTCAGTAAACAATTAGAATCCTTAAGCGAAAAGTACATGGTTATTGGTTTAGATAGCCGCGGACAAGGAAAATCTAGTCCTAATGATACGAAAATAACCTATGAGTTGATGGCAGAAGATGTCAATACTTTTTTGGAAAAATTGAAATTGAAAAACGTAAATATATTAGGTTGGAGTGACGGCGGAAATATCGCTTTAATTCTTGCGATGGAACATCCAGACAAAGTAAATAAAATGGCGATAATGGGAACCGTTTTGTTTAATGATGATAGCTCTGTGACTGCTGAGACCAATAAACTGATTCGGAAACAAATAAAAGAAATGGAGGCTATGGGAGTAGACAAAAATAATATGGACTACCGAATGAAGGTGCTTCTAATGACCGAACCAAATATTAATCCAGATTCTTTACAAAAAATAAAAGCATCAACTTTGGTTATGGCTGGTCAATATGATGTTATCAAAGAAAAACACACCCACCTTATTGCAGATAAAATACCAGATAGTAAACTAGTGATTTTTAAAGGAGCGGGCCATGAAGCACCTGCAGAAATTTCTGAATTATTTAATAAAACAATTTTAAACTTTTTCGAACAAAAAAATTAAAAAGTAATATCAATCGAAGACAAAGTATATAAATAAAAAAAAAATGAAGACCAATTACTGATCTTCATTTTTATTTTATGCTAAAATTATTCCCACTCAATCGTTGCAGGTGGTTTGCTGGAAATATCATACGTCACACGATTGATGCCGCGAACTTCGTTAATAATTCTATTAGAAATAGTATCCAAAAATTCATAAGGAAGTCGACTCCAAGTTGCGGTCATAAAATCTGTTGTATTTGCAGAACGAACTACGGCCGTATATTCATACGTTCTTTCATCGCCCATTACACCGACAGATTTTACGGGAAGTAAAACCACAAACGCCTGCGAAACTTTATCATACAGATCATTCTTGTATAATTCCTGAATAAATATATCGTCTGCTTCCTGCAGAATTCTAACTTTATCTGAATCTACAGCACCCAAAATTCTAATTCCTAAACCTGGTCCAGGAAAAGGATGACGATGAACCAAATGATGTGGAATGCCTAATTCCTCTCCTACTTTTCGAACCTCATCTTTAAAGAGTTCACGCAAAGGTTCGAGCAGTTTTAAATTCATTTCCTCTGGAAGTCCACCTACATTATGATGCGATTTAATAACAGACGAAGGGCCTTTTAAAGACTGACTTTCAATAACATCAGGATAAATCGTCCCTTGCGCTAAGAACTTTACGTCCTCAAATTTATGAGATTCTTCATCGAAGACTGCCACAAATTCGCGACCGATTACTTTTCGCTTTTCTTCAGGATCAGAAACACCAGCAAGTTTAGATAAAAACCGTTCGGAAGCGTCGACCATATCAATTTTTAAATTGAAGTGTTCACCGTAATTTTCCATTACTTTCTTACCTTCGTCTTTTCGCAAAAGTCCTGTGTCAACGAAGATACATTGAAGCTGATCGCCGATCGCTCGGTGAATTAATACTGCAGCCACGGAAGAATCGACCCCGCCAGAAAGCCCCAAAATTACTTTTTGATTGCCTACTTTTTCTTTAATATCCGCAATTGTTGTCTCAATATAATTGGTGAGTTTCCAGTTTTTTGGTGCATTACAAACCGTAAATACAAAGTTTTCCATCATTCTCCAACCTTCTTCGGTATGCGAAACTTCTGGATGAAACTGAACACAATATATTTTCTTTGATTCATTTGAAATCGCTGAAATAACATCGGTCATCGCATTAATTACAAAACCTTCTGGCACCGTTTCGACAACATCAAAATGACTCATCCAAACGGTTGAAAAACGACTTATGCCGGCTAGCATCATGTTAGATTTCTGAATCTGCAGTTTTGCTTTGCCATATTCTCCCTTTTCTCCTTTTTTTACTGTTCCGCCCAACAAATGCGTGGTCAACTGCATGCCGTAACAAATTCCAAGAATCGGAATATTCTGTTCGAACAATTCTTTGTCTACTAAATTTGCATTTTCAACATTAACTGAACTTGGTCCGCCAGATAAAATAATTCCGGAAGGTTGACGCTCCAAAATTTCTGCTAAAGGCGTATTAAAAGGTAAAACTTCTGAGTAAACGCCCATTTCTCGAATTTTTCGTCCGATCAGTTGATTATATTGTGATCCGAAGTCAAGGATAATAATTCCGTTTTGCATAATTATATTGGGGTGTTATTTAATGTTATACTATTTAAAACTTTAATCAGTTCATTGAATCAATAGTTTCGTCGCAATGAAGTTTTAGTCTGAGAAGCGAGCGAAGCGAGCGCCGAAAAGAACAATTGAAATATTAAGTTTCATTTCTTCAAGACGAGATTTCCAACTAAAAAGAGTATTAAAAAAGACGTGGAAAACCACGCCTTATTATTTAAAATTTACCGATGTCTTCTCGGTAATATTCGTAATCATAATGAATCGTACTTGCATCGTCGTATACTTTTTGTCGAGCTTCATCGAAGGTATCACCAGTTGCAACTAAACTTAGAACGCGTCCGCCGTTCGTGTAAACTTTTGAGCCTTTCATTTTTGCACCAGCAAAAAGCACTTGACTTTGGTCAACATTTTCGATGTTTCTGATCTCGAAACCAGTTTCAATTTGTCTTGGATAACCGCCAGAACACATGACCAAACAGACTGCTTTTTTGTCACTAAATTTAAGTTCAATGTCTTTTCCTTCTAAACAGTCCATGATGACATCGAACAAATTATTTTCTAGTAAAGCCATCAACACTTGAGTTTCTGGATCTCCCAGACGCATGTTATATTCTAGCAAATAAGTACCGTTGTCGGTAACCATTAACCCGAAAAAGATAAATCCTTTAAATCGAATATTCGAAGCATGAAGACCGGCCAAAGTAGGTTTTAAAATATTTTCATCGAAATCTTTTTGGTGCTCGTCTGTAAATTCTGGACTTGGAGCAACGCTTCCCATTCCACCAGTATTAGGTCCTGTATCTCCTGATCCTGCTTTTTTATAATCTTTAACTGGAATACACGGAAACAGTTTTGTTCCGTTTGAGAAAGCAATTATCGATGCTTCGAAACCTCTCAAGTATTCTTCAATGACCAACTGGATTCCTGCGTCTCCAAAAATTCTGTCGATCATAAATCGATGAATCGTTGTTTCTGCTTCTTCTAAATCATCTGCGATAACAACTCCTTTTCCACCTGCAAGTCCACTTGCTTTAATTACCAATGGAAATTGCTGTGTTCTGACATAATCGATCGCATCTTGATACGCCTCGAAAACGACTGCTTTCGCAGTTTTTATATTATGAGTTTGCATGAACTTTTTAGAAAAGGCTTTGCTTCCTTCTAATTCTGCAGTTCTGGTTCTAGGACCGAAAATTTTAAGATTATGTTTTTTAAATTCATCAACAATTCCGTTTACTAAAGGTGCTTCTGGCCCAACTATCGTAAGATCGATTCTTTCTTTTATAACAAAATCCCTCAGCCCTTCTATGCTATCATCATATATATTTTGTCCCAGTAAATCTGTAGTCGCATTTCCTTTCGCGAAATACAGTTTGCTGACGCGGTTATCGCTTTTTAATTTCATCGCGATCGCCGATTCTCTGGCGCCGTTTCCTACGATTAATATTTTCATTTGTATCTATTTATTATTTTTAATGGTCAATGAAATCGGTACATTTCTTCTTTTATCTGAAATAATTTTTCAGTCAAGCGATTTCATGTTTGTTTATTATTTGCCTTTTGCAAAATTACTCAATTGAAATTGTATTTCAAATCGAGTAGTGAATTTTTCCACTCTAAATTCTTACAGCAAAATTAATGCAAAAAATGTCGCATTCCTGTAAACATCATCGGAATTCCATATTCGTCTGCAGCGTCGATGCTTTCTTGATCTTTCATACTTCCTCCAGGTTGAATAATTGCTGTAATTCCTTCTTTTGCACAGAAATCTACGACATCTCTAAAAGGGAAAAAGGCATCTGAGGCTAACACCAAATCCCCTTCGAATTTCGCTTTTGCTCTTTCGACAGCATGTTCTGTTGCCCAAATTCTATTAACTTGTCCACCGCCAATTCCTAAGGCTTGATATCCGTTTGAAACAACAATCGCATTGGATTTTACATATTTTACGACCTGTTGTGCAAACAGCAAAGCTTTTTCTTGTTCGGTTGTTGGTCGAGTTTCTGTAACTGTTTTGATCTCGTCAGAGAATTGATTGTCATTATCCTGCACTAACATTCCACCATCGATCTTCACCCAAGTTTGTTGATCGGTTACTGGATTTTTGATTTTGATAATGCGAAGATTTTTCTTCTTTTTTAAAAATTCAACGGCATCTTCATCAAAATCTCGAGCCATAACAATTTCTAAGAACGTTTTACTCAATTCTTCAGCCGTGGCTAAATCTACTGTAAAGTTCATTCCGATAATTCCACCGAAAATCGAAACTGGATCACATTCAAAAGTTTTTTTATAGGTTTCTAAAGCGGTTGTTCCGATGGCAACTCCACAAGGCGTTGAATGTTTCACCGCACAACAAGCCATTTCATTTTTAAATTCATTGACGACTTTCCAACACAAATCCATATCCCGAAGATTATTGAAGGAAAGTTCTTTTCCACCTAAGATTTCGAAATCTTTCATCGCACCGTTTTCAGTCGTTGAAATATAATACGCCGCAGTTTGATGCGGATTTTCGCCATATCTCAGATCGGATACTTTTTGGTAAGACGCATTTAAATATTGCGGATAATCTTCGTCTAATAGCATTTGAGCAATCGCTGCATCATACGCAGAAGTGAGATTAAATACTTTTCCGGCTAATTTCTTTCTTGTTTCTAAAGTGGTATTACCAGATTCTGTCATTTCTTTTTGAACCAAAGCATAATCTTCAACATTGGTAATTACGGCCACAGATTGAAAATTCTTTGCTCCAGAACGCAACATTGAAGGTCCACCAATATCGATGAATTCCACTTTATCTTCTAAAGAAATATCAGTATTTGCATGAGCAAAAAATGGATACAAATTCACAACCACCATATCGATCAAACCGATTTCGTGTTCTTTAACTGTGTTCATGTGCTCTTCATTCGACCGAACAGCAAGCAATCCACCATGAACTTTCGGGTGCAACGTTTTTACGCGACCATCTAGCATTTCGGGGAAGTCGGTTACTTCATCAATTTGAATTGGATTTAAGCCGGCTTCTTTTAAGTGTTTAAAGGTTCCGCCCGTAGAAATTAGTTCGTAATTATTTGCTTCTAAAAACTTTGCAAAATCAACGAGTCCAGCTTTATCGGAAACGGAGATCAGCGCTCTTTTTTTTGACATCTTTTATTTCTTTTTACTTTTTATTAAATTTTAAAACGGTTCTATTTTTGAGTAACCTTCTCCAGTTCAGTTTTTATAGCGTCAACATTGCTTTTATATCTTCCTCCCTGGGGAAATTCTTGATTATAAATTGCGATCCAGTCTTCTGTCTTACTATAATTTTTGACATTAAAATAAACGCTTGTCAGATTTACGATACTTTCCTCTTTAAATAAATTAGTTTTAAAAATGGAAAAGTTCTTTTTTAAATAAGAATCTGCAAACTCCAATTTATTGTTATGTACGAGAGCATAGATTTTTTCTTTGACTAATAATTCATCGATAAAACCTTTTTTCTCCGCCTCAGTTACTAAAATTTCAGCATCATCATATTTTTTTAAAGCATTATACGCAAAGGCCAACTCAAAATAAAGTTTTGCAGAATTAAAACTTTTATCTTTAAGATTTTGTAAAATAGGAAGTGCTAAATCAGAACGACCTAAGCCATTCACAGCGCTTGCTCTGCTCAATTTTTGCTCGTCTTCATCTTTTAGAGAATTATAGAATTTTAAAAAACTAGGAGTTTTCTCAAGTTGCATTTCCGTTATTCTAGCATCTGACAGAAACGAAAACTGAATTGCCGTATTTCCTAAGCGCACAACGGTCATCCCACTTTTATCTTCCGGCGACTTAACGAATTTTCCATTCTCCACCTTAAAGTCGTTCATCTGTTGTAAGGAATATCCACCGCCAGATTCATCAAAATATAAAAAAGCATACGTGAAGTTCGTATCTTCTTTCTCCTTGTTTGGAACCACAACCCAATGGTTTTCTGATTCAATAAAGTTTTTATCAAATTTTAAATCAGCAGGAATTTGTGCCTGTATAAGAATACTGATGATTAAAAGAAATGCGGTAAAATTTATTTTCATCTTTTTTTTTAATTTAAAACCATATTGATCGCTTTCGGGAAAATTTCAAATTCTATTTGATGAATTTTCTCTGCTAATGTTTCTAAAGTTTCTCCTTCTGAAATTTCAAATGTTTTTTGAAGAATGATATCTCCTTCATCAATTCCAGAGGTTACGTAATGGACGGTTGCGCCACTTTCCTTTTCTCCTGTTGCTAAAATCGCATTGTGAACATGATGTCCCCACATACCTTTTCCACCAAATTTTGGTAATAAAGCTGGATGAATATTAATTATTTTGCCTGAAAAAGAATCGCAAAATTCTTTATTTAAAATCGATAAAAATCCAGCAAGTACAATTAAATCTGTATTGTTAGGAAGGATTTGCTTTAATTCTGCTGAAAATGATTTACCTCGTGCAATTAATTGGGTTGGAATATTATGATTTCTCGCTCGTTCTAAACCGAAGCAATCACGGTCAGCCACAACAAGAGAAATTTTAGCATTTGGAATTTCTCCGTTTTCTACACAGTCAATTATCCTTTGCAAATTGGTTCCACCTCCGGAAACTAAAACGACAATATTTTTCATCTTCTAAAGTAACAATCGATCAGTGTAATAGTTTATTATTTTATGATCTAGCAAATTACCAATGTAACAGTTTAACAATCAATTGCTTTATTGAGATTGTTATATTGGTAAATTTTCAAATTTTTAGATTAAATTAATTTTCTCGCCGCCTTCTGTGATTTCACCGATTTCGTAAGCATCTTCAACAAGATTTAAAACTTTGCCGGCATGTTTTGCATCTACAACGACAACCATTCCCACGCCCATATTAAATGTACCGTACATTTCTGAACGATCAATATTCCCACGCTTTTCTAATTCAAGCATAATGGTTGGGATTTTTATTTTCGAAGCATCGATGGTTGCACACAAATTTTCAGGAATAATTCTCGGGATATTTTCGATAATTCCACCGCCCGTAATATGCGCGATCCCAGATAATTTAACTTCCTCTAAAATTTTGTGGATGGGCTGATAATACAACCTTGTTGGAACTAGAAGCGTTTCATATAATGGTTTACCTTCAAACTCTTCATTAAAATCAGTAAATATCTTTCTCACTAAAGAAAACCCATTGGAGTGAAATCCGGAACTTGGCAATGCAATTACTTTATAGCCCGGTTTGATTTTAGACCCATCTATAATTTCGTCTTTCTCTACAATTCCGACACAGAAACCTGCAACATCATAATCACCAGGTTTGTACATTCCCGGCATTTCGGCAGTTTCTCCACCAATCAAAGCGCAATTATTATCCTTGCACGCTTTTACCATTCCCATCACAATTTCTGCGGCGATATCAGCGTCCAATTTTCCACAGGCTAAATAATCAAGGAAAAATAAAGGTTTTGCGCCATGACATAAAATATCGTTGGCACACATGGCGAAGCAATCAACTCCAATTGAATCGTATTTTTTCGAATCTAAAGCAACTTTCAGTTTGGTTCCTACTCCATCAGTTCCACTAACTAAAACTGGATTTTTATAGCCTGCGATTTCGTAGAAAGCACCGAAACTGCCGAGAGAATTTAACACATTTCTATTATGCGTCTCAGCGACAGCAGCCTTGATCTTATCTACGGTTTTGTAACCTTCTTCTTTATCTACGCCAGCGGATTTGTAGGTATTGCTCATGTTCGTTTCGAGTAAATTATTAATGTTTTCTTTCTAACTTATTACTAAACATAAAGATAGCTTTTAATAACAATAAAAAAGCCGACGGTCAGTCTGACCATCGGCTTTTATTTATTTTTCAGCGTCGATTACGTATCCAAAATCTTGGAATCTTTCTTTTGGTGAATGTAATTGAGGCAGTTTCACTTTTAAAAATTTAGTTTTGCGAAAATAAGATTTTTTAAGTTGACTTTAAAATTATAAATGATAAATATTTACAATTTTGTGATTTTGAATTTTCGACAATTAAATTATTATTGATAATATCTTCTGGAATTCTTTATTTTTGTCGCAAACTATAATATATGGCTTCAGGTTTTTTCGCGATATTAGATGATATTGCTGTTTTGATGGATGACGTGGCCCTAGCCTCCAAAGTTGCTACTAAGCAAACGGCCGGAATTCTTGGTGACGACTTGGCGGTTAATGCCGAAAAAGCAACCGGTTTTTTGTCATCACGAGAAATTCCAGTTTTATGGGCAATTACAAAAGGTTCATTTGTTAATAAACTAATCATCATCCCGATTGCTTTTTTACTTCAATTTATTTTTCCACCAGCAATAAAAATAATTTTAATTCTTGGAGGCTTATATTTAGCTTATGAAGGCGTAGAGAAGATCATCGAATATTTCTTTCATAAAAAAGATGAGCACGAAGAAGTGGTCGAAGAGATTAAAGATGATGCTGATGCAGAAAAAACAAAAGTAAAATCAGCGATTACAACTGACTTCATTTTATCTCTGGAAATTGTGATTATTGCTTTAGGTTCTGTGCTTGAAAAATCTTTGCCGATTCAGATTATTACAGTGTCCGTTGTGGCAATGCTAGCAACAGTCGGAGTTTATGGAATTGTTGCCGCAATTGTTAGAATGGATGACGTGGGATACAAACTCATCGAAAAATCACATAATAAAGGTATTCTTAATTTTTTGGGGAAAACATTGGTTAAAGCTCTTCCTATCATTATTAAGGCATTGTCTATTATTGGAACAATCGCTTTATTATTAGTTTCAGGCGGGATTTTCGACCATAATATTGAGTTAGTTCATCAGTTTTTACCAAACGTTACTGAAATGGCAAAACATGCGCTTTATGGAATTGTGGCAGGTTTGGTAATGTTCGCAATTGTAAGTGGCGGAAAGAAAGTGTATTCTCTGGTGAAGAAATAAATTGAAAACTGACAAGATTTTTATTAGATTTCCTAATCTGCAGCCCGGCTTGAACGGAGCTCTTTTTGTGTAACGGAGTGAAACAAAAAAGCGGGAGTGGAAGACGGAAATTGCTGCCTAAATAAATTTAATACTTATTATTTACATTAATTGAAAAACGTTTTCATCATCTCTGTAAGCGATTCTAGAAATAAATATAGTACAGCACCAAAAACAAAAACCTCAAAATACATTTGAGGTTTTATTGCTTACAGAATTAATACAATCTTTAATAATGAACTTGTTCTATTTCTTTTTCCAATTCTTGGTCACTTTCATCTTCATCATTTTTAATTAAAAACATCGTCACGGCGGCTGCGATCAGCATACAGACTCCACCTACAACGACGTAATCGATGGCCATTTTTCCAAAAACATTGGAAACAATCATCCCTCCGAAAAGACCATTAATGATTTGTGGCATCACAATAAAGAAGTTGAATATTCCCATATAAATCCCCATCTTATGCTGTGGAATCGCATCGATCAACATCGCGTAAGGCATCGCTAAAATACTTGCCCAAGCAAATCCAAGTCCTATCATGGAAATCCAAAGCATACTGGTATCTTTAATAAAGAACATCGATATTAAACCAATGCCTCCGCAAAGTAAAGCCAAAGCGTGAGTTTGTTTTTTACCAATCTTGGTAGCAATTGGCGTTAATAAAAAAGCAAAAGGAATTGCCCAGAAATTATACATCCCGAAAAGCCTTCCGGTTAAATCACCTGCTTTACTGAATCCTACTGAATTGGTGTCTTCAGGTGAAAGTCCAAAATGATGGGTGGCCAAAGCACTTGTAGTAAAAACCCACATGGTGAAAAGTGCAAACCAAGAGAAAAATTGTACGACACCCAATTTTTTCATTTTGGATGGAATTTTAGCAAAATCTGTAAAAATATCGCTGAATTTTGAAGACTCTACTATGTCATCTTTCCCTGCGAAATCTGCAAAATCTTTTGGAGAATATTCTTTGGTCGTAAAAATCGTATATAAAATGGACAAGATTAGAATCGCAGCGCCTACATAAAATGAATAGATCACATTATTTGCTACAAAACCTTCTGGCGCTACGTTCGACGTTCCGAAATAAGTAAGAACACTTGGCAAATAAGATCCGATCACCGCACCAATACCAATCAATATTGTTTGGATGGAAAACCCTAAAGTCCCTTGATGTTTTGGTAACATATCACCAACCAAAGCACGGAAAGGTTCCATGGCCACATTAATGGAACCGTCCATCATTGCCATAAAAATTACCGCTAAAATTAGAGCATTTCCTGCTAAAAGGTGGGACATCGAGGGAGCATTCGGAAGTAAAACTAAACCGATTGCACACAAAACGGCACCGATTAAAAAATAAGGCTTTCTTCTTCCCCACTTTTCAGACCATGTATTATCGCCGAAATGGCCAATCAATGGTTGAACGATTAAACCCATGATGGGTGCAACCAACCAAAAGAGCGAAAGATCTTCTACATTTGCACCGAGATTTGCGAATATTCTACTCGCATTCCCATTCTGTAAACCAAAAGCCAATTGGATTCCCAGGAAACCCATACTCATATTGATTATCTGAGCAATGGAAAGATTCGGTTTTATTTTTTGAGCCATATTTAAGGTGTTGGATGTTAGGTGTTGGATGTTAGATGAAAAGATATTACTTCTTTAATTCGGAAATTATTACGTTTTCGATCAGAGATTCTTTTTTGATTCTTTTTTGATAGTATTTCCAAAACCTTGTCAAGGTTTCGAACCTTGACAAGGTTAAACAGAGTTATTTCTTCAAATCACAAATTACTGCGTCTTCGATCGGTGTTTTTATTTTGATGACTTCTTTATTAACGTCATTTGGAACCGTCATAGAAAGTACGTATTGTCTGATTTTCCACTGCGTTCCGATTTTTTCTAAGACGCCACTTCCACGGCACAATTTCATTTGAGTATCGAGTAATTCATCAAACCAGGCGTATTTTCCATCAGCGCTAAAACTGATATTTCTTTTTAATGAAGTAAAAGTCCAGGCTTTTCCTTTATCGAAATGCGGTTTGGAATAAGCCATGAATTCTTTTTTATTCCAAACTTCATGGGCGTCCGTTCCGATGAAAGTCGATTCTTCAGCGTAGAGATTGAAATAATTTTTAAAGTCGGCTGTAGAAGCATATAAATTCAAATCATCTAAAACTTTATTAACATGCTTTTTCTGAACGTTTTCGTAAAAGCCTTTCTTTTGAGAAAAGAGAGAATTTGAGCAGAATACAATTAAAGCAAAAACACCAAATAATATTTGTTTTTTCATATTATAATTTTTAAAAATAACACTGAATTATCTAAAATAAAGATGCTTCGACAGGCTCAGCATGACACCTCTAATATTAACTATTCATTTCAATTACTGAAGTTCTAAAATTAGTGAAGATTTTCCTGAAACAGTGATTTTATTATGCGCAGAAACCGGAATTTCTTTTCCGGAAATAACGTCTTTTCCTTTTGAAACTCCTTGTAAAGATTCCGCGAATCGGTTCAAGTCAAAAGTTTGTTCTTTTTCATTATTGTTAATGATGACCATTACTTTTTCATCGTCGTTATATCTGAAGTAAACATATACTTTTTCTTTCGGCATATAATGTTTGGTTTTTCCGGTGTGGATGACTTCTTTTCCTTTTCGCCAATTCAGTAACTTCTGAGTATAATCGTGAAAATTCTTTTGTTCTAAAGTTTGGGTTTCATTATTGAAAGCATTTTGTGGATCGTCTTTCCAACCGCCGGGAAAGTCTCTTCGGATATCTGCATCGCCGAACTTATCTTTATTTCCCTGCATTCCAATTTCAGAACCGTAATAAATTTGTGGAATTCCGCGAACGGTCGCAATTAATGACATCGCCATTTTATAATACCGAACGTCACCTTTAAAAATTTCATTGAATCTTTGCGTGTCATGGTTTTCAAAAAAGACGAGAATATTATTGATGTCTGGATAAAGAAAATCATTACCAAAAGAATTGTAGATTTTGATCATTCCATTATCCCAACTATCTTCTTCTTTCAAAGCATTTGGCAACTCGGTGAACAAACTAAAATCCATCACGGACGGAAGATTAGAATTGTAGTTATCAATTTCTGCGATTTTCGAATCTTTTTGCCAATAAGAAACGTGAGCGGGATTGGACATCCACGCTTCACCAACGATATTGAAATTTGGATATTCATCGGTAATTGCTTTCGCCCACTTTGCCATGGCAACTTTATCGTTGTACGGATAAGTGTCCACGCGCAGTCCGCCGAGTTCTGCATATTCGATCCACCAAATTGCATTCTGAGTTAAGTATTTTAAAACCAAAGGATTGTTTTGATTCAAATCTGGCATTGTGGTATCGAACCACCCATTTAAGGCTTCATTCTTATCAATTTCCGAAACGTTGGTATCAAACTGAGAGGTGATTCTGTAATTAGATCTTTTAAAACCGTATTTTCCTTCCCCATCTTTGAACTGGTGAATCCAGTCTTTGGTCGGTAAATCCTGAATGAGCCAATGCGAAATCCCCCAGTGATTGGTCACATAATCCTGAATCAACACCATTCCGCGCTTTTCCAATTTTTGTGAAAGTTCCAAATACTCCTCGTTGGACCCGTAACGTGCGTCGATTTTGTACAAATCCGTTTGAGCGTAACCGTGATAAGACGTTTGATTTTCGTTGTCTTCGTTTGTAGGTGTTAACCACAATGCAGTGACTCCTAAGTTTTGCAAGTAATCTAAATTATTAATGATGCCACGCAAATCTCCGCCGTGTCGGCCGCTGGGTAAATTGCGATTTGCTTTTTCGGTAAGGTTTGGTTGAGAATCATTTGAATAATCACCATTTGCAAATCGGTCAGGCATTATTAAATACATGACATCTTTTGACGAAAATGAATTTCTTTCCGCAGAACCCGTATTTCTATTTTTGAGTTCATACGTATAAGAATCTACCGTTTTCTTTCCTTTTTTAAAATTGATTTTAAAAGAAGATTTCTGAACCTCATCGGTATTTATCGTAATGAAAACATAGTTCGGATTCTCAGTTCTGGTCAAATCTTTTACTTTGATATTATCTGAAAGTTCTAGTTGATATTTTGCAATATCTTTCCCGTAAACCAAAATCTGAAGTTGTGGATTTTTCATCCCTTTCCACCAAAAGGCGGGTTCCACTTTCTGGATTTGAGAAAAAGCAAAACTCGAAATGAGCAGGAATAATATTGATAATTTTTTCATGTTTTAAATCTTATTTATTTGGGTGGCGCGAGCGAAGCGAGCGCCAATTTAAGTAATTTTAAATTTCAATTATTAACTAAACGCTCGCTATTTACATCCGCAGATTAGTTTGAATTTTAGTAAATATTAACCTTGACAAGGTTTAAGACGTAATCTATAGCCCCGGTTGCAGCGGCATCTTTTTGTGATGAGGCACGAAAAGCAAAAAATATAGCGGAAAACGGGATTAAGCTCCTAGAGAAAATCTTCATTTTTAATAACTATTTATTTATCACGCGGTTTTTGATAATCTACTCGCCAGCCAACTCACATAGAATAATTGGAAACTGTGGAAGATCATCACGGGTAAAAGAAAGAGAACTTTCTGATCATCTGGTATTCCTAAGATCAACACGAACAAACTGCCGTGAACTAAGGACTTTTTTGACCCGCAAAACTTCGCCGTAATTTTATCTTCTCGCGAGAATTTCATTTTGGTCGTAACAAACTCGAGAATTTCGAAAACCGCAAAAAATAAAACCACCACACTAATTACCAAAATTACAAAAACCAATTTCGGAACTGACGTAAAAACCTGTTGTAAAAAAGCCTCGGAAAAACTTTCATAAACGATCAATAGAATTATTAATTTATCAAACTGGGCAATTTGATTACGGTATTTGTCCACCAATTTTTTAAATACGCGATTCAGAAGAAGTCCTAAAATAATGGGCAATAAAACTTTCAGCAATAGTTGATAAAAAATCTCGGATTGATTTCCGCCATTCTCACTGCTTTGTTGCAGAAATAAACCCATCAGCAGAGGTGTCATTATGATCCCAATTATCCCCGACATCGACGCATTAAATATTGCGGAGGTCACATTTCCTTTCGCAATTGAAACCATCACCACTGACGAAGATACCGTGGAAGGCAAACTCGCCAGGAAAAATATGGAAAGCCACAAACTGTAATAAACGGTACCGACCGCAAATCCATAAAAAAGCAAAACCAAAAGCGGAAACAAAACGAAAGTTGCCAGTTGCACGACGACGTGCAAACGCCAGTTGGCAATGTCCTTCTTGACTTCCTTGATATTTAATTTCAGTCCGTACAATAGAAATATCCCGGCGATTCCCCAGTCGATGAAAGAACTGAGATTAAAAATCTGCTGATAAGATTCTTTATACGGAAGAACCTTGCCCAAAACCACCATCAATAATAAGAGAACCAAAAAAAGATTCTGCTGATTAAAGACTTTCCATTTATTTAACATTCACGTTTTTTGAAATGTATTAAAAGATTCTAACCTATTACAAAGGTTTTACGGAGATTGCATAACCACCGCTTCGTGCTAATTTCATTGGAAGTTTTGATCTGTTCGTAACCGTTTTCTTGTATATTTTATACGATTGCGGATTGGTGATATAATCGGCATCGTCGCCGTCTGCATAAACAGTCGCTTCGTACTTTTTACCTTTGGGAAGGAAAGAGAAATCTACCGTATAAGTTCGTGCATTTTCATCAGTGATTCCGCCTACAAACCATTCGTCTTTTCCTTTGGTTTTCCGCGCGGTGTGAATATAATCTCCAGGCTCTGCTGCTAAAATTTCGGTATCGTCCCAATCCAACGCAACATCTTTGATAAACTGAAAAGCATCCATGTGTTTGGCGTAATTTTCCGGTAGATCAGCGGCCATTTGAAGCGGAGAATACATGACGACATAAAGCGCCAATTGCTTCGCCAAAGTTGTTTTCACAAATCTGGTATCTCCTGGAAAGTAATAATCTAGTTTGGTTTGGAAGATTCCCGGCGTGTAATCCATCGGTCCGCCCATGAAGCGCGTAAATGGCAAGATGGTTTGATGATCCGGATTATTTCCACCGAAGGCCTCGAATTCTGTCCCGCGTGCTCCTTCTGCCGCTACCCAGTTCGGATAAGTTCTGCTTAAACCACTCGGACGAACAGACTCGTGCGAGTTAACCATAATTTTATAATCGTTTGCTTTTTTGGCAATTCTTAAATAATGGTTAATCATCCACTGAGAATAATGATGTTCGCCGCGTGGAATTATGTTTCCAACATACCCAGTTTTCACCGAAGGATAATCATACTTGTTCATTAATCTGAAAGCATCATCTGCCCATCTTTCATAGTTCGTGGCAGAGCCTGATGTTTCGTGGTGCATCATCAACTTCATGTTTTTTGAATGCGCATATTCATTCAGCATTTTAATATCGAAATCTGGATATGGCGTGATGAAATCGAAAACGAATTCTTTGCTGTGACCAAACCAATCTTCCCAACCGGTATTCCAACCTTCGATGAGCAAAGCGTCAAAACCGTTGGCGGAAGCGAAATCGATGTATTCTTTGACTTTGGTATTGTTGGCGGCATGTTTTCCGTTCGGTGTCAGTTTCGTAAAATCAGTTTTTCCGATGTGAACATTATTCGCCGTTGAATAGGCCCACTGCGATTTTCCGATGATCATTTCCCACCAAACGCCCATGTATTTTGTTGGTTTTATGTAAGAAGTGTCTTTGTATTGAGTCGGTTCGTTCAGATTAAAAATCATTTTCGAAGCCAAAACTTCTTCCGCTTTTGGAGAAACAATAATTGTTCGCCAAGGAGAAACTGCGGGCGTTTGAACATACCCTTTTGCACCTTGAGCATCGGGAGTTAAATGCGTTTTGAATTTAAAATTAACCGCATCTAATTCGAGATTGGAAGCAGGATAATTGATAACGGCTGCTTCAGCGATATTGATATACAATTGATCTTTTCCTTCTTTCTTTAACATTAACGGCGTTTGGACAGCGTTTTTAATTAAAGTTTGGGACGCATTTCCATCGTAAGAAGTTGGCCATTTTGCCGGAACTTGCGAAAGGTTAGAAGTCTGCGTTTGATATTCCTGAGAATCGTAATCTCCGGCGAGCCACCACGCTTTCATATCAGTCGGCAAATCGATCTCGGTATCCTCCTCTTTAATAATGAAATAATTCAAATTTTTCTGCTCCGGAAATTCATAGCGAAAACCTAAACCGTCATTAAACAAACGGAATTTGACAATAATGTGGCGATCATTTTGTGCCTGATCTAAGGTTACTGCCAATTCATTATAATGATTGATGTAGGATTTTTTCTCACCCATAATCGGATCCCAAGTTTCATTTTTAGAATCAAACTTTTCAGCGGTTTTGGTAAATCCATTATCTAGATCTTTTCCTTTTCCGGCCAAAGTTTCGATTTCTGAAGCGAATTTAATATCACCATCTTTCAGTAATCTTAAACCCAATTTGGAATCTTCAACCACCGTCTTACCTTGGTATTTTAGATCGTAATAAGGAACGCCGGACTTCAACTGAAAGTTCATTTCAAATTTGCCATCGGGTGATTTTAAAGTTTGAGCATTGAGGGCGAAACTTCCCATCATCAGGAAAAGAGCGGATATCTGTAATTTTATCATTATCAATATTTTGAATTCTTAAAAATAAAAAAACTGTTGCTCAAAAGCAACAGTTTCAGTGTTTAAAAACGACGGCAAATCTTAAATTTTGGTTTTAGTCCAAACTAAGTTTACTTCATCAAAAGTAATATTATACTTTCCGGCTTCAGTAATTGGAATGTTAGCTCCATCTAATTCTAAAGACCCATTATTTCCATCATCTCCATAGTTGGTATCCCAATCATTATTTAATCGGAATTTAATTTCTCCTACACTAAGTGTAACATTTAATAGTTCCCAAACTTGAGTTTTACTGTTGTAAACTAAATCGGTATCATTATCCCAACCTCCTGGCGAAGCGCTACCAATTAGTCCCCACGAATAAGCTTCTAAGGAGTACGTAAGTGCATTGGTATCTACCGTTAATTTGTGATATCCTGTGTTGGGTGAAACCAAGTTGTCTCCACCATTGTACACCAAATTATTACCAGAACTTCCGTAACTGTTATCCCAGTTTCTAGCAGTCGTGATTTTAAATTCAGAATTTGGTTCTGTAAAGTTGATGTAACCAATGTAAATTCCATTGCTTGTCGCAGAACTGATCGCGTCTGCAGTTTCTGGTTTCCATCCTTGGTGCGCTCCCGGTACATACAAGAACGATTCTAGTTGGTAAGGCGTTACTTTAAATGTAACTAAATCTGATGTTTTTACAATTGTACCTCCAACAGAAGTAGTTGATGCCGTAACTCTGATCACCATATCAGTCGCAACATTTGCTACTGCACCTGCTCTTAGAACCAATTTATTTAACGCTAAAGTAGTAATGTCTAGCATTTTTACATTCTTTACAGTTCCTAACGAGTAAAATTTATCTGCACCATTAGAACCGATTTCTACAAGGTAATTGACGTCTACTCCATATTTAGCATAATCGTTCCATTTTATTGTTGTAGCAACTTCCTCGGATTTACTTTCATCTAAAACTAAATTCGAGCCTGCAGCCGGATTCGTAATCATCGGTTTGTCTGATGGATAAACCGTCACCGCAAAGGTAATAGTGTTCGAAACTTCTGTTCCTCGCTCAATTCTTACATAAGCGTTTTGAGAAGCATACGGACTTAACCCTGCTTTCAACATTGCAGTGTTCAATTCACCGATCGTTGTTTTCAACGAATTGGTTTCTGATTTTGCTAATTCTACTTTATTGGCAAAGTCTTCTGTAGAGGAAACGACCACCGAATAAGTTCCAGAACCACTCACTGCATTATCCCAAGTTAAAATGAAAGGATTATTTTCCATCGTGGGATATAAAGTTGTGGCACCCAACGTTGTATCATATAACTTAAATGTAGGTTCGGCCGAAGTCCAGTCGCGGTCTGCATCTTCTCTACACGCGTTGATTAAAAGCAATGGTAAAATCATTACCATCATAATTTTAAATATATTTTTCATAAGATTTAATTACTAATTAAAGATTACTTAACTGGAATCAATGTATAATGTCCCGTTGCATCATTAAAATAAACATCATAAGTCCATTCTGCTGATACCGGAATATTGGCACCACCTTCAGCAGCAACTCCGAAGAATTCTGCGTTGGTTCCCCAACTTGTATCCCAAGCGTTATTTGCTCTAAACTTAAATTCACCTGATGACAAAGTCACGCCTTCTTTACTCCACAAATGCCGATCAAAAGTTGACTGCGTTAATTGCGTGTCCGTATCCCAATCACCGTTTACCGATCCAATAATAGAGATCGAAGTATACGTTGTTGCTGGTACAGTTGCCGGCTCGATCGTATAAGTAAGCGCTGAAGTATCTACTGTTAAAGTGTAGTAACCAGCCGCAGGAACTGTAATATTACCAGATCCACCATCAGTACTCAATTGTCCGGCGGCAGCACCTAATCCAAATTGTGCATCCCAAGAACCTTTTACTCTAATCATTTTGAATTCATCTGCTTTGAAATAGCCTGTAAAAGTATATTTCGACGGATCAGAAGTTTTCAGAAGTGGTAACAAATTAAAGTTGTCTGCTTCATTATCCCAACCTGCTGCAGTTGCTGCTCCAACTAAATAAAGATCTGCATAATTATAAGTAGGACTTGCCAAATATGGTGTGATGTTCAAACTTGTAATTGGAGATTGTGCCATAAGATCATTTGTTCCTACAAAACTGGTCACTCTAAAATACATTTTCTGAACTTCGAAGGCAACTAGACCAATTCTCTTTGCTGCTTCATTTAATTCTTTAGTCGTAAAAGAAGCATTGGTTTGAGATTGTTCTCTTGTGATCAAAGTAACAGGATCTGCAAAAGCTTCTGTACTGCTGATTTCCAAGTTATATTTTGATTCCACTGGAACGCTAAATTTCGCCGGTGCCCAAGTCACCGTAAGTGCTTGGCTTGACGGGAAATTCTGATCCAAAATCAAACTGCTGGTGGACAGATCCATCACGATCGGCGCCGATACATTATCGATGGTAATGATATCACGATCTTCACATGATGATAAACCTACGATCAACGTAAACGCCAACAAAATATGTTTTAATATATTATTTTTCATTGTTTTCTTTATTAAATATTAATAACCAGGATTTTGTACAAGATTTGGATTAACCACCAAATCATTATTTGGAATCGGGAATATATTACGATATTCTCCTACCGCAATACCGTCTTTTACGTTTCCTTTCCAAGGCCATAAGTAAGCCGAAGTAGTAAATTTACCGAAACGAATTAGATCGGTTCTTCTGGTATTTTCCCAAGACATTTCTCTCGATCTTTCATCTAAAATAAAATTAAGATCAAGCACAGAAACTGTAGAAGCTCCTGCTCTGGCTCTCAATTTATTAACATAAGATAATGCTGTGGCCATATTACCGCCGCCACCTCTTACAACTGCTTCAGCATACATTAAGTACACATCTGCTAATCTGTAAACCGGTAAATCTGTTTCTACCCAGTTGTCATGCGCGCCATCTGCTCCGTTACTTTTAATGTTTTTATACTTGATAAAAGCATAACCATCATTAAAGTTTCCTAAATCATTGATCTCTAAAGTTTGTCCGTCTTTGTAAAAACGACCTCTTACATCATTAGTTTCAAATTTATTGAAGAATGCTTTGGTTGTTCTAAGACCACCCCAACCTCCGTTCACTCCAAAGGCAGCAGGATCCATAGTTCCACCGATAGCAGCATGAACCATAAAGGTCGTTCCACCATTCGTTTGAGTTCTTAAACCATCATAAACGATAGAGAATATATTTTCTGGATTATTCAAGTGATTATCAGCCAAGAATAAATTGGCATATTTATCATTCAAAGTATAACCAGCACTGATCACTTTTTCTGTGTTAGCAATAACTTCTGCATTTCTTTCTGCGCCAGTGTACACTTTCGCATTCAAATACAGTCTTGATAAAAGAGTCCACGCTGCTGCTTTGTCTAAACGTCCATATTCATTTGCTTTTGGCGCTTTCAACTGTTCAGAAGCTTCGATTAATTCGCTTTCAACATATTTGAAAAGTTCTGCTCTGGAGATTTGTTTAGGTAAAGTCCCGAACGTAGATTCATCTACAAAAGGAACATTGCCATAAAGATCTAGTAAGTGGTAATATGATTGTGCTCTAATAAATTTCGCTTCCGCATGCATTACTTTCGCTTCATCTAAATTCGCTCCCGAAATACTGTTTTGACTCAACATCTCATCGGTTGTATTTTTAATAAACTCATTACAGAAAGCAATTTCTGTATACAATCTATAATACATCGCGTTGTTGAATTCATTACTCGGCGTCCACGTCATTTTGTGAAATTCAGGTAATGTTCCGTCATTCCAACCAAGCACGGCTTCATCTGTCGTAACTTCTTGCATGATATAAAGCAATCTCATATAGTTAGAGAAACCACCATCGATATCTGCAATGTCACCTAGACCATCACCACCTTCTTGTCCACCAACTGCTAAACCTCCGTACAATTTTGCCAACAGGTTTTTGTAATTTCCAAAATCTTTATAGAGACTTGCAGCGGTAACTTCTGTGATTGGTTCTTGTCTTAAATCATCAATACAAGAAGTCATCGTAAAAGAAGCGCCGATTAGGGCAACTGCTAGGGAAATATTTTTTATTCTGAAATTTTTCATTTTTGTTATTTATTAAAATTGTAAGTTTAATCCTAACGAATATACTTTTGGTCTCTGATAAAATCCGTTATCAATATTTCCAAAAATCTCTGGATCAACGCCGGTGTAATCTGTTATTACAAATACATTTTGCGCCATTCCGAACACTCTTAGGTTACTTCCTTTATTAAAGATATCTCCGAAGTTATATCCTAAAGTTAAATTATCCATTCTTAAGAATGAAGCATCTTCTACAAACGCATCACTCCAATATTGTGGAGATTTGAATCCGTAATTCGCAGTTGTGCTAGAGATGTTCTGCAAATAATCATTAGTTGCAATACTCTGAACATTTGATTGAGAATTAAAGTTATTATAAACATAATTCCCTATAACTGCTCTAAGAGAAGTTGATAAATCCCAATCTTTAAATCTGAATTTGGTAGAGAAGCCGAAAGTTGCATCTGGAGTTGTCGATTGGTAGAAATATTTATCACTAACGTCAATTTTTCCGTCGCCATTTCTATCTACATAAACTCCTTCTAGTGGTTTTCCTGCACCATCGTAAGTTTGTTGGTAAACCAAAAAGCTAAATGGAGTGTATCCAACGCTGTGTCCTTGAACTGTATTTCCAACTCCACCAGCGATTCCTCCTTGCTGAATAATGTAACCTTCTGCCACATCATCAAACTGAGTAACTTTTGGATTATAATGCGCAACGTTAAAACTGAAATCCCAATTGAAGTCTTCTGTTTTAATTGGATTCACATTAATTAAGAATTCGTAACCGTCAGTTTCCATCTGGCCAATATTCTTAATGTTTTTATTACTGAACTCACCTCCCGGAACTTGAACTTCCGCTAATAAATCTCTCGTATTTTTTTTGAACCAATCAATGGATCCACTTACTCTATTTCTCCAAAAACCAAAATCCAATCCTGCATTAATTGTCTCCGTAGTTTCCCACGTTAAGTTTGGATTATATTGAGAAGGTCTGTACATAAAATAGAACTGATCTCCGAAACCGTATTGGGCTGTAGATTGAGAAACGTTATAAGAAGCAAATGAGTTATAATAACCTCCTACTTCTTGTTGTCCTGTTTCTCCCCAACCTGCTCTCAATTTTAAATCAGAAATAACATTGGAGTCTTTTAAGAAACTTTCGTTTTTAATTTTCCATGCTCCAGAAGCAGCATAAAATGTTCCCCAGTTATTTTTTAGATCTGTTCCGTTGTAAAATCTTGAAGTTGCATCTCTTCTAACTGATCCTGTTAAGATATATTTGTTTGCAATCGTGAAAATTCCTCGACCATAAAAACCTAGTAAAGTTAGTTTACCTTCATAATCGTTAGTTGGCTTAGAATCTCTGGCAGGATTTCCATAAAAAGTTTCCGCAGATGGAACTGTATCATGAAACTGCTGGTAAGAATAACCGGCTAATAAATCAACCTTAGTGTCAATTGCTGAAATCGTTTTTACATAATTTAAATATGTTTCTAACAATTTGTTGGTTTTTTCTTGAGTGTAATCTCTTCTTGTACTCACATCTCCAGAAGCCAAAACACCACCGTAACCTGGATATTCTGTAACTGCGCCGTTACCTTTTTGATAATCATAACCTCCTACAACATTAAAATGTAAATTTGGCAGGAAATGCAATTTGTAATCTAAATGTAAATTTCCAATCCCACGGAATACCGTAGAAACATCTCGTCTACCATATAAAGAGGCAATTGGATTTCTTGTCGAGTTCACATTAATATTAGTCGGATTTAAAAACCATTCATAATAATTGTTGACTTGGTCTCCTTGCGCGCTGTAATCATAAACTCCTTGCGTAGGATCAAAAAACTGTGCTGCTCCAATCACTCCAGCCGGAAAACGATTTTCAGTCATCGTTCCTTTTAAGTTGGCAGTAACACTTAAATGATTGTTAAAAAACTTCGGTGTTAAATTTAAACCAGCAGAAGTTCTTCTGAATTCATTCGTTCTTACAATACCATTTTGCTCAGTATAACCTAAAGATAAACGGTAAGGTAATTTTTTAATTCCACCGGTAATTGCCACGTTATTATCAGTTCCCCACGCTTCTTGATATATAAGGTCTTGCCAATTGGTATTAGCAGTTCCTAACATATCCTTGTATTTCTGTTGGGTGGCGTTTTCTAAAACAAAAGTTCTAAATTCATCTGCAGTTAAAACATTTTGAGTTCCCATTTTTGTAGAAACCGACATGTTTGTAGAGAAATTCACTTTAACTCGTCCAGAAGATCCTTTTTTAGTCGTAATTAAGATCACCCCGTTAGACGCTCTGTTACCATAAATCGCCGCCGCTGAGGCATCTTTTAAAACATCAAAAGATTCGATATCATTTGGATTGATCAAAGCCAACGCATTTGAAGCTCCACTTAATCCACCAAAATCCATCGGTATTCCGTCGATCACGATTAATGGATCATTCTTCGCCGTTAAAGATGCGCCTCCTCTAATTCTGATCGTAGCCCCAGAACCTGGATTTCCTCCATTTCCTGTAACCGTTACACCTGGTGCTTTACCTTGAATTAACTGATCTGCTGAGGTAGATCCCGGATTAAAGTCTTTGGAGGTAATAGAAGCAATAGATCCCGTAAGATCTTCTTTCTTCTGCTTTCCATAACCAATCAAAACTACTTGCTCAATTTCGGCAGTTTTAACAGTGTCGGTGGTTTGTGCATGCAACATTGAGCCGGCCAATAAAAAGGCGGGCGCAATTTTCAATACTTTAGTATAGTTTCTCACAAAAATAAAATTTATGGATTAATATTCGGATTATTAGGCTCACTTTAGGGGAGCGATGCAATTTACCTAATTTTTGAGTTATCATAAATTTTTTTGACAAGATGTTAATTATTCGTGATAACAATCATAACAAAATTATCGGAGATTCTTTAAATGCCTAAAAGTCAATATGCTGATATTATCGATAATTACCTTTACACTCATAGATTTTAACGAAATCCCAAACAAATGTTTAGCAAAAAAGCATGTTAATATTGTTAAAGTTCTTCAAACTAAAATTTTTGATGCACTTTCTAATATATATATCTGCAATTTTCAAATCCGTTCGATATCACTTATATTTGCTAAAAATTAGACAACATTTATGTCAGATAGAAAGATGATCACGGCTGCCTTGCCGTACGCAAACGGACCAGTTCACATTGGTCATTTGGCTGGAGTTTATATCCCGGCAGATGTTTATGCGAGATTTCAAAGAAGGTTAGGAAAAGACGTCGCTTTTATTTGTGGTTCAGATGAACACGGAATTCCCATTACTATTCGTGCAAAAAAAGAGGGCGTTTCTCCACAAGACATTGTCGATAAATACCATGAAATCATCAAAAAATCTTTCTCGGATCTAGGAATTTCATTTGATGAATATTCGCGCACAACTTCAAAAAGACATCACGACGTAAGTCAGGATTTCTTCAAGACCTTATATAATAAAGGAAAGTTTACCGAAGACGTTTCCGAACAATATTTTGATGAACAAGCCGGTGAATTTTTAGCCGACCGTTATATCGTGGGAACTTGCCCAAATTGTGGCAACGAAAATGCTTACGGTGATCAGTGCGAAAAATGTGGGTCCACTCTTTCTCCCTCAGAATTGATCAATCCAAAATCAATGTTAAGCGGAAATGTTCCAGTTTTAAAGGAAACCAAAAATTGGTATCTACCTTTAAATGATTACGAAGATTTCTTGAACGAATGGATTATCGAAGGACATAAAGACGATTGGAAACCTAATGTTCATGGACAAGTAAAATCTTGGTTAACCGATGGTCTGAAACCAAGAGCAATGACAAGAGATTTAAATTGGGGCGTTCCTGTTCCACTTCCTAACGCAGAAGGTAAAGTACTTTATGTTTGGTTTGATGCGCCGATCGGTTACATTTCTTTCACTCAGGAATGGGCAGAAAAAAATGGAAAAGACTGGAAAGATTATTGGCAGAATGAGAATACTGACTTAGTCCATTTCATCGGAAAAGATAATATCGTATTTCATTGCATTATTTTCCCTGCGATGATGAAAGCGCATGGCGATTATATGATGCCGGACAATGTTCCTGCTTTTGAGTTTTTAAATTTAGAAAACGATAAGATATCAACGTCCAGAAACTGGGCAGTTTGGGCTCACGAATATATTGAAGAATTCCCAGGACAGCAAGATGTTTTGCGTTACGCACTACTCTCTTCGGCACCGGAAACAAAAGATAATAATTTCACCTGGAAAGATTTCCAAACCAAAAACAATTCAGAATTGGTTGGGATCTTTGGGAACTTCATTAATAGAGTTGCTGTTCTTATTCATAAATATTATGACGGAATTATCCCAGCCGGAAATGAAAATGCAGAGGAACTTCGGGAAGTCACGAAAGCAGCAACCGAAGTTGAAAATTTCTTAGAACATTATGAATTCAGAAATGCTTTAACCGCAATGATGAATTTGGCGCGTTTCGGAAATCAATATCTTCAGATTGAAGAACCTTGGAAAACTATTAAAGACAATCCGGAAAAAGCCGCACAATCTCTTTTTGTTGCCGCTCAAATAGCAGTTGGTTTAGCCCAAATATGTGAGCCATTCCTTCCTTTCAGTGCAGAGAAATTACAGAAAATGTTTAATGTTTCTCAAATGAATTGGAAAGACCTTAAAAACGAAAAAGTCTTAATTAAAACTGGACATCAAATTAATCCAGCAGAATTATTATTCTCAAAAATTGAAGATGAAACGATTGAATTTCAAATTCAGAAATTAGAAAATACTAAAGAATCTAATAAAAAAACAAATCCTAAAGCCAACCCGATGAAAGAAGAAATTCAATTTGATGATTTTACTAAAATAGATTTACGAACTGCGACGATATTAACTGCAGAAAAAGTAGAGAAAGCAGATAAATTATTGAAATTCTCTGTAGATACTGGCGTTGATGTTAGAACGGTAGTTTCTGGGGTTGCAGAAAGTTTTACGCCGGAAGAATGTGTGGGCAAACAAGTCATGATTCTATTAAATCTTGCGCCACGTAAAATTCGCGGAATTGAATCTCAAGGAATGTTGCTTTTAACCAATAACGCACAAGGAAAATTAGTGTTCGTAACTCCTGAACAAGAAGTTGAGAACGGGGTAGAAATTGGATAATTAATTCAAACAATTTATAAAAAAGACCTGAATGTTAGTTCAGGTCTTTTTTCGTTAATCTTGCCAAAAAAGAATCTTCTTCCTGTAATATTTTTTCAATTTTAAAACCATTATTTTCAACTGCTCGAGTTAAGGTTTCAAAATCTAAATAAAGCCATTTGATGGGTTTTTCGGTGTCCAATTTATAATGGATGAAATAATCCACTTCACCATAGTAATGTTCGGATGGAACTAAAATTCCACCGTCGTCAGTGCGATCGTACATATACAAAATATCCGTGCTGTCAATGAGAATTTGACCATTTTCATTTAATAAAGAATAAAGTTTTTCTAAATATAAATCAATTTTATCAAGACTTTGAAAAATGCCGGTTCCGTTCATCAACAATAAAATGGTATCATATGTTTCTCCCGAAAACTCAAGCATGTCCGCACAAACTGTATTTTTAACGCCACGCAGTTGACAAACTTCAATTGATTTCGGGGAGAAATCTAACGCTAAAACTTCTAATTTTTTTTCATTTTGAAGATATAAACTGTGGGATCCCGCTCCGGCCCCAATATCTAAAACTTTGCCAGTGGATAATTCCAAAGCTTTTTGCTCGATTAAATTCATTTCATCGAAACCTCGAAAAAGATAATCTACAGGCAAATCATCCATTTCAGAAATAGAAGTTTCTGTTAACAAATTTTCAGGACTGTTATCATGATAAAAATCCCAAATCGCCTGCCCCATTAAATCTTTCATTGAAATTAAATTTTGCCAAAAATAAGCAAATTTTAAAAGGAATCCAGGTCAATAAAAATGTTCAGATATAAATCTGGCAATGAATTGAAAGAATCTGTACTTCTGAGTAATAAATTCGTATACTAGTGAGAAAGATCAATTTACTCTGTGGGGAATACGCTGAGAGTCATCAAAATGAACATTATATATTAATTTTAAGCATAAAAAAAACCGAAAATTAATTTTCGGTTTGAGTATATATAAAAAAATAACTACGCGTTGAAATGCGATTTTACTTTTTCTAAAACTTCCTCTGGACTCATTTTTTGGTCCGTATCCAACGTAACTTTTAAGTTCTTGAATTGTGCAGTTTCTGCTAAGTGATTCTTAAATTGTTCCTGGATCTGACCAGTTCCAGTTAAATACAACTCTTGCGTGTTGGTAATTAAATTCTCCAAATCTTTGAAATATTTCACAGTATTGGTTTGTTCTACGTTGTTGGCGTTCTTCTCATTGGAGTTACCGTGCTGAACTTCTCTTTTTACAGGATCACAAAGAAAGAATTTATATGCTGATTCGATATCGTGATTTTTAACTACTGTAGCGTTTTCACCATCCATCCAGATTCCTGCTAATTTTTTTTCTGACATAATAATTTATTTTGAAATGTCCAATCAAAATTAGTGCTAAACCCGTGTTAATGGTTGTTAAAGTTTATTTACCCAAAACAAATACCGCGGGAATTTTATGCAGTTCGGGTTTGTTTTTTTGCCAATCCTTGATGGTCAAAGTTCTAATAAACTCATCGGCAGGATCATTAATATTTGCGGCAATACAAAGTTTAGTACTCGGAGCCAAGACTTTACACAAATCCTCAAAAAGTGGATTATTTCGATAAGGCGTTTCCATAAAGATTTGTGAATAGCCCGTATTTATAACTTGATTTTCGAGCCATTTAATTTTAGATTTCCGTTCCGTTTTTTCAATTGGTAAATAACCATGAAATGAAAATTCCTGTCCATTAAACCCGCTAGCAATTAAAGCCAAAATAATCGAAGAAGGCCCATTTATAGGAATTACCTTCACAGCATTTTCATGACACCACTTCACCATCAAGTTTCCGGGATCGGCAATACAGGGTAAGCCAGCTTCTGAAAGCAAGCCGAAATCCTGTCCTTTTACCATGAGCATTTGGGCGTCTTGCAAATCTTTCCTTTCTGTATTTTTATCTAATAAAAATAATTTCAAATCCGCTTGCTTTTTTTCTGGAGCAAAAAACTTGATAATTTTCCTAGCCGTCTTTTCATTTTCGACAAAAAAATAATCGGTTTTCAAGATATATTCTTTGATCGCAGGCGCGAAATAATCAATCGGTGAGTTTTCTGAAATATAAGCGGGAATAAGAAATAGCATAAGCGTTGGAAATTTATTTTGAATATAAGTAATAATTACAATTTTAGAAAGCGGAGTTGTTTACGAAAGTCTTGCCAATTAATCTACAGTTTTAAGTTCAGTTGCAATTCTGTCGCACGCCTTATCCAAAAGGTGATATACGCTGTCAAATTCAGGCATTTCACTCCAGTAAGGATCGGGAACTTCTTGGTTATTTTCTAAAATTAGAGAAACTTTATTTCTTTGACTTTGGGTCGTCGCCAAGGCTAAAACGTCTTTTAGATTATTACGATCCATGCAATAAATGCGGTCATATTCATCAAAATCTTGCTCAGAAAAATGCTTTGACTGTTGTTGAGAAATATCGATATTATAATTCTTTCCTGTTGCAATGGAACGGTGATCTGGATTCTTACCTTCGTGCATATCGATTGTTCCCGCAGAATCTACAATAAAATCAGCTGGAAGTTTCGACTGTAATATTCCTTCCGCCAGCGGACTTCTACAAATATTTCCCAGGCAAACCATTAAAATTTTCATACTTCATTTTTTATAAGGAGGCAAAATACAAATAAAAAAAGGAATTTTAAAAAAAAACTCCTTTTATATAATCGATGTAAAAAACCTTTTACTGTTTAATTTTCTCTGTTAATTCCTTAACATATTTTTTGATCTCTTTATCAATTTTAGAAACATCTTTAATTGTATCACAAGCGTACATTACGGTTGAATGATCTTTCCCGCCCATTTCTTCACCAATTTTGTTGAAGGTTGCGTTGGTGAATTCTTTTGCAAAATACATCGCCAACTGTCGTGGTAACGCAATTTCCCTTTTACGAGTTTTAGAAAGAAGTTGCTCTCTTTCAATTCCAAAATATTCGCAAACCACTTCCTGGATATAAGGAATATTGATGATCTTTTTCTGATTTGCAGCAATCTTGCTGATCGTTTCCTTCAGGAGTTCCAACGATAAATCTGACTTGTAGATGGTCGAATATGCAATCACTGAATTAATCACACCGATCAGTTCACGAACGTTGGTTTTCACTTCAGACGCCAGGTAATCCAGCATATCTTCGGTTAAAACAATTCCGTCGCGGCTTAGTTTATCAACAATTATTTTACGACGAGTATCAAAATCTGGAGATTTAATTTCGGCTGAAAGTCCCCATTTGAAACGGGAAACAATACGATCCTGAATATCTAAAATATCAACCGGCGCTTTGTCGGACGTAAGTATGATCTGCTTTCCATTTTGGTGCAGATAATCGAAAATATGGAAGAAACTGTCTTGAGTAGATTTTTTGCCGGATAAGAATTGGATATCATCAATTATTAAAACATCAACCATCTGGTAGAAATTTGCAAATTCTGTTTGCTTATGAGCCTTGGCGGCAGAAACGAATTGCTGAATAAACTTCTCCGATGATAAATAAAGAACAACTTTTTCGGGGTAAGAATTTTTCACTTCTAGACCAACGGCGTGTCCCAAATGCGTTTTTCCAACACCGTAACCTCCATATAAAAACAAAGGGTTAAAGGCAGTTGCTCCAGGTCTTTTAGCAATTGATTTCGCCACGGTAGAAGCAAATTTATTGCTTTCGCCTTCTACATAATTATCAAAAGAAAAATCTGCTTTTAGGTTAGAATCAATATTAATTTTTTTCATTCCCGGAACGACAAATGGATTGATGACGTTCGCAGAAAAAGAAGGAGGTAAAGTTTCTTGCATTTTTGGTGTCGGAATGCTTTTGCCTTTCACATTCATCGTGATCGGTTTTTCTTGGCCAGATGGTTTATTTTCCATCACAGAATACCAAAGTTTTACTCCTCTACCAATGTTTTTTTTGAGTGCTGCAGAAAGGAGGGAAAGATAATTATCCTCTATATATTCTTTGTAAAAATCGCTGGGAACTAACAAGGTCAAATTGTTACTTACTAATGACACAGGTTGCACATTGTCAAACAACAAATCGAAAGAATTCTCGAGTTTTTTTAGGTCTGTATTGTCTTCTGCTGCGTTGAGGTTATCCCTCATAAACTGAAGACATTTTTCCCAAATTATAGTTAAATTTTCATCCATTTTCGTGCTGCAATTTTTCCTTCGCTTGTTAATTTTGACGGGAAGACAAATATCTCCTTTTAAAAATTGAAAAAAAAATCTTTGTCCTATTGATTAATTAGAAATATATTTGTATGATTAATTTAATACTTAAGATGATACATACAACTCACACTCTTAGAGTACGTTACGCCGAAACCGACCCGATGAAATACGTCTATTATGGCAACTACGCAACCTATTTCGAAGTTGCCCGTGTTGAACTTTTTCGCCAACTCGGACTGCCGTATGAAGAGATCGAACAGCAAGGAATTTGGCTCCCGGTTTCGGAATTTAGCATTAAGTATATAAAACCAGCAATGTATGATCAGAATCTTGAAATTCATACGTACATTAAAAAAATTCCGGGGGTTAGAATAGAATTTGAATATGAAATTTATAATCCTTCTAAACAAAAAATTACCGAGGCAAAAACGACGTTATTTTTCTTAGATTCTAAACTAAATAAAGTAGTAAAATGTCCGGATTTTTTAATGGAATTGATCACCGAAAACTGGCTAGAATAATTTACAATTCCGTTCCGGATTCTATTTCGTACGGCTCTTTATTTTTTTCAAAAATTCGGGTTTTTTCATTTCCTTCTACGGTAATTTTATTTCCGATTTTTCGAATCCAATTACCTTCTCTAAGTCCGATCACTTTGGTTTCATTTTGAGTTAGAAATTCCTGAATACGAGTTTCCCGAGTTTCGCCATTATGGTGTAAATCTGGATTTGGATCTAGATAATGAGGATTAATATTGAAAGGAACTAAACCCATACATTCAAAACTCGGCGGATAAACGATCGGCATATCGTTCGTCGTTTTCATATTCAAACCGCCGATATTAGAGCCAGCGCTTGTACCAAAATAGGGCTTTCCGCATTTAACGTTTTCTGCTAAAAGAGTCATCAAATTATGCTCATGTAAAGTTTTCACCAACAAAAAAGTGTTTCCACCACCGGTGAAAAATCCTTTGGCCTCATTTACAGCAGTTGATTGATCCTCAAATTCATGCAAACCTTTCACGTTTATATTAAGTTGAGCAAAGAATTCTTTTGCTTTCTTGGTGTAATCATCATGCGAAATTCCGCCTGGTCTTGCGAAAGGGATAAAAACAATTTCATCGATTCCAGAAAATAATTCTTTGATTTCAGTTTTTATGTATCCTAAATATTTTCCACCGAACAGTGTAGAAGTTGAGGCTAGTATAATATTCATGTATCGTTTAGTTTTAAAATTTGTGAAGCGGTAATATAAGATTTTAGGAACATTAAAGCAACCAAAAAATTTTCTTCATTATCATATTAATAATAATTAACCTGAGTTTTATCAACTATACGTCAATATATTCTTTTAATGAGTTTATCAGATAATTCAGCGGTATATTTGCCTAGAATTTAACAACTAAAACATTTTGTCATGAATTACACGATTGTTGGTCTTTTCCCAAGTCAAGAAAACATTAAAGAAGTTTCCGCAGGAATAGAAAAATCAGGAATCAGCAACCAAGATTATATTATTTACAGAACCGACCAAAACAATGCGCCGGAACTGAAAAGAAATTTCTTGATGAGACTATTTAATCCTCAAAAAGCAGTGGTGAAAATTGCTCCAGATCATTTGATCACGAGCGTTTCTGTAAAAAGTGAGGAGGAATTAAGAAATGTGACTCAATCTTTTGAAGATAATAAAGTAGTAAAAATCTACGAATTTAAAGATATGACTCTAAATGAGGCGAAAGATTTAGACTACATTAAGAAGATCGTAAGAGTTCGTGCAAAATCATTAATCTATGGAATGCCAGAAATTACACTCTCTGCAAACTAACTGAAGATTTATAAAAACTTTTTTTCTAAATATAATCCGTACTATCTGTGCGGATTTTTTTTGCTTTAAAGTAATTGAAATTAACAGGCGTTACGTCAATATTTCTCTTTCCATTTCTTTTTGAGTTGGTCTGCAATTTTATTTTCCGTCGAGTTATCTCCGGGTTTATAGAAAGAAGTCCCTTTTAATTCTTCCGGCAGAAATTCTAAATCAACAAAATTCCCTTCATGTGAATGAGCGTACGCATAATCTTTACCGTAATCGAGATCTTTCATTAATTTTGTCGGCGCATTTCTCAAATGTAAAGGAACAGGAAGATTTCCAGTTTTTTTAACATTAGAAATTGCTTCATTAATGGCTGAATAAGTAGAATTGCTTTTCGGAGAAACCGCTAAGTATACTGCGGTTTGACTTAGAATAATTCTTGCTTCGGGATTACCGATCATATTTATTGCTTGAAAACACGTGTTTGCCATCACCAAAGCGTTTGGATTAGCCAAACCAATATCTTCCGAAGCTAAAATAACCATTCGTCTTGCGATAAATTTAATATCCTCGCCACCGACTAACATTCTTGCAAGCCAATAAACTGCACCATTTGGATCGGATCCACGCATCGATTTGATGAAGGCGGAAATGATATCATAATGTTGCTCCCCGTTTTTATCGTAGAGCGCCATTGTCTCTTGTAAGACCGACAACACATCTTCGTTATTAATTTCCTTTTTATCAGAATTTTTGAACTGATTGAGGACATTTTCTACCGCATTAATTAACTTTCTAGCATCACCACCAGAATATTGAATAATTGCTTCTTTATCTTTTATAATGAACCTGGACTTGTTATCTTGATTATATCTTTCAGAAGAAATGTCGATCAATTCCTCTAATTTTTCGTAATCTAAACTTTTTAACACATAAACCTGAGAGCGAGAAAGTAACGCTGAAACAACTTCAAAACTAGGATTTTCTGTGGTTGCACCCATCAATACCACCCAACCTTTTTCTACGGCGTGCAATAAAGAATCCTGTTGGGATTTATTAAAACGGTGAATTTCATCAATGAATAAAATCGGCGATTTACCAGAAAAAAGATTTTGCTTTTTAGCATCATCAATTACTTCACGAATATCTTTTACACCACTGGAAACGGCTGAAAGTTTATAAAATTTTCGACCAGAAGTTTCTGAAATAATTTCGGCCAAAGTCGTTTTACCCGTTCCGGGCGGTCCCCAGAAAATCAAAGAATTCAAAGTATCATTCTCTAACATTTTTCGGATCGGTCCGTTTTCTCCCGTTAAATGTTCTTGCCCCAAAACCTGATCTAGAGTTTTTGGTCGTAATTTCTCGGCGAGAGGCGTGTTAGAGTTCAAGGTTTATATTTTGAAAGTTTAACAGTATAGAAAAGCTGCAGAATTAAGTTTACATAGAAACTTAGAACAAATTTAAACTATTTAGTTATTTTTGCAAGGCAATGGTCAAAAAAATCATCAATTTTCCTTTGGTTATCCTGATAAGATTTTATCAATGGTTCATCTCCCCTTTATTGCCGAATAGTTGTCGCTACGAACCAACCTGCTCTCATTATATGATCGAAGCATTAAATGTTCATGGTCCGGTTAAAGGTTTGTGGTTAGGTAGTAAAAGGATTGCAAGATGCAACCCATGGGGCGGAGAAGGTTATGATCCTGTTCCACCAAATTGCAAACATTAAATACAATTAAATTTTTTGAATAAAATACTATGCTAACTTTTTTATACTCAACCTGGGATCCCTCTACAGGAATTCATTTAGGACCAATAACTTTACATTACTATAGTTTAATGTTTATTCTCGGTTTTGGTCTAGGTTATTTCCTGATGACTAAGATGTATACAATAGACCATGTAGACACAAAATATGTGGAGCCACTTTTTATTATTACGTTAATTGGCACCATTTACGGAGCGAGATTAGGACACGTTATTTTTTACCAGCCGGAACTTTTTCAGCAAGATTTCTGGTCGGTCTTTTTACCAATTCGGACAAAACCTGAATTTGAATTTACTGGTTTTGCAGGCCTGGCAAGTCACGGTGCGGCCATTGTGTTACCTTTAACCACCCTGTATTACAGTTTAAAAATAATTAAGAAAAACCCACTTTGGGTATTTGACCGTGTGGGGATTCCGATTGCTTTAGCAGGACTATTTATAAGAATGGGAAACTTTTTTAATTCTGAAATTATTGGTAAACCTGCACCAGAAAACTCTCCGTTTGCGATCTTATTTCCACAGCAAAGTACAGAATACGGAGCAATCGTTCCGCGCTATCCAACCCAACTTTTTGAAGCAGGTGGTTATTTCCTGCTGTTCATCTTATTGTGGGTTATTTACCGATACACTAAGAAAAAATACCAGCAAGGTTGGCTTTTCGGATTTTTCTTTGCAGTACTTTGGTCCATCCGCTTTTTGGTGGAATTCCTAAAAGAACCACAAGGAGTAGAAAAAATCACAATAGGAATTTTAAATACGGGGCAGGTGCTTTCTATTCCACTAATTCTGATTGGACTTGGATTTATGTGGTATTCTAAAAAGAATGTGATTACCGAAGAACAAAACGGAAAACCTGAATAAATTCTGCCTTAACAAAACACTAATCCTTCCAGTTACTTGGAGGGATTTTTTATTGTAAAGATTTAAATACATTACCCAATTCATTAATTAGATCAGAAGGAAGCATCGCTTCATTAGAAAATTTTTCCGCAGCAAAATCTCCTGCTTTGCCATGCAACCAGACGCCAAATATGGCTGCGTTTTGAGGAGAATAGTTCTGCGCCAGAAGTGAGGTAATAATTCCAAGCAGAGCATCGCCACTCCCACCTTTCGCCATTCCGGAATTTCCGGTGATATTATAAAATACGCTGCCGTCTGGCATAATTACTTGGGTGTGGTGATCTTTCAAAACAATGATGATTTGCAATTCTTCCGCTTTTTGACGCGCGGGTTCTAGACGTTCAAATGAATTTTCTGTTTTTCCGAAAAGCCGTTCGAATTCTTTTGGATGTGGAGTAAAAATAGAATTTTCTGGTATAAATTTAAAATAAGATGGATTTTGTGAAATTATATTTAAAGCATCAGCGTCTATTACTACAGGTTTTGTCTGTTTTTTGAGGAACTGAAGAAAAGTTTTGCTCGTAATTTGACTTGTTCCGATTCCTGGTCCAATCCCAAATACACTATCATCTTCAACGCAGAAATTGCTTAACTCATTTTCTCCGCCATTTATAAACATGGCTTCAGGAGAGGTAGTTTGTATAATGTTATATCCGCAATTTGGAGCCAGAATAAAAGTCAGTCCACTGCCCGATCTTAAAGCGGCTTTCGTTGCGATAACGGCTGCACCCATTTTACCATAACTGCCAGCAATAATTGTAACTGAGCCGTAAGTTCCTTTGTGTGAAAATTCCTTTCTAGGTTGATAAATTTTCTTAATCATTATATCATCAATGACGAAATAATTTGAGAATTCTTTTGTCTGAAACTCGTCACTCAAATCAATATTGAGGACATGCACCTTTCCCCCAAATCTTCCTGTTTCTGGATGCAACAAAGATCTTTTCCAAGTTTGAAAGGTCAGCGTATGATCTGCTTTAAAAACAACTGCACTTTTTTCTGTAATTATGTCTGTCATTAAACCTGAAGGAATATCGATCGATACTTTTGTACGTTTGACATCATTTAAATATTTGATAATTTCTGCGAATTTCCCTTCAGTTTTTCGATTAAGTCCAGTTCCGAAAAGCGCATCGATGATGATCGTATTTTCTTCAAATTTAAAAGCACTGACTTGGTCGAAATTAAAAATTTGGATTCCAGAAATTTCTTTACATTTTTTAAAGTTGATTAATGCGTTTTCGCTGAAGGTCTTAGTTGGATCAACAAATAAGTTAACGTCATAACCTTTCTGAAATAAAAATCTTGCGATAGCGAAACCATCTCCCCCATTATTGCCGTTTCCACAAAAAACAACTACAGAATAATTAAGATCAAAATTTTCAACGATCCATTTTGCACATACGTTGGCCGCTCTTTCCATTAATTGTAGAGATGAAATTCCCTGCTCAAGAATTGTATCTTCGTCCCATTCTTTAATTTGTGAGGCGGTAAATATTTTCATCATGATATTATATTGTAGTAAATAAATTTACAAAAAATATCGATTTCGTAAGCATGTGGTTGGTCCACGATAATAAAACGAGATTAACGACAGATCAGAATAATTCTCTATTTTTACTTTTCTAAAAATTAAAATTTCATGGGAATCATAACTGAATTTAAATCGTTTGCTTTTAAAGGAAACGTAATGGACTTGGCAGTCGGAGTCATAATTGGTGCAGCGTTCGGAAAAATCGTTTCATCTTTGGTAGAAGACGTGATCACTCCTTTGCTCCTTAATCCCGCTCTGCAAGCAGCAGGAGCAGAAGATATTGCTAAATTATCCTGGAATGGCGTTACCTACGGAAATTTTCTATCCTCCGTTATTAGTTTTCTGTGCATTGCTGTAGTATTATTTCTCCTGATCCAGGCCGCAAATAAAATGCAGAAGCCATTGCCAGCACCACCGCCTGCCGGTCCAACTGAAGTTGAATTACTCACCGAAATTAGAAATCTGTTAGCAAATAAATAAAAGATTTTTTCAAGGCAATATGACGTACTCAACAATGCGTCTTTTTATGATAAATTAAAAAACTAGCTACATGGTGTGAAAGGGACAGATAATTGAAATTAAGATTCATAAATGATTTTCATAAACCCAAAAACCACCTATTAAAGTTCACCATTTTTAAAGGGTTAAATGAACTTAAAATGTTTTCCCAATAGATATATTAATCTTAATTTTGTGAGGATGGAAGAACAAGTAGTTTTAATCTCAGAGAAAGATGAAGTGCTCGGTTTGATGGATAAAATGCAGGCACATGAAAACGGAATTTTGCATCGTGCATTTTCGGTTTTTTTGTTTAATGATAAGGGAGAAGTTCTTTTACAGAAAAGAGCCGCTGAAAAATATCACTCCCCAAATCAATGGACCAACGCTGTTTGTTCACACCCAAGAGTTAATGAAACTTATCTAGAAGCTGCACAGCGAAGATTAAAAGAAGAATTAGGTATTGAAGGCATGGAGTTAACTCCAAAATTTCACTTCATTTATAAAGCAGATGTGGGTGGAAATCTTTGGGAGCATGAGTTAGACCATGTTTTTACCGGAACTTACAATGGCGCTTTTTCTTTGAATGAGGAAGAAGTTTCCGAGGTAAAATATATTACCATGGAAACTTTGGATCAAGAAATGGAATCCAATCCTGAGCATTATACGGAATGGTTTAAAATTATTCTGGGAGAATATAAGGACCGACTTTAAGTAAAAGTGAATGGTGAATGGTGAATGGTGAATGAATTTAAAACTCAAAACGCAATTACACAGTAATTAAAAAACTTTTCAAAATAGAAACGGAAAGTAATTCTAGCCCCGATAGAAGAGGCATCCTTTTTTGGAAAGGCAAAAGCGGTGGCGAAAAAAGATAGAGCGGATAGCGGGATCTACTCGTTTAAGAAGCAAAAGATAAGTTGCTCCCAAAAAATAATATTATAAAAAGAAAAATATGAAAAGAACTCCTTTATTCGATAAACATGTTTCGCTGGGCGCGAAAATGGTCCCTTTTGCAGGTTTTGATATGCCTGTACAATATGCTGGAGTGACGCAAGAACATTTTGCCGTTAGGGAAAAAGTAGGCGTTTTTGATGTTTCGCACATGGGTCAATTTTTTGTAGAAGGTGCGGAAGCAAAGGATCTGTTGCAATATGTAGGTACAAATAATGTGGAGACGCTGGAAGACGGCAAGGCACAATACACTTGTCTGCCAAACGGTTCTGGTGGAATTGTTGATGATTTAATCGTTTATAAAATGAACGATGAAAAATACTTCGTAGTCGTTAACGCTTCTAATATTGATAAAGACTGGGAACATATTTCGAAACACAATGAAAAGTTTGGAGCGAAATTAACCAACTCTTCAGATGAAATGTCATTGTTGGCGATTCAAGGTCCGAAAGCGACTGAAACATTGCAGAAAATTACAGATATCAATCTTTCAGAATTGCCTTACTATCATTTTGCGATGGGAACGGTTGCGGGAGTTTCGGACGTTATCATCTCCAATACGGGTTACACAGGAAGTGGAGGTTTTGAAATTTATTTTCAAAATGAAGATGCGGTTAACCTTTGGGATTCAATCATAGAAGCCGGTGAAGAATTTGGAATTGCGCCGTGTGGTTTGGCTTCCAGAGATACTTTAAGATTAGAAAAAGGATTCTGTTTGTATGGAAACGATATTGATGATACGACTTCTCCCCTGGAAGCAGGATTAGGTTGGATCACGAAATTCGATAAAGATTTTGTAGATAAAGAACGATTTACAAAACAGAAAGAAGCCGGAATCACGAAGAAATTAGTGGGCTTTGAAATGCAGGAACGCGCCATCCCAAGACATGATTATCTGGTCGTAGATGCAGAAGGAAACGAAATCGGAAGAGTAACATCTGGAACCATGAGCCCGATGAGAAAT
>JBBSRZ010000005.1:0-54345 GCA_038242555.1 Flavobacteriales bacterium | reverse complement strand
TTTGAGCATCATTTTCGGATGGTAACTTGGCTTACCTTCTTTACTGTACTCCTCAATAAGCAATTTTAAATCAAGCTGCTCAATGATCCCATTAACGATCCGAACCGGATGATCCTGTGGAATCAACTCTTCAATTGAGGGAGGAAAAAGCCAGTTCTGTTGTTGGTTGTAAGACTGGAAATTAGTATTCATGTCATTGATTATCAATACTTAAAGACACAAAATACCAATAAAATAAGCAAAAAATAGTTATAAAAAAGCAAAAAAAACCGCCTCAGTATTGAGACGGCTTCTTTTCTTGCTTTAAAATGAATTATTTAGAGTTTGTACAATGCTGTTTTATATCAGTAATCAACATATACCAAGGTGCTCATCATCTCAGTTTTGAATAAAAAAGGATATATTTGTTTTTAATCAAAACCCATGAAAAGACTTATTTTTTTGGCCATTCTGTCGGCAGGATTGATTTCCTGTACGACCCAAACTAACACCAATACAATGGAATTACCCAGCGAGTGGAAACGCACTACCAATATCTACGAAGTAAACATTAGACAATATACACCAGAAGGAACTTTTCGTGCTTTCGAAAAAGAAATGCCGCGTCTTAAAGAAATGGGCGTAAAAACTTTGTGGTTGATGCCTATCACCCCGATCGCTCAGAAAAATAAAAAAGGAACTTTAGGAAGTCAGTATGCAGCGCAAGATTATACGGCGATTAATCCGGAATTTGGTACACTGGAAGATTTTAAACATATGGTTGATACCGCCCATAAAATGGGGTTTAAAGTTTTGATCGATTGGGTTGCGAACCACACGGGTTGGGATCACGTTTGGACCAAAACACATCCTGAATATTATCTGAAAGATCCAAAAACGAACGATTTTCAAATTGCATCTGGAATGGATGATATTATCGAATTAGATTACGCTAATCCGCAATTGCGTTTGGCCATGATTGACGCCATGAAATTTTGGGTGAAAGAAACCAATATCGATGGCTTTAGATGTGATCTGGCAAGTTGGGTCGAAGTTGATTTCTGGGAGCAAGCGCGACCAGAAGTTGAAAAGATAAAACCACTGTTTTTTTTAGGTGAATTTGATGAACTCGACAATCCCGAATATGGAAAAGTATTCGACGCCAGCTACGTCTGGACGTGGATGCACAAAACTCAAGAATATAACGAAGGGAAAATTTCCTTTGCAGAATTAAAAAATCTGCTGACGAAATATTCTAATATTGGAGACGGATCGATGCGAGCTTGGTTTACCAGCAATCACGATGAAAATACCTGGAATGGAACTGAATATGAAAAATATGGAGATCTAGCCTTACCATTAGCCGTTTTTTCAATTACTTGGAATGGCGTTCCGCTTATGTATAATGGCCAGGAATTACCATTAAAAACGAAACGTTTAGAGTTTTTTGAAAAGGATGCAATTCCTTGGACCGGGAAAAATGAACTGCATGATTTCTATAAAACCTTGTTAACTTTAAAAACGAATAATCCTGCTCTTCGTGGCGGTGATCCTGCGGCAATGACTCATATCTTAAAAACTTCTGCAGATGATAAAGTAATGGCTTACGTTCGTAAAAATGGAAAAGATGAGGTTTTGACCGTCTTGAATTTTTCCAAAGAAAATGTTTCCTTTACCATTGATGACGAAAATGTTTCCGGAACCTTCAAAAATGTTTTCACCGGACCGACAAAAGATTTTGCTCAAAACAAAGAATTTTATTTGCCAATTGGCGGTTACGCTGTAATGGAGAAATAGATCGAAAATGAACAAAGCCGAAATCCTCCAAATCATTCGCCAGAAACTTTCAGATAAGATTGAAAACTTAGAGCGTTTAATAAGTGAAACCCGCTCGTCGAATAACGACACAAAAAGTTCAATGGGAGACAAATATGAAACGTCGAGGGAAATGGTTCAGCAACAGATCAATAATCTTCAATTTCAATTGAATGAAAATATAAATGCCAAGAATTCTTTAAAGTTATTGAACGTAAAGCCGCATCAAATTATTGGTTTAGGAAGTTTGGTTCAAACAGATAAAGGTTTATTTTACATCGCCGTTTCATTGGGCGAAATCGTTTTTAATGATAAAAAGATCTTTGTGATTTCAACTGAAAGTCCATTAAGTAAAGAACTCGTAGGAAAGAAAACAGGAGAAATTATTAACTTAAATAATTCAAACCAGACGATTCTGGAAGTCTATTAAAATCTCTATTTTTGTAAATTCTTAATTAATTTTATAATAGCACTTCTGCTTAACTATACTTTATTTTTATTTATTCATGCAAAATTACCTTGATTTACTTCAACATATTTTAGATAAAGGAACTGATAAAACCGACCGAACAGGAACCGGAACCAAAAGTATTTTCGGATATCAATTGCGGTATGATCTTTCAGACGGATTTCCGATGATAACTACCAAGAAAGTCCATTTGAAGTCGATCATTTATGAATTGCTTTGGTTTTTAAAAGGCGATACCAACATCAAATATCTGAATGATAACGGCGTTTCAATTTGGAATGAATGGGCAGATGAAAATGGTGATCTTGGACCCGTTTACGGCGCTCAATGGCGAAGTTGGAGCGGAGCAGACGGAAAAATAGTTGACCAAATTTCGGACGTCATTGATCAAATCAAAAAGAATCCAGATTCTCGAAGATTAATTGTTTCTGCCTGGAATGCAGCAGAAATTCCCAACATGGCCTTAGCGCCGTGTCATGCACTTTTTCAATTTTATGTAGCCGATGGGAAACTGTCGCTTCAGCTTTATCAAAGAAGTGCCGATGTGTTCCTGGGAGTTCCCTTTAATATAGCAAGTTATGCGCTATTATTAATGATGGTTGCTCAGGTTTGTGAGTTGGAAGTTGGGGATTATATCCACACTTTTGGAGATGTTCATATTTACAATAACCATTTTGAGCAAGTGAATAAGCAACTTTCGCGCGCGCCAAAAGCTTTACCGACCATCAAACTCTGTCCAGACATCAAAAATATTTTTGATTTTGATTTTGAAGATTTTACGTTAGAAAATTACGAACCAGAGCCCGGGATAAAAGCACCCGTTGCTATATAATATAATAGAGTGAAGTTCAACAGCTTCACTTTTTTTGTAACTTTTATTTAATCTATACTACTAATTCTAGAATGAAATCATTAAAAATAAATCTCGAAGATAACGCTGATCTAGGTAAACTGACCGAACTATTAATTCAAATTAAAGGCATTAAATCCGTCGAAATAATTAATCACGAAAATGAAGAAAGCGATCTGAAGAAAGCAGTTGACAAAAGCAAAGAACAACTAAAAAGTGGCGATTATGAATCTTTTGTGAATGATCTATTTGAAACTTTTGTTAATAAAAAATCTTGAGCAAAATTTGTTTTACCTTTGATTAAATTCTGAAATATGGAACTAAAAATTAGCCTAAACGAATCTGCTGATGTAGCTTTTATCAAAAAGCTATTAACTCAAATAAAAGGTATTAAAGATTTTCAAATTATCAACGAAGAGAAAATATACGTGGTTCAAGAATCTGACGAATTGAAATATCAGTTGCTAGAGAAAAGCATGAGGCAGTCTGATGAAAAAGAAAAAACACTTTACACACCTGATTTCTTAGATCAAATTTTCAAATGATTCAGGTTTCTTTCACTTATTTAGCACATGACTCTTTAAAGGAAATTTATAATTATTTAAAGAATAAATGGACTCAGAAAGAAATTAATCATTTAAAAAATGATATTAAGGATTTTATACAAACACTTGACGACGCAATTATTGTGCATGTATATTTTGAAAACACCAAAATACAATCAGCGCTTTTAGGCAAAAAACAAATTACCGTCTACTTTAAAAAAGTTTCAGATGAGGAATTTGATGTTTTATTATTTTGGCCTAATAAAGGAAATCCAGAAAACCTTAAAAATTTACTCAAATAAATGAAAAAACTAATTATCTCCATTAGTTTGCTCGGGATCATCTTCTCGGGAAATATCTATGCACAAACCGATACTTCAGGCAGAACCGAAATATATCAACAAACGCATACGCTTACCACCGAACTTAAACATACCAAACTCAAAGTGAAGTTTGATTATGAAAAAGAACAAATGAGTGGCGAAGAATGGCTGACTGCTGCACCATATTTTTATTCGACCGATTCTTTGGTGCTTGATGCAAAAGGAATGTTGATTCACGAAGTTGCTTTAGACAAAAACGGAACAAGGTCTGCGCTGAAATATGAGTATAAAAATGATATGCTCAGAATTAAGCTCGACAAAACTTATAATCGGACTCAATATTATACCGTTTACATTAAATATACAGCGCGGCCGAACGAAGTAACTCAAAAAGGAAGCGCTGCAATTAGTGATGCGAAAGGTTTATACTTTGTGAATGCACAAGGAAAAGAAACCGATAAACCGACCCAAATTTGGACGCAAGGTGAGACCGAAGCAAGTTCTGCCTGGTTCCCAACCATTGACAAACCAAATCAGAAAACGACCCAAGAAATCTACATGACCGTTCCAGATAAATATGTGACTTTATCAAATGGTTTAATGAAATCTTCCATCAAAGAAAGTAACGGTTTGCGTACCGATCATTGGGTAATGGATAAAAAACATGCGCCGTACTTATTTTTTATGGGCGTGGGCGATTATGCCATCGTGAAAGATAAATGGAGAAATATCGATGTCGATTATTATGTAGAAAAAGAATATGAACCGTATGCAAAACAGATTTTTGGGAACACGCCAGAAATGTTGGAGTTCTTTTCTAAGAGATTAAATTACGATTATCCTTGGTCGAAATTTGCTCAAATGACCGCTAGAGATTACGTCTCTGGCGCGATGGAAAATACAACCGCTGTTCTTCACCAAGAGTCTGCACAACAGAAACCTGGTGATCTGATTGATGAAAACCGCTGGGAAGGAACGATTGCGCACGAACTATTTCACCACTGGTTTGGCGATTTAGTTACGGCCGAAAGTTGGAGCAACTTGACGGTGAATGAGTCTTTTGCGAACTATTCCCAATATCTTTGGAATGAGCATAAATACGGCAAAGACCTCGCTGATTACGAATTGATGAAAGATTCAAGAGCCTATTTTCAAGATCCGGCGAATGTGACTAAAGATTTGGTACGTTTCGGTTATCACGATCGTGAAGATATGTTTGATGGAGTTTCTTACACCAAAGGTGGAATGATTCTGCACATGTTGCGGAATTATTTAGGAGACGACGCCTTTTTCGCTGGTTTAACGGATTATCTTAAAACATACGAGTACGGAACGGGAGAAGCGCACCAATTGAGGTTGTCTTTAGAAAAAGTAACAGGTAAAGATTTAAATTGGTTTTTTAATCAATGGTTTTACGGAAATGGACATCCGAAAGTTTTGTATACCACTAACTTTGAACCGGTGAAGAAGCAAGTTACGATAACCATCAATCAAACGCAATTGGGACAGAATTTCCAGTTTCCATTAGCCATCGATTTATATGAAAATGGAAAACCGTCTCGCAAAAATGTTTGGGCGAACGCAAAAGAGAAAAATAACTTTACGTTCAGCGTTTCGAAAAATCCAGAATTAGTTAATATTAATGCTGACGGCGTTTTAGTTGCTGAGTTTGTAGAAAGTAAAACACCAGAACAATATTTGATGCAATATTCTGGTTCGAAAGATTTCTTGAGCCGCTACAAAGCCGTAGAAAATGCAACAGAAAATAGTTCTAAAAGCCCAACTGCTTTAAAGATATTAACTGCAGCACTGAAAGATCCCAACTTCAGAATTAGAATGAAAGCCTTGAGCGGTTTAGATTTGTCAAAACCAGATCAAGCAAAAGCAGCAATTGCTGAAGTAGAAAAACTAGCTGCTAATGATCCGAAAACTTTGGTTCAAGGTGCAGCAATTTCCGCTTTAGCGAAAACAAAAGATAAAAAATATCTTCAGCTTTTTGAAAAAGGAATGAATGCAGTTTCGAACGCGGTGAAAGCAAATTCATTGGCGGGGATTTCTGCAGTTGATCCAGCAAGAGTTGTGGTTTTGGCAGATCAAATCGATTTAGATGGAGCGAGCGATGATTTAATTGCGAAACTTCTTCCGATCATTGTTAAAAATAAAATTGAAAAGCAGATGCCAGCAATTGCCTCGACGGCAGCGTTTTATCCGTTTTTAAAATTCCAGAATCCAGAATTAGGTGCCGCCGCAGAAGATGGTTTTAATTGGATCATGAGTTCTGATAATTTGAAAGCAACTGAAAACCTGACGAAAGTTTTAAACCAAGTAAAAAGTCAGATCGGAAGTAATCCTCAAGCAAAAATGATGATTACCCAAATTTTACAAGACGGATTGCTGAAAAAAATGCAGGTTTTAAAAGAAAATCCTTCCAGTAAAACGATCAATGCACAAATTGACTTATTGAATAAAGTGATCGAAAATTATAAAAAATAGTTTTCGTTTAATTGATCTAAAAAGCAACTCCGAACGTGATTTCGGAGTTGTTTTATTTTGTCGCGCTAAATAGAAAATTTTTTTTCTTTAATTAAATAGTCCACGTGTCATTTACCACAGCAACCAGATAATATTTCCCTTGAAATTCTTCAAAAACCAATCGCAAAGAATTCCAGTCCATTCCCGCGTATTCCTCAGAACCTTTCAAATAATTTTCGGTGAAATCTGAACCTGGATAAATTTCCTTTAAGTTGTTGAGCGAATTTCCGCTTCCTTTAAAGGTGTTCAAATAATATTCTCCTTTTCTAAAATCTTTTCTAAAAACCCAATCTTTTAAATAATCTTTGATTGGCAGTACTAATTTGTCTCCCGTGCCGTCTTTTTTTCCCCACGTAAATTTGATATTGGTTGGAGCGTATTTGATATAATCTCCCTTGCTTAAATGTTTGTCTATAGTCGCATTGACGTAACCGTACATCGAAAAAAGAACTCCTTTTTCAGGATGAATGTACGTTGAAAAGTTGACTAGATCTTTTGAGTTTAATACGTTCAGTATTTCGTCATTCAAAATTTTCAAAGCTTCTTCTTTGCTTAAATTCACTACTTCTGGAGATAAATTTTTTAAAGTTGTTAAATCATTCTTTACAGTCACATTCGACTCTTCCTTAGTTGTCCGAGAATTTGTTTCAGTGTCTTTTGAACATTGAACTAATATTAACATTGCTAAAATGTAAACAGGATTTTTCATGGTAATTTTCATATTAGAAAGTTGACGAGTTAGAATATTTGCTAACAAGTGCGCTGTTGCAAAGTGGATTAGCAGTTAACAAGTAAAATTAGATAAAAATTTTAACTAATTTTTAAAATACATTTCGTTTTACTTTCATTAAATTTGAGCAAATCGTTTCTCCTATGGCATATATTGATTATTATAAAGTTTTAAACATTGACAAAAAAGCGACTGCTGATCAGATAAAGAAAGCCTACCGAAAGTTAGCCAGAAAGTACCATCCAGATGTTAATCCGGGTGATAAAGAATCGGAACGGAAATTTAAAGAAATCAATGAAGCAAATGAAGTGCTCAGCAATGTAGAAAATAGAGGCAAGTACGATCAATATGGTGAAAACTGGAAACACGGCGAGCAATATGAACAGGCGCAAAGACAACAGCGTTCTCAGCAATCCAGACAAGGTGGAGGTTACGGTGGATTCTCTGAGGCGGATTTTGGAGAAGGAGCTGATTTCTCAGATTTCTTCCAAAGTATGTTTGGCGGCGGCGGAGGATTTTCCGGCGGTTCACGAGGCAGCGCTTCAGGTAAATTTAAAGGCCAGGATGTGGAAGCAACATTAAATCTCCATTTGCGCGATGCAGCAAAAACGCATCAGCAGACATTTGATATTAATGGCAAGAAAGTTCGGATTACCATCCCGGCCGGAATCGCAAACGGTCAGAAAATAAAACTAAAAGGTCACGGAAATCCAGGACATAACGGTGGACCGAACGGTGACTTGTTCATCACGTTTACTATTAATGAGGGTTCTAAATTTGTTCGGAAAGGGAATGACTTAAATTCTGAGGTAGAAATTGATCTTTACACTGCTATATTAGGTGGCGAAACGTTGGTCCATACTTTAGACGGAAGTGTCAATTTAAAAGTAAAACCAGAAACGCAATCTGGGACGAAAGTCAAATTAAAAGGGAAAGGTTTTCCGATTTATAAAAAGGAAAATGAATTCGGTGATTTATACGTAACCTACGTGGTAAAAATGCCTACCGACTTATCTGACCAAGAAAAGGAATTATTTCTTCAACTTAAAAATCTAAAAAAATGAGCGAAAGAATATCACGAGAAGAACTGGTAAAAGTTTATAATATCGAATTTACTTTTTTTGATTCCTTAGAAGAAGCTGGTCTTCTGAAAACTGAAACAGATAATAATGTCAAGTATTTATTATTCGACGAATTATCGTCTTTTGAAAAATTTACGAACTGGTATTACGATTTAGAAGTAAACTTGGCTGGCCTAGAAGTCATTAATAATCTCTTAATGAAGATTGAAGAACTCCGAGAGGAAAATGCAGGATTGAGATAAGTTGTCCTTGTAAATAATATTTTAAGCAGGTATTCGGTCGAAATTATGAACGAAAAATATTTTAATTATTAATTTTCTCTCTCAATATCTAATTTTTTCATTCCAAAAATACAAAAACTATCTTTTTACGAGATGGTTTTTTTTGTCCAAAGACCTCTTGAATACTGTCATTTGCGAACTTTATCATAATATTTTAAATCAAATCAGCGTAAATAAATTTAAAATTTCACTACTTTGTATTGCATAATACTATAATAAATATATATCTTTGTATGGTAAGATTGATTTGATAGTTTCATCTATTCAAAATCGGTTTTATAAAGTATACTTTTTTAGTGCCCTAATAAATAACCAAAAGAAATATGAACACAGAAAACACCAAAGCGCAAATGCGAAAAGGCATTCTGGAATTCTGTATTTTAAGTTTGATCAATGAACGAGAAATGTATGTTTCTGATTTGATTGATGAACTGAAAAAAGGAAAACTAGATGTTGTGGAAGGTACGCTCTACCCGTTGCTAACCCGGCTGAAAAATGGAGAATTTCTTTCCTACCGCTGGGAAGAATCTACCGGAGGCCCGCCGCGGAAATATTACCAGATGACAGAAAAGGGGAAATTATTTCTCGCTGAACTGCAGAATACCTGGAAAAACCTGACCGACTCCGTGAATCAAATTACTAAAACCATTAACCCTACGAACGCTCCTGAAACTTCGTTCGAACCAAAAAACTTAAACGATGAATAAGACACTCTCCATAGGACTTGCCGGGTTCTCCTTCACCATAGAAGAACACGCCTACATAAAACTCAGTGATTATCTTGCCGCTCTTAGAAGTTCGTTAGATGTTACTGAAGCAGAAGAAGTGATGCACGATATCGAAATTAGAATGGTCGAAATCTTTAAAGATGCACTCGGGAAACGAGAAGTCATTAATGATATCGATGTAGAAAAAGTAATTTCACAGATCGGGTCGCCAGAAAAAATCGAAGAACAAGAAGAAGCCTATTTTTCAGATAAAACGTCGAATACCAAAAAAGAACAGCGATCATCCGCAAACTTTAACGGGCAGAAACAATTATTCCGTGATCCAGAAAAAGCAAAATTGGGTGGAGTTTGTGCTGGTTTAGGACATTATGTGGGAATGGATATTACGGCGATGCGAGCAATTTGGTTAGGTTTGGCCTTGGTCGGAATCTTTACCGCAATTTCAACGATGATTATTGTTTTGATTTACGTAATTCTGTGGATCGTTTTACCTCGGGCAGAATCCGCAACTGATTTTTTGAAGATGAAAGGAAAGCCTTTAAACTTCGATAATCTTAAAGAAGAGTCTACCAAAATTGTGCAGTTTGCCAATGAATCTACCCAAAAAGTTGGAGAACTTTACAACGAAAATAAACCTTACATCAACCAAGCAGGTAACGGGATCTGGAATGTTGTACGATATTCGTTAGGGATTATTCTAGCAATGTTTGGACTTACTTTACTAGTAGGTTCGTTTGCAATCTTGGGATTTGGTTTAACTGGAGCGCAAAATATCAACTTTTTTAGTAATCTCGGATTCTATCTGCAAGACAGCAATCTCGGATTCATTGTGATCGCCTTATCATTTCTTACCGCCTTTATTCCGGGACTGATATTTTCTTACTTAGCAGTCAAGTTGTTTTCACCAAAAACAAAGTTCAATAATACCAGATACGTCATTGGTGCTTTAGCCTTAATATGGATTGGCTTGGGTGCTGCAACTGGATTTAGTGCCATTAAATATAAAACGCAGTACAGCGGAGTAAATGATGACATGGAAAATGTCGCCATCAATACTACATCAGATTCTATTTTAATTGATCTGAAAAGAGTAGTCATTCCATCAAATTTTAAATCGTATTGGGACGATGTTTATTCTGATGGAAAAACAATTTATAAAGAAGATTATCCAAGAATTGATGTAACTAGAAAAGATGTTAGTGCGCCTTACCTTGAAATCAAAAAAAGAGCAGACGGTTATACCTTACCGATGAAGGTAAATATTCCCCTGGAAATCGTTGATAATAAAATTACGCTTCCGAATTACTTTTCTTATCCTTACAAAGATCGATTCCGAGATTACAGAGTTGATTACGAACTGATCATTCCGAAACATATGAAAGTTATTGCACTGAATGGAGAGCGCGGTTTCTCTGTAGATGATGATCAGTATAATGATAGTAGTTCTGACGATGATGATTATCCTGGCGATTCAGTTGCTGCCGTAAATTCGGTTTATAATAAGGTCGTGATCTCTTCTGACAATCCCGATTCTATCATCGTAAATGGTAAAAAGGTTAGTAAAAAAGAAGCGGAACTAATGCTTAAAAAAATAAGAATTGGCGACGATGGTTTAGAAGATCTGAATATTTCCATCAATAAAGGAAAGAAAGAAATTTCTATAAAAACCAAGTAATAGATAGTAATATCATAAAGCATTGAAGAATCTGAAGTGGATTTTTCAAATAATCGAAAACTTTAATAAAAATTAACATTCGCAACATTCGTTTTTCAAAATTAAATTCTTAAATTCGTAGAGTTAATTTTTAAACGGATTAATCAACCAAAAAAACTAATTATTATGGTACAATTTGTTTTAGACATTGCAATCAAGATTGTAGATTTAGTAAGCAATTTATTCTAGTAAAAATATATTTTCAATATCTTTGTAAAGTATAACCAGATGCGTTTGGTTATACTTTTTTGTTTAAAACCTTGTAACAGTTCTGGTTTTCATCTTTCAATTATCACTATTTATGAAAAAACTATTCGGTAAATTAATGCTTAAACTAGTCGGCTGGAAAGTGGTGCTAGAAGGCGACGTCGATAATCTGGACCGATGTATTTTGGTCGTCGCGCCACACACGGCAAATGATGAATACATATTGGGAAACTTCGCTTATTGGTCTTTGGGCAAACCGTTGAAAGTAATCATTAAAGATGAGCACACCAAAGCGTGGTACGGATTTATTGTAAAAGCCATCGGTGGAGTTGGTATTGATCGTTCCCAAAAAAATAACTTGGTGAAATTTGTTGTTGATGAGTTTGCGAAAGAAGATTTCAGTTTAGTCATTACACCGGAAGGAACCAGAAGTTGGGTGCCCAAATGGCGAAAAGGTTTTTATCACATGGCCTTGGCTGCAAAAGTTCCGATCGTAATTGCCTCTGGAGATTTCAAAGACAAGACGATCTATTTGGGCAAGAAAATCTCGTTAGAAGATTTGCAAACTCGAACTTACGAGGAAATCATGACCGATATGGAGGAATATTACAAGGCCAGAACGCCGAAGTTTCCGGATCAGTGGAATCCAAAGATTTTTTAATTCAATTATAACCTTAAATTATTCATGGAAAATAAAGAACAGACTTTAGAAAAATTAAATTCTTGGGGTGGCGAAACTCTTGGGAAAACTTTAGATATTATTTTTACAGATGTTACCGATGAGACATTAACTGCTACAATGCCAGTTACTCCGCGAGTACATCAGCCTTATGGTATTTTACATGGTGGAGCGAGTTGTGTTTTAGCCGAAACTTTAGGTTCTACTTTATCCGTATTACATGTTGATATTGAAAAGTTCGCACCTGTTGGAACGAACATTAATTCTAATCATCTCCGCAGTAAAAAAGAAGGAATGGTGACCGGAACCGCAAGATTCATTCGCAAAGGAAGAACGATGCACGTTTCAGAAATCGAAATTCGAGATGAAAATGGCGAACTGATCAATCATACAACGATGACGAACAATATTATTTCGCGTTAATTTTTTGAGTTGAAAATTTAATTTAAATGGTTTATTTTAGGTTTCCTTTTTCTGAAAAAATTTGGACAACGGACGAAAGTTCTGCTAAAATTGCAGTTTCGTTTATTTCTTTTGATGGATTAAAAGAAATTGATTTTAGAGGGGAAATCATAGAAATTTCTCGTGAGGAATTTTTAAGCCAAAAAAAATTGCACGCTGAGGTTTCGAGCAGACTTTGTATTTTTAGAGAAGAAACTAAAAAGGATTACGTACAAAAAATTGACAAAGTCATCGACTTTGTCAAAAACGAAAAGCTTGCAAAGTTGGTCATTTCTCGACGAAAGATGGTTAATTTTCAAGGATCCAAGCCGAATCTTTCTAAAACATTTTTAAATCTTTGCGAAACCTATCCTAATGCATTTGTATATCTATTTATTAAAGATGGTAAATGTTGGATCGGCGCTTTTTCTGAAGTGTTGGGAAAATTAGACAAGAAAACATCCCAGTTTGAAACCATGAGTTTAGCAGGAACGATTCCGCTCAATGAAGACTGGTCTAGCAAAGAATTGGAGGAGCAACAACCTGTTACAGAATATATAAGGGCGGTTTTAGAGAATTATACCGCTGAAATTGAACAGTCAAAAACCTATGATCATCCTTCTGGCAATATCAAACATTTGCGCACCGATTTTAAAGCGATCATCGATAAAGAAGATTTCGAAAAAGTAATTTCCGATTTACATCCAACTCCTGCCGTCTGCGGATTCCCCAAAGACTTTTGCAAAAACGCAATTTCAAAATTTGAGAAAGATGCTCGGAATTTTTACGCCGGATATATTAAAGTGGAAACGGAAAATAACATCCAATGCTTTGTCAATTTACGCTGCGCTGAAATCTTAAGAAATGCGGCTTTTATTTATGTTGGCGGCGGAATAACCGCAGACAGTTCACCAGCAAAAGAATGGCAAGAAACCGAATTGAAAGCAGAGGCGATTTTAAAAAATATCGTTTTCAATAAGTCTTAATGCGCATACCGCAGCGGCAGTGACTACAAACAACTGAATAAATATTTCTAGCATTTACCAATATTAATTTAGTAGATTTTAGATTCTATTTTAAATCAGTTAAATAGTGGAAACCAGTTTTAAACAATTGATATAAACCGTATTTTTGTTTTTTCCATACAATGAAATTATTCTACATTATTCTTGGCGCAACACCTAATGGCAGAAATATTGAGCAACACGATGTTTTTTTCGGAATTGCCGAAAACTTAAAGGATTTGATCCCGGATATAAAAAGTTTTTGGACCGAAGCGAAAGGAATTATTCACATTGATTGTTATCAGGAAGTTCAATTTGTTGACGGTTACGAAATTAAAATTGTCGAAAAAACTTCGGTGCTTTCTGAAAATCAACTATTTTTCATCAATCTCGGCGGTTACCAGCCTGGAAAGTTTGAGGAATTTCATCAGCAACATTTAATGGTCAGCAAATCGATGGCTGAAATTATAAAAAGAGTGAAACAAACTGACTTCTATAAAACGATGGGTTTCACAAATGCAACGAGTCATATCGATGATAAACACGGCGTTGATATCGATGATATTTTTAAAGTGAATGATATTTTACCTTTAGAAATGAAAGAGAAATTTTCCATTATTTTAGAAAAATCTAGTTTGGAAAATCTAGACAATTTTACACACATCGGCTATTTAAAAATTGATAAAATAAAGTAATAATGAAGATCGGAATTTTAGGAGGCGGACAACTCGGTCGCATGTTGATTCAGGAAGCGTTAAATTATGATGATGAATTTTACGTACTCGATCCCAATGAAGATTGTTCTTGCGCGAACATTTCTTTATTTACCAAAGGAGATTTTAATAATTATCAGGATGTTCTTGATTTTGGAAAAAACATGGACGTCGTCTCCATCGAAATAGAGCATGTAAATGTTGACGCTCTGCAAGAACTTGAAAAGCAGGGAATTAAAGTCATTCCTAATGCTAACATTATTAAAATCATTCAGCAGAAAATCCTACAGAAACAATTTTATAAACACCATCAAATCCCGAGTCCAGATTTCCAGGTTATTCAATCTTTAGAAGAAGAGATCAGAATTGGATTTCCGCTCGTTCAGAAACTTAATACTGGCGGCTATGACGGAAAAGGAGTGCAAGTCATTCATTCCGAAAATGACGTAAGTAAAATGTGGAATGAACCGTCTGTCCTAGAAAACTTAGTCGATATTTCTAAGGAACTTTCTCTGATCATTGCAACAAATGAAGATGGAGAAATCAAATCTTTTCCAGTTACAGAAATGGTTGCGGATCCCAAATTAAACTTACTCGATTTTAATATTTGTCCGACTGAAATTTCTGACGATGTTCAAAATCAGATCGATGTGATCGCTGACCAATTTATGAAAGCCGCTAATTCAGAAGGATTATTTGCTATCGAATTATTTTTGGATAAAAATGGAAAAGTTTGGGTGAATGAAACGGCGCCCAGACTACACAATTCTGGACATCAAACTCAAGAAGGAAATGCGAATTCTCAGTTCGAGCAATTTTATCGGGTGCTAAAAAATTTACCCTTGGCCGATACTTCGTCGTTTGGATTTTCGGGAATGCTTAATTTGGTTGGCGAAGAGAATTGTACGGGGAAAGTTAAGTATGAAGGTTTAGAAAATGTTTTAAAACTACCAAACTCCTACGTTCATTTATACGGAAAGAAAGACACAAAACCTGGCCGAAAAATGGGACATATTAATGTATTAGCGGATTCCCGAGAAAAACTTTTGGATCAACTAATTCAGATCAAATCGATGGTAAAAGTTGTTTCCGCTTAAATCTTAAGTTTAATGATGAATAAATTTTATGTTTTAATTTTACTTTGTTTATCTGCTTTTATCTTCGGCCAAGAAAGAGATTCGGCAATTCTAATTTCAGAAGTTAGAATTGAGGCTTATAAAAAACCAACTTCCTACCTAGGTTCTACAAAATCCGTTTCTGTACTTACGGATAATCTTCTACGGTTGAATACTGCCGAAAGAATGCTGGAAAGTATCAATCAAAACGCAGGCAGCAGAATGGAAGAACGTTCGCCTGGCAGTTATCGAATTTCAGTACGCGGAAGTTCTTTGCGGTCTCCTTTTGGCGTGCGAAATGTGAAAGTGTATTTAGATGATTTTATATTATCCGATGCTTCTGGAAATACGTACTTCAATACGATTTCCCCCGACTTAATCAATAGAATTGAGATTTATAAAGGTCCAGAAAGTGGAGATTTTGGTGCAGTGACGGGCGGGACTTTACTTTTGAAAAGCAGAAACTACGAAAACTCGTCAGCCAATATTTCTGTTGGGAGTTACGGGACTTTTAATGAAAGTTTAAATTTTTCTAAACAAATTGGAAAGCACTTCTTGCAAGTATTTCAGAACTATTACCAAACCGATTCTTATCGCGAACAAGCTGCAGTAAGTCGAAAGCAAGTTTTTCTAAAAGATCAATTTCAATATTCACCAAATGCAGATTTGAAAGCGATGGTTTTAATATCTGATTTGATTTATCAAACACCTGGAGGACTGACTTTTGAGCAAATGCAACTTAATCGAAAACAAGCACGATTGGGCACGAAAGCCTTACCCAGCGCAAAGGACCAAAATGCCGGTATTCGCAATAAAATGATTTTAGGTGGACTTTCGCATCAATTTAAAATTAGTCCCGATCTTTCGCATTTTATTTTAGTTCAAGGATCTTATGTAGACTTTCAAAATCCTTTTATTACTAATTTTGAAAATCGCTACGAGAGTAATTATGCGCTGCGAACACATCTTAATTACGAGAAAAATTGGAACGTGATTTCCGCGGAATGGAGAGCCGGTTTTGAAGGTGCAACCAATGATATTTATATAAAAAATTACGATAATAATAAAGGAATTCAAGGAAATCCGCAGAATTTTGATCAACTTAAAAATAATTCTGCTTTCTATTTTCTGTCGCAAAAATTAAACTTTAACGAAAAATTATTTACCGATATTTCCTTAAGTTTAAATTCAAACTCCTACGACTGGGAGAAAATATTTCCTACGGCAGAGGAAGGAAAGGTGAAATTTAAGGATCAGTTGCTGCCCAATTTTGGACTTACTTATTTGATATCCAATGGTTTTTCGATTAGAGGGAAAATAGGCAAAGGAAACTCGTCGCCGACTAATGAGGAAATTAGATCTTCTAATCAGGAATTTAATTTTAAGCTGAATCCGGAGTATGGTTGGAATAAAGAAATCGGCGTTCGCAAACAATTTGGAAACAGTTTATTTGTAGAGGCAAGTTATTTTGATTTCCGATTGAAAGATGCGATTGTTAAACGGCAGAATGAAAGTGGTGCAGAGTTTTTCGTCAATCAGGGAAGTACGGTTCAAAAAGGATTAGAAATGCTTTTAGAATCGAAAAATTTCCATTTTGATAATGATGTTATCAGTCAATTTAAATTTCGATTTTCTGGAAGTTTTTATCAATTCAAATTTGAGGATTACAAACAAGGAGAAAAAGATTTTTCTGGGAATGAATTAACCGGAGTTCCTGCGACGACGGTGAATAGTTTGTTGAATTTTGTTTTCTTTAAAAAAGTAGCAGTCGATTATTCTCATTTTTATACGTCGAAATTTCCGCTGAATGATGCCAATACAGTTTGGTCAGAACCGAGTTTAATCGGGAATGTCCAATTTAGATATCCGATGTTTATTGAAAAAACAAAACTAAATTTAGTTCTGCAAGTTCAGAATTTATATAATAAAGAATATGTATTAGGATATGATATCAATGCTTTTGGCGGTCGTTTTTACAATCCTGCGGCAAAACGAACTTTTAATTTTGGAATGAACGTTCAGTTTTAAATCGCAGTCTGCGCCCTTTCGTCTTTAAGGACGAGATTCTTTTTTTTGCGATGGAAAATGCTGTTGGCAAAAAAAAAACGGGAGTGGAAGGTGGAAAAAGGCGGCCAGAAAGAAATTAGGATCTTCTAAATATTCCAGGTTTATAATTGGTAATAAACACGCCGCAGATAATTAAAAACGTGGCCGTCAGAAAAGTGATCGAAACCGGTTCATTTAAAATTAACCAGCCCAGGAAAATCGCGATGATCGTATTCACATAAGACAGAATGGAAATTTGTGTTGGAGTGATCTTTTTCAAGGCAGAATGAAAAGCGAAAAAGCCAATGATCGATCCAAATATCGCTAAGTAAACGGTAGCCAAAATGCTTGTGCTGCTCCACGCGGAAACATCGGGTCGTCCGTCAGAAATATAGCCGAAAATGATTTGAATGATTCCAGCAAAGGTGAATTGATAGAAAAGATTGAGCGTAATGTTTTGCGGGATATGATTGATCTTCTTGGTATAAATTGTCCCGAAGGCCCAACCGCAAATGGCGATGAACATAGAGATGACGCCGCTGCGATATTCAGGATTGAGTAAATCTTGCAGGCCATCTTTGAAAATAAGTAAGATCCCTGAAAACCCCAGTAAAACTCCAAATAATCCGCGGCCGCTGAAGCGTTGTAAACTAAAAAATATACTCAAAAGAAAAACGAGGAGTGGGGAAGTCGCGCTGATCAGAGATGCTAAACTACTCGTCAAATGTTTTTCGGCGACGGTCGTCATTCCATTCGCGACGATCAGCATTAAAGAAGCAAGGATAATTTGATTACCGAAATTCTTCCAACCGATCCATTTTAGTTTTTTGGAAAATAGAAGAATAACGAGTACAATAACTCCGGCTAAAAACTGCCGAAATCCAGCCACATACCAAGGTGGAATTGTTTCTACTGCAACTCTGATCCCCAAAAAAGTGGTTCCCCAGATCAATGCAACAGCGATAATAGCGAGAAGTAATTTGGGATCTTTGAACATTAAAAAAGAATTATCAGTCGATTGTTAAATTGAAATTGAGGACAAAAACTTCAATTTTGTAATTCTGTGCAAAGGTAATTTTTATCGAAGCAATTGCCCTAATACTTTTAAATTAAATTGTTGTCTTAATTTGAATAAATATGAAATTGAGTTTCCGCATTAATTTGTATTTTGCATTCTCTGAAAGGGATAATTTAGATTGATTAATTAAAAAATGGGTATAGAAATAGAAAGAAAATATTTAGTGGTGCACGATAAATGGAAGCAGGTTGAAAAACCCGTTGGTGAAAAATATCGACAAGGTTATATCTTGACTGATCCCACGAAAACCATTCGTGTACGGCAAACATCAGACAAAGGATTTTTAACCATTAAAGGATTTTCTGTTGGAGCATCACGTCCGGAATTTGAATATGAAATTCCGTTCGAGGAAGCCAAAGAATTGCTGGATCAATTTGCCGTAGCGGAACTTTCGAAAGTTCGGTACAAAATTAAAATTGATAATCACGTCTGGGAAATCGATGAATTTTCAGGCAAGAACGACGGCCTGATCGTAGCCGAAATTGAACTGTCGAGTGAAGATGAACAATTCACTATTCCGGACTGGATTGATAAAGAGGTAACCGGCGAAAAGAAATATTATAATTCTAATTTGGTGTTTGAACCTTATGAAGATTGGAAATCTACGATGTAACTTTAGTCGAGAAAACGCTTATTTTTGCACAACAATGAACGACGATCAAATTATCATTATTGGTGCTGGACCCGCAGGGTTAATGGCGGCGCAACAATTAGCCACGAAAGGTTTTAAGGTTCATGTTTATGAGCAAAATAAAGCAGCCGCCCGTAAATTTTTAGTGGCTGGAAATGGTGGATTTAATTTGACGCATAGTGAAGAGCTGGATCATTTTGTAAAAAAATACGAATCAGTTCAAATTCAAAATATGGTTCGCCAATTTGATAATCAAAAAGTGATTGAGTGGCTGGCTGATCTCGGCATTACAACGTATGTCGGCAGTTCGGGGAAGATATTTCCCGCAAAGAATTTTAAACCCATTCAGGTTTTAAAAGCGTGGCTCGATCGTCTCGAGCAACTTGGTGTCACCTTTCATTACGACCATACTTTCCTTGACTTTGATGACTCTTTTGTTTATTTAAAAAATAACGAGCAAGAAATTACGCTCAAATATTCTAAATTAATATTGGGCATGGGCGGTGGTTCTTGGAAAAAGACGGGATCTGACGCGAAGTGGATTGAAACGCTATCCAAAAAACATATTGAAATTACACCTATACAGTCTGCAAATTCAGGATATAATACAGACCCAATATTTCATCAATTACAAGGTCAATACCTTAAGAATATTAAAGTTTCTTTCGGTCATCATTTTAAAAATGGAGAAATTGTTTTTACGAAATACGGCGTAGAAGGAAGTCCGATTTATTATCTGAATCGTTTTACGAGAAAGCATGATTTTCCTCTAACTCTTACGATTGACTTAAAACCTAATTTAACTGAAGGTGAAATTTTACAACAGTTGAGTGGAACCGAAAAAATAACTTCGGTGCTGAAACGGAAATTAAAATTGTCAACCACAGCGGTCAATTTTTTAAAGACACTCGACAAAGAAAGTTATACCGATATCGAAATTCTGGCGAAAATAATTAAGAAATTTCCCATTGAGGTATTAAGTTTTAGACCGATTGACGAAGTCATTTCTACAGCGGGTGGCGTCGCCTTTTCTGAATTAAATTCCAATTTAGAATTGAAGAAATTCCCTAATGTTTTTTGCGCTGGTGAAATGATTGACTGGGAAGCGCCGACGGGCGGATATCTTTTACAGGCATGTTTCAGCACTGGCTATTGGGTCGGAAACTCCATCGCAAATTCTTAGATAATTATAAATTCTAAAACGCGTTAATTTTATTAACTTTAGTCCTTAAAATTTACTTTAAAATGGTCGGAATAATAATGGGAAGTCAAAGTGATTTGACAATTATGGAACAGGCAGCAGACTTTTTAAAATCAATGGAAATTCCTTATGAATTGACGGTTGTTTCTGCGCATCGCACACCAGAACGAATGTTTGATTACGCAAAGTCAGCCAAATCTCGCGGCTTAAAAGTCTTAATCGCAGGCGCAGGCGGCGCTGCACATCTTCCGGGAATGGTGGCAAGTTGTACAACGTTACCAGTGATCGGTGTACCTATTTTATCTTCCAACTCCATTGATGGTTGGGATTCTATTCTTTCGATTTTACAAATGCCCTCCGGGATTCCGGTCGCAACTGTTGCATTAGACGGAGCAATGAATGCCGGGATTTTAGCGGCGAAAATCTTAGGAACTGCCGATGAAGAAATTTCAAAAAAATTAGATACTTATCAACTTTCATTAACAGATAAAGTTCTGGGAACGGTGACAGAAATTAAAAGAGTTCATCCTAACACTTTCGATGATTAATCCAGTAACACAAACAAAAAAGACTTCAAACTGAAGTCTTTTTTGTGATCTTTTTTTTAATAAAATACTCTCTTGTTGTTACAGAACTCCAACTTGCTTCATGCACCAGTTCATTTTTTCGTAGGTTCTTTTAATATCATGATCCAGACCGATCGACATTCTGATCAAACCTGGCGAAAGTCCCATTTCTTTTTGTTCCTCTTCTGGGATTTCAGATGAGGTTGAACTTCCAGAAGCCGAGAATAATGTTTTATAGAAACCAAGACTTACGGCCAAATAGCCTAAGTTTTCTTGTTGCATCAGTTCCATTAACTCATTCGCTTTTTCTACCGTTTTCACATCCAAAGTCAATAGACCTCCAAAACCGTATTCTGCATTCATCATGCTTTTGAAAAGATCGTGCTGCTTGTGACTTTTCAAACCCGGATATTTTACAGTTAAGCCGTCATTTTCAAATTGTTCAGCAAGATATTGCGCGTTCTCACTGTGTTTTTTCATTCTGAGATGAAGCGTTCGTAAATTCTTCAGAATATTGGCTGCCCGGAAACTATCTAACGTTGGTCCTAGTAACATACAAGCGCCAGAATTCACATCTTTTAAATCATTGATGAATTCGGTCGAAGCACAAACAACTCCAGCCACCGCATCGCTGCTTCCATTGATGAATTTGGTTAAACTGTGAATCGTAATATCGGTTCCTAATGTTTGAGGCGCAACTGAAAGCGGTGAAAATGTATTATCAACGATCAACTTTATATTATGCTTTTTAGCAATTTTTGCCAGTTCACGTAAGTCGGCAATTTCTAGTAGAGGATTGCTTACTGTTTCACAAAAAATAACTTTCGTGTTTTCCGTGATTGCCCTTTCTACGATGGATAAATCGGTAATATCAACGAAAGAAGTTTTAATATTAAAATCAGGTAAAAAGTTTTTCATGAAGGCATACGTACCTCCATAAATCGTTCTGCTGGAAATAATATGATCGCCACTTTTACACAGTTGAAGAAGGGTAGAAGTAATTGCGCCCATTCCGGAAGCAGTGACATTGGCACTTTCGGTTCCTTCCATTTGAGCTAAGGCTTCACCTAAATAAAGATTACTTGGTGTTGAATGTCGGGAATATAAATAGCATCCTTCTGTATTTCCTTCGAACGTGTCAAACATTGTTTTAGCGGAGAGAAAAGTATAAGTCGAACTATCTGAAATAGAAGGGTTTACTCCTCCAAATTCGCCAAAATATTGTAAGTCCTGAATGTTATTTGCTGCGTCAAATTTTTCCATAGTATTTAATTTTGTTTTGCTAAAGTCATGATTCGTAATTTATAAAACAAGGTTCGGTGAAATGTTTAGAATTTAAATCTAAAACTTCCACGATTGAAAGATTTAAAATTTATATTTGATGATTAATGTAAGTGTTCACCGAAAAAAAATCATTCATGTTAGATATTAAAGACAAGAAGTTGCTGATTCTGTTGCAAAACGACTCTAAGAAAACCACCAAACAACTCGCAAACGAACTGGATTTATCGGTGACGGCCGTTTTCGAGCGGGTTAAAAAATTAGAGAAAAACAACGTGATCGCGAAGTACGTAGCCTTGGTTGATAAGACAAAACTGAATAAGAATTTCATCGTTTTATGTCATGTCAAACTGGTGCAGCATAAGAAAGAATACATTTCACAATTTGAAAAAGAAATTATTCAATTTTCAGAGGTGCTAGAATGCTTTCACGTTGCAGGAGACTACGATTATATCCTTAAAATTTGTGTGAATGATATCGAGGAATACCGCGAATTTATGGTCAGCAAATTAACCAATCTGCAACATATCGCCAGTACGCAAAGTTCTTTCATGATTAAAGAAGTGAAAAATTCGACCGTAATCGAACCATAAATAAAGCGAAGTCAACTATTGACTTCGCTTTTTAAATATTTATTTTCTAAGTTACTTTGCCATAAAGCGAATAGAATCGTTTTCGGTTTTAAGAAGGTAATTTCCTTTTAGCAAAGAAGTCTTCACTGAATTCCAGCCATTTTTTAAAGATAGTTTTTCGATCAATCTTCCAGAAATATCGTAAATCGTTCCGTCTGTATTCTTCGTCAAACCTTTAATGAAAATTGTGTTTTTTTCAAAAATAATATTCATTTTACTTTTTGCAATTTCTGTAGTTTTTAAATCTGTCGTGGCAAAAAGCCATTTGTAGGCAGCACTGAATTCACCTTTCCAATAGTTTTCATTGTGTGCTCCGTACGCATCTAATTTTACTAAAGTATTTGCTTCTGTTAATCCTTTAGATTGTAATCGGTTTTTTACATTGTTAATGTCACTAACCATGGTTTTACTCTCTTCTGAACCTGCCACGAAATAAATTCTCATCTTCGATAAATCAGCCGTCGAATTAGTAATATAATCGTTGAACTGAGAAGCGACAATCCAGTAAGCTGGACTGAAGGAACCGATTTTCGAAAACGTATTGCTGTATTTTACGCCGCCATAATTTGAAATCAAAGCGCCTAAAGAACTTCCGATTAAAGCATTGTATTCTTTTCCTGGCTTTGTTCGGTAATTAGAATCAACATAAGGTTTTAGTGTTTCTGCAATAAATTGCATATACAAATCGCCTTCCCCGCCGCCATACTGCATATTTTTCCACGGAGTATATTCATCGATACGCTTTCCGCCATCATTGTCGATTCCGATAACGATTGCGCCATAATCTCCTTGAGCAAAAAGACTGTTCAGCGTTTCGTCAACTTCCCATTCTCCCGCATAAGCTGTTTTATTATCAAATAAATTCTGACCATCCTGCATATAAATAACTGGATAAGTCTTCGTGCTGGTTTCGTAATCTGGTGGTAAATAAATCCAGATTTTTCGAGTTCTATTTAATTGCGGAATTGCAAACGACTCACTTAGAATATGAACATTAGAAGCGGTAGTACCTGGATTCCCAGCACCTACATCTTCCCAAGATTGAATCGTTAGATTAAAAGTTTGTGGGCTTCCAGTAAAAGTTGCTGTACGATTTGGCAGATATCCACCTGTCGCATTTCCTTCTCCAGTTGACCAAGCGCCGCGCGTGAATTTATATTCCATTACGCCGCTTCCTTCTGGAACGGTGTAGGTATAATTACCGTCTTCGTCTAAAGCCATTTTTGTTAATCCTGGATTCCATTCGTTAAAACTACCCGCAACGTAAATCGTTGCTCCGTCAGGAGTATTTGCTGGAATTGAAGTGATCTTCAGAGTGATTTGGGCAAAAGCATGAGCAGAAAATAAAACTGCTAAAAGTAGAAATCTTTTCATTTGATCAGATTTTAATTAAATATTTGGTGTGTGCTTTTCTAATGTTCAATGAGAAAGAAGAATTTTACGATTTGAAAAATTCCATTAAATCCATATAATTTTTCTGATTGACACCATGGCCACTCATGTATTCGCGGAAAGAAAAATAAGCGCCCATATCATACAGCAGATCTGCGGCTTTCCGACCCCACTCGAGCGGAATAACAGCGTCATCGGTTCCATGAGAAATAAAGAAACGGAGTTTTTCAATTTTCTTTTTATCCTTAACTCGGTCTTCTAATAATTTTTCCTCGGCATAACAACTCAGACAGGCAGTTTTTGTGAACAATTCCGGATAGTTCAAAGCCAAAGCGTAACTGAGAATTCCACCTTGTGAAAAACCAGCTAAATGGGTTTGATTTTCGGTTAGACCATATTTCATTTTTATATTAGCAATGTTTTCTAGAATCGTTTCAATTGATTCTTTTGCTTGTGGAACATCGATGCGGTTTTCAACATTCATCAAATCGATATCGTACCAGGAATATCCACCATAACTACTGCTCAACGGCGCTCTGAAACTTACGATCATCCAATCTGGCGGCAAAGTAGGTTGGAAGGAGAAAAGATCCTCTTCATTGCTGCCGTAGCCGTGTAATAAAATTAATAGAGTAGTTTCTGAAGTAATGTGTGCTGGTTCGCGAACGAGGTATTTTAAATCCATAAAACAAAGATAATAATTTAAGAAGTAGATTTTAGTTTGAAGGTTCTAATATTTCTGATAATTTCAACGTTAAAACTCTACACAAAAAAAACCGTCTCGCCAAATAAATGACGAGACGGTTTGTATTTTTAATGCTCTCTTTTTACAACCTCTACCGGTTTCAATTTGATCAAATTCATTTTGTCTAAGACCAACATGATTTTGTAAGTAACATCAACTTCGTGCCATCTAACGCCACCGAAGTTCGCTCTTCCACCATGTTTGTGATGATTGTTGTGATACGCTTCACCCATCATCAACCAATCGAATTTTAATAAATTCTTAGAAGTGTCAGATACTTTGAAATTGGTATAACCATAAATATGTGCAAACCAGTTAATAATTACACCGTGAATTGGCGCCATCATATAAGCAACTGGTAATAAAAGCCACTGCCACCAAGCCGTAGCGAAAAAGTAGAAAAATACGGTATACGCAATTGCCCAACCTAAACGAGATCCCCAAGAGCTGGCGAACTTGTCAAAACCTTCCCACTGTGGGACATTTTTCGTGAATTTTTCTTCTATAATTGCTTTCTGACTGTTGATGTCTGCATAGATTTTCTTCGTACGCCACATCATTGTAAACAAATTGTCGTCGTATTTTGGTGAGTGAGGATCTTTTTCGGTGTCAGCATAAGCGTGGTGCATTCTGTGCATAACGCCATAGCCATAAGCCGAAAGGTAATTAGAACCCTGCGTAACCCACGTTAATACGTAACACAATTTTTCTCCAAATTTTGACATTTTGAAGGATTGGTGCGCTGCATATCGGTGCAGGAAAAAAGTTTGAAAAAATAGCCCAGAATACCAAAGGACTATGATGAATAGGATGATAACCATAGTAAATATTATTTGACAAAGATACGATGAAAACCGTAAAGATGAAAGCCGGAAGTACTCCGGCGCTCACAATATTTTGTTAATACTGACGAATGTCAGTTTTCCTTAAATCGCTTTTACGATGAAATAGTTTTTCTTCCCTTTTTGCAATAAGAGAAATTTCCCATCGATTAGATCTTTTTCAGCAACTTCAAAAGTTTCTGTGATTTTTTCTTTGTTGATGGAAATAGAATTACTGGTTAATTCTCTTTTCGCTTCGCCTTTTGATTTTAGAAAGCCCGATTTTTCAGAAATTAAATCGACGATGTTGCTTCCGATCACTTCATTTTTTGAAATTTCTTTTTGAGGAACTCCTTCGAAAATCTCCAAGAAAGTCACTTCTTCTAAACTCACTAAATCTTCTGCTGTTGATCGTCCGAATAAAATTTCAGATGCTTTTACGGCTTTCTCGTATTCTTCTCGGTTGTGAACCCAAACCGTTACTTCTTCCGCTAATTTCTTTTGCAACTTTCGTTCGTGCGGAGCAGTTTTATGCTCTTCAATTAAAGATTCTATTTCTTCTTTCCCTAAAAAGGTATAAAATTTAATGAATCGTTCTGCATCTTCATCGGTAGCGTTAACCCAAAATTGGTAGAATTTATAAGGTGAAGTTCTTTTCGGATCGAGCCAGTAATTTTCGCCCGCTTCAGATTTGCCAAATTTAGAACCATCCGCTTTTGTAATTAAAGGAACGGTTAAAGCAAATGCTTCACCCTGAACTTTACGACGGATCAATTCTGTTCCGGTGGTGATATTTCCCCATTGATCAGAACCGCCCATTTGCAGTCTAATATTTTTCTCTTTGTATAAATGCAAGAAATCGTAACCTTGCAATAATTGGTATGTAAACTCGGTAAAACTCATGCCTTCCGCGCCGCCTTCACCGGTGATTCTTTTCTTCACCGATTCTTTCGCCATCATATAATTCACGGTAATGTTCTTACCGATATCGCGAATGAATTCGAGGAAAGAGATTTCTTTCATCCAGTCGTAATTGTTCACGAGTTCTGCACTATTTGCTTCAGTACCATCAAAGTTTAAAAATTTAGACAATTGTCCTTTTAAACAAGCTACATAATGGTTCAGCGTATCTTCATCTAAAGCATTCCGCTCACTTGATTTTCCAGATGGATCACCGATCATTCCTGTAGCGCCGCCGACCAAAGCGATAGGTTTGTGACCATGTTGCTGATAATGCGCCAGAACTTTGATGGGAATTAAACTTCCGATATGCAATGAATCTGCGGTTGGATCAAAGCCAATATAAGCCGTGGTCATTTCCTTATTCAGTTGTTCTTCGGTGCCGGGCATCATGTCGGCAAACAAGCCGCGCCATTTCAGTTCTTCAATAAAAGCGTTCATTTTCTGGGAATTTTTTCAGGTGCAAAGGTAAGAATTCTGGTGGGAATTTTTCAGCGGATTTTACTTGCAATAATGGTCGTTTCGAAAGTATTTCAAATTGAATGGATCTGTTTATGAACTGCATATTAAGTGGTTGCGGTTATAATTCTCAAATTAAAATGTATTTTTATAATAGAATTTAAATTTTAATCCCTAATTTTGCACCCCGAAAAAAGATTCAGAATGTGTCAACACTTTAATAAAGCATGATTACTAAGGATCTTTAAAAAAATCGAAAAATATCTTCTTATGAAAAGAATTGGTGAGCATAGAAAATTACTTGGAGTTGATAAAACTGCTACTTTAAAAGATCTGAAAACAATTTACAGAAATACGATGAAAGATGCGCATCCTGATAAATTTGTTAATGATGAAGAGGGGAAATTAAATGCAGAAGAAACAAGCAAATCGGTAATTGAAGCGTACCATTTTTTGGTGAGCATCAACCCAGAAACGCAGGAAAAGTATAAAGAAGAATATACGGAAACGATCGCGAAATCGATTATCCAAGATTTCTATTTAGAAAAATCAATTTTGAAAGTTCAGCATTTTAACGGTAAAATGTATGAATACATCGGCGTTCCGAGAAATACCTATATCAAAATGGTCAATGCAGATTCGCCAAGCCGATTTGCCAGAAGACACATTTACGGAAGTTACATTTACCGCAAGGCTGGTGAAGCAATGGAAGGATAAATTTTTATAAGTATTTGTTATACTTAAAAAGCACAAGCTCGGAAGAGATTGTGCTTTTTTTGGTTTTAGATATTCTGTTGATTACAAGTTACCGTTTTAAATTATGCGTTTATTATAGGATTAAGTATCGTGCTAATCCGATTTTTCAGTTGGATTTTTGTGGATTCAAATAAATCTTTTAATTCTTTTGTTGAACTTAATTCATCACTTAACATGGCTCTGTTTATTATCGGTAATTGAAAAGCATTAATAATAATTTCTTTTTCTCCAGCTAATGCATCTTTAATTTTTAACTGTGTTTCTTGATCTTGAGTTTGTTTGTAAGTATTAGGATAAAATAAAATAATTTCTTCAACATTAAAACGGACGGCATATGCTAACATTTGATATAAATCAGTTTGAGAAATCCCTTTTTTAGGATCTGATTCATCAGAATAAACAATTTTGTATTTGGTATCTGCGATTACTGACTTAGTTGCAGTTTTCAACCATAAGTCAGGTTTCAATTGGAAATCGCCTCCTTCATCTAAATAAGTATCACTTCGCTGCGATTTCGCAGTGATTTCTTCAAGTTCTTTATCTATAAAACCAAAAATAAAATCTTCGAACACATATTCCATCGGTAATAAAAAAGCGAATAATTTCATATCATTTTTATAATCAAAAGAAATACAGTTGTTGAGAAACAGCTCGCAATAATCTTTAACCGTTTCAAATTGAGAAAACATCGGGTTGAAAGATATTCTTGAACACTGTTGTGCTGTTGCTCTTTCATCACTAACCTCATCCAAAATGAATAAAATTTCTCTTAAGAATTTTTTATTTTCTTGATTTGATGTTACATTAAACAATAAAGTTGTTACGTACTTTATGATGCGGTTAAATTCATTATCAAAAACAAAAGCGTCATAAGAACAGTTTAATTTATGCCATCTGCCCGTAGAGAGATTCTCATTAATATATACATTGGTGTTGAGTCTTCCTTTAATGAATGAAAGTTCAGAATTTACTTCCTCGTACTGCTGATAAATTGAAGAATTAAGCAATTCGCGAGTGTACTTCGAAAACAGATAAATGAGAACTTCAAAAAAATCACTTTTAGAACTTCCTAAAAAAGTTTGATAATTAGGAAATTTAATTTTTCGACAATAACTTAACCACCACAAAATGTGATTCTGAATCTGATTTACCTCATTTTCTGAACAATCTTTTTCAGCGTCGAAAAAGATTTTCGGCAGTAAATTTATTTTCGAACCTTCAAAATGAATTACTCCAACATATTTATTAGATTTTAGTTCATTGGTTTTATGAAGAAATTGTAGAAAACGTTGAGATTCTATCTTATTTTCATCTTTTGTCGAGTAATAAGAATTCTTTTCTCGGCTTACCCACAGTTCATCTAAAAATCCTTCGAGACCTTCCAATGAATCCCCGACCTCGACTTTATTTTGATATTCAAAAAGATTAATCATTCTTTTCAGAAATTTTCAGAGGCCACGAACCATCCTCAATTTTAAGTCCAGCAGTTTGTAAAATTGTTTTCACCTCCTTTTCATCATTCATGTAATATTCCAGCAAAAGAGGAATTACTTTCTTATTCATTCGATCTACTAAATCAGTATTGTTTTTGCCCATAAAATAAGCATGTCCAATTTGAAAGTCATGTCCTTTTGACTTTATAATTAATTCGTTTATTTTCTTCAGTATTTCTACATCGTAGATCTTTTCTTGTCCAATTTCATATCTCGGATACATCGATTCAAATTCGAAGCGTCTTCTCAATGCAATATCTAAAAGTGCAATAGATTTATCCGCCGTATTCATTGTTCCGATTATATACAAATTAGAAGGAACGATAAACCGATCACCAGATGGAAGTCTGGCTTCCAACGGAATTTCGCCATGAGAACGTTTGTCTGGTTCAATTAGAGTTATCAATTCTCCGAAAACACGAGAGATATTTGCTCTGTTTATTTCGTCGATAATAATGACGTAATTTTTTCGTGCAACTTTTTCTTTTTTAATGGCTAAATCTTTTCCAATTTTGAGCAACTCACGGATTAATGGTTCGTAATAAGAAGCCAATCCTTGAATCTCAAGAACCGATTCAGCATCGTACATTTTTTTAAGAGTTCCAATACTTAATGTATGCGCTGTTCCTCCGCTTGCTTTTCTAAATTCAATAGACTTGTTAGTAATTGCAGTAATGAAATAAGAAACCTTTTTCATTCTCACTTCGATTTCTTCTACTTCACCTTCCACCAAGGGATTGATAAAATCTTTAAAAGAATCTTCAAATGTTTTTTTTGTTAAATGAGGTTTTTCAGAATCCACTAAATTCTTTAAAGCTCGGTCCGCAATTATTTTAAAAACTCCATCCTTTCTTTCAAATGTTAATTGATTATCGTTCTCTGTATCAGGCCTTAAGCCTTGAATGAAATCTTCATAACTATAATTTTGGTGAAACGTAATAAATTCAATGTGATCATGAAGGTTTGCTCTGAAAATGGACAAAGCCTCTTTGTATGAGTCAATTTTTCGGTTTTTTATAATTTCTGCAGCGCGTAAAATAGTATTATAAGTCTTTCCGGTTCCTGGCGGACCGTAAAAAATCGTGTTAAGGGGAAAATTCATGTCAAATAAATTTTTAGAAGTGCTTTCATCTTTTTCAATTCCGATTAAGTCGATGAGTTTATTTACATATTCCGGCCATTTTGTGATATCGGTAATGGTCTTTACTACAATTTCACCAGTAGGCTCGATCCATACTCCTTTCTTTTTCCAATCAACTTTTCTGGATTTTTGATAAGAATCTTTTGTTGTATCATAATAATAGTCGGATGTAACAATTCCATATCCCAAATATTCTTTTTTTCCTCTCTTTGCAATAATTATGTCACCTATTTTTAAAACATTTTTAAATTCCCAATTTGCTGTTGCATCATTTTTTTTGGAACCTTTTGTTTTTTCTAGTTCTTGTAATTTTAAGACAATTGATTCTTTAGAATCGTACAGTTTTAAATCTCCCAGATTATCCCAGCCAAGTCTCATTACACCATCTTGATAATATTCATCCCATTTTAACGCTTTTTCTCCTGGCGCATATACCCAGTATTTTTTTGAAATAAGTCTGTTCGATAAAGCGAAAATTGTTTGGTATTCAACTTCGGTCGCGGCAAAATTTGTCCCTTGACTCCCAACTTTTAGATTTTTCAGTTTAGATATCGCTACTATTTCACTTTTTGTTATAGGATTATCAATTAAGTTGTGTGTTATTTTTATGCCTGCTTTTAGATCATTTTTATCTTTAACCTTCCATAAGTGATCGTCAGGAGATGCGCCAATTATAGCGGGTTCAGAAGTTACTTCGGCAAGAGCATAACAACCAGCTTTATTACCGGTCACCCATATGATAACTTTATCACCAACTTTAATTTTGTCTTTATGAGCAGTAACTGTCCAATCGGTCAAAATTTCATCACGCAAGGCTTTTTCAATATCGAAAGTTTTAGGATTACCTTGAAAAATCCAGTAATTTATATCCTTTTGCGAATCGTTCCACTTCCATGATTCAAACGATAATTCATAGAAAGGTAATTCGCTTTTCTGTTTAACCTGTTTAAGAATCTCTTGGTATCCTTCATAAGTTTTAAATACTGGATTTATATTTAATATTTCTTTTAAATAAGGTTTAGTAGGACCGTTTATTGGTAAGAATACTTTTGGATCGATATAAAAAAGAGCTTCCGTAATTTTTGTTTCAGCAACGCTTTTGATCTTGAGTATGTCTGCAAAATCTTCATTAGTAATTTTACCGACTAAGGCTTTATTGAAAAACTTCCATAATCGATCAATTTCATTATTCACTCTTATGTTTTTATAAGGGAATAACCATACTTTCTGAGGTTGTGCAGAAGGTATCCCGCTGTCATCTGTTGGGATTTTTATATTCAATTTTTTAGCTATATCCTGAAGTTTCTCAAGACGTGTCTTTGAATATTTATAGATGTAGCAGTAAAATGTAAAAGGATCTATTTCTTCTAACTCAGTATTGTGATTGTCAGATCCGTCTTTGTCATTAAATGGTCCTATTCCTACAGATTTAAGAAGTTCAATTAATTCTTTCTGTGAATTCTCTTTTGTTCTTAAATACTGCGTTATTTCTTTATGAGTTTCGACCCAGGAATATTTTTCGTCCATTATTTATAATTAAATTAATTAGTTCAATTCAAATTTAAACTTATTATCTATACCAATCGAAAATCGAAAATCTAAGGATAAATTTTAGTTATGACTTGAAGTTATGCATCTCAACAACCCTCCCTTTCTTCGCACTCTCCAGCGCAGCTTCAATAATTTTCATATTCTGAATAATCTCCGAGCCGGGGGAAGATAGGGGAGAGCCGAAAACAATATGTTCGTAAATCTCTTGGTAATAACTCATGTAATCTCCCGGTTTGCTGGAGGTTATTATTCTTTCGGTCTCAGAGTTATTATTTAAGTAGTTTAAAATTCCGTCGGGTTCGGTTAAAGGTTTTGTCCATTCTTCATTGTAGGTGGGAATTGCATCAGCAACTAATTCATTTTCCTGGCCGTCTGTTCTTTCCTGTAAGAAACTTCCCTTTGTTCCGTGAAGAATGTAGGCGTAATGCGCTTCTTTACTGAAAACGGAAGATTTCAAGCGCACGCGTAAATTATTTTTGTAATAGAGCAGGATTTCGAAATAATCATTGGCGAAGGCTGAACCTTTCATAGAAAAAATGTCTGCGAAAACTTTTTCGGGGAAACCGAAAAGTTGCGTGGCTTGATCGATGAGGTGCGCGCCCAAATCATGGACTGATCCAGACCCTGGTAAAAGCGGATTTTCTTTGTGGTCTTTTGAACTTGGTTCGGTACGAAAGCGATCGAACCGAATTTCTACTTCCTTTAAAGTTCCTAATTTCCCTTCTTCGATCACCTTTTGAACTTGAAGATAATCGCGATCAAATCTGCGGTTCTGATAAACACTGAGAAAAAGTTTTTTCTCCTTTGCGAGTTTTACTAATTCTTCGGCTTCGCAAACGCTCACCGTAAATGGTTTTTCGACAATTACATTTTTTCCGGCTTCTAAGGCTTTTTTTACGTAATCAAAATGCGTTTGAACCGGCGTGTTTACAATTGCCAATTCGATGTCCGCTTTTTCAAGCATTTCTTCTACCGACTTGAAAATTTCTGTTTGTGGATATTTGGATTTGGATTCTTCTTTGGATCGTTCAACGATGGCCGACATAAAAAATCCCGGATGTTCTTTTAAAAACGGTGCGTGAAATACTTTTCCACTCATACCAAAGGCGCAAACGCCCACTTTTACCAAATACATAGATGTTAATTTTAACAAATATATTTAATAATTATCGTTCAAAACTTCATTTACAATTTTATAAGAGCTACTTCTAATTTTAAATGGAATCTCGTTTATCCTACAAAACTGCGCCCTCTCGTCTTTTGGGACGAGAGAACTCTTTTTTATTTTGGTTTTGCTGAAGCTCGGGCAAATAAAAAAAGTGGGAGTGGAGGACGGAAAAAGGCGCCCAAAAAAATACCGTATTGAAGACGGCTGAGTCTTGAAAAAATCTTAGAAATTTTAATCAGAGGTACATTTGTAAATTGTTTCTTCTATTGATTTTTTGAAAGTAAACTTTCCCAATCCATGCTTTTTTTATTAAAATCTGTCACATATTGTAACTTTTTAAGAATTTTGGATACCTATAAGAGATAGAAATAATATAAAATTATGATAAAAAAATCTTTTTCAGTTTTTGGCCTCCTGCTTTTAGGAGTTTTGTCACAAGCTCAGGAAATTAAATTTGAGGAATATGATTTGCCAAACGGCATGCATGTTATTCTGCATCAGGACAATAGAGCGCCTGTCGTAACAACAGGGGTAATGTACCATGTTGGTGCGAAAGATGAAATCGAAAACCGTACAGGTTTCGCTCACTTTTTCGAACATTTGCTTTTTGAAGGTACACCCAACATTAAGCGTGGAGAATGGATGAAGATCGTAGGTGCCAATGGAGGAACCAATAACGCGAATACTTCTGATGACCGAACTTATTATTACGAAACTTTCCCTTCTAACAATTTGCAATTAGGTTTGTGGATGGAGTCGGAACGTTTGAGACATCCTGTCATCAATCAGATCGGAGTTGATACGCAGAATGAAGTCGTAAAAGAGGAAAAAAGATTGCGCGTAGATAACAAGCCTTACGGTAATATTAGCACTGCCATCAAAACGGCCATGTTTAAAAAGCACCCGTACCAAAATACAACTATCGGCAAGATGGAAGATCTGGATGCGGCGACTTTAGAGGAATTCAAGACTTTCTTTAAAAAATATTACATTCCTAATAACGCTACTTTAGTCGTTGCGGGAGATTTTAATCCAGTTGAAACGAAAAAGTTAATCAGTGCTTATTTTGCGGGTATTCCGAAAGGCGCGCCAATCGTAAGAAATTTCCCTAAGGAAGATCCAATTACGAAAGAAACAACAATGACTTACAGCGATCCTAATATTCAGGTTCCGGCTTATTTATATACATACAGAACGCCGAGTAACAAAACGCGTGATGCCAAAGTTTTAGACATGCTGGGATCTTATTTAAGCAATGGTAAATCATCGGTGCTTTATAAAAAATTAGTTGATCAAGAAAAGAAAGCGCTGGCGGTACAAGCAGTCAACCAAGGTTCTGAAGATTACGGTTTTTTTGCATTTTTTGCAATTCCGTTGGGAGAAACTACAGAAGGAACTTTAAGAGCAGATATTGATGCTGAAATTAAAAAAGTTCAAACTACTTTGATCAGCGAAGAGGATTTTCAAAAACTGCAAAATCAGTTTGAAAACCAGTTCGTGAACGCCAATTCCAATATTCAAGGAATTGCGAGCTCTTTGGTGACAGCACACGTTTTACAGGGTGACACCAATTTGATTAATAAGGAAATTGATATCTACCGTAAGATAACCCGTGATGACATTCGCGACGCTGCCAAAAAATATTTGAACAGCAACCAGAGAGTTATTATTAACTATGTACCAGAAAAAAAATAATTGAAAATGAAAAAATCATTATATAGTATTGCGGCCGTATTTTTTATTTCTGGCTTTATCAATGCGCAAACCATTGACCTGAATAAAATGCCGAAGCCGGGACCTACGCCGACGGTTAATATTACGACGCCCCAAACCTTTAAATTGAAAAACGGTTTAACGGTGATGGTGGTAGAAGATCATAAATTGCCCCGCGTGAATACAACGTTAACTTTTGATCATCCACCGATGATGGAAGGAAACAAAGCAGGTTTATCCGGAATTATGGCGAGCCTTTTAGGCAGCGGAACTTCAAAAATCTCGAAAGACGAATTTAATAAGAAAGTAGACTTTTTAGGTGCTTCTATTAATTACGGAGCCAACGGAGCGGGTGCAAATACCCTTTCTAAATATTATCCGGAAATTCTAACTCTTTTTGCAGCTGGTATTACCGATGCGAAATTTACGGCAGATGAACTAAGCAAGTCAAAAGAAAGAAGTATTGCCGGTTTAAAGTTAGAAGAATTAAGTGCTGACGTTATCGGAAACCGTGTTTTCGACGCGCTGACTTATGGCAAAAACACTGCTTACGGTGAGTTTGAAACTGAAGCAACTTTAAGTGCGATTACTTTGGCTGATGTTCAGGATTCTTACCATAAATCGTACGCGCCGAACAATGCCTATCTGGTTGTGATCGGGGATGTGAAGTACAACGACGTGAAGAAAATGATTGAAACCGCTTTTAACGGGTGGAAAAAATCAGATTACAAATTTCAGCCAGTACCGAAATATACGAATCTTACCAAAACAGAAATAGATGTGGTTGATGTTCCGACCGCTTCTCAATCTGTAATCAAGTTAGGTAATCTTCATAATTTAAAAATGAAAGATCCTCAGTATTTTGCAGCGACTACGGCGAATTACATTTTAGGTGGAGGAAGTTTAGAAACGCGTGTGAATATGAATCTGCGCGAGAAAAACGGTTTTACCTATGGAGCGTACACTTCCATGGGTACGTCGAAATACAATTCTAGTTTTAATGGAAGTGCGAGTGTTCGTGGCGAAGTTACCGACAAGTCGATCAAAGAATTCATGACGGAGATTAATGGGATCAAAACCATTAAGGCCGATGAATTACACAATGCGAAGGAAAAACAAAAAGGAAGTTTTATTCTTTCTTTAGAAAGACCAGAAACAGTGGCGCGATTTGCCTTGAATTTAATTACGCAGGATCTACCGAAAGATTTCTACACGAATTATTTGAAATCAGTTGACGCTTTAACTATTGATCAAGTACAGAAAGCTTCTGACAAGTTTATCATGCCGAATAATATGAGAATATTTGTGGCTGGTAAAGCAAGTCAATTTGCAGATGAGTTAGATACATTAGGTTATCCAGTAAAGTATTATGACGCTTATGCAAATCCAGTAGCGAAACCAGAAGTGAAGAAAATGGACGCTAGTGTAACATTGGCAAGTATTGCTGATAAGTATCTTGCAGCCATTGGTGGAAAAGATAAAGTGTCGAAAATTACCTCGATCACTTCTAACGCTACGACCAAAATGCAGGGAATGGAGCTAGGTATTAAAAACACGTTGGCAACTGGTGGGAAAGTGAATATGGAAGTTTCTATGGCTGGTAATACCATGCAGAAAATGACGTATGATGGAACCAAAGGTTACATGGCAACGGGAGGAAATAAAGTTGATATGCCAGCAGAAATGATGGCGGCCTATGCAAAAGAGAAAAACCTTTTCCCAGAAATGATGTTTGCTTCGTCAAAAGATTTCACTTTAGGTGGAATTGAAAAGATTGAAGGAAATGATGCTTACGTCGTTAAATCTGCGGGTGCAACATACTTTTACGATGTGAAAACTGGTTTAAAAGTTGGTGAAATTAAAAAGCAAGAAATGCAAGGTCAGAAAATTGAAGTTCCGACTTACTTCTCGAATTACAAGGATGTCGATGGTGTGAAAATGCCGTTTACGATCAAAGTAAATCAGATGGGTCAGGATATGCAGTTAGATGTTCAGTCTTATGAATTGAACAAAGCGACAGCAGCGGATTTTAAATAATTCCTTTTTAAATAATTGATGAACGGCACTGAAGAGTGCCGTTTTTTTTATGGAAACTGGTTTGTATTTTCTAAATGATAAATTCTCTCGGATTTGACAATTACCTTTTTAATGGTTTAGCCTCGCGCTCCGACCAGAACAAAACTCTTATTCACTTCCACCCTAAACCTCTCCAAAGTAAAGAGAAACTATAAAGAAAAGTGGGAGTGTAATACGAAAAGACGCCCAAAAAGAGCGCCTTGTATTCTAAATATTTTAAAAGTTAAGTAGTTTTTCCAGTTCTGAAAAACAAATTTTACTCACTTTTAATAACTTCTTAATCTTCCCATGGTCGTATCCAAAGAAGTTTTCATTTTGTTGGTTGCATCTGAAACTGCCTGATCGATAGAATTACCTTGTCCGGTAACTACGACTGGCGGCATTCCTTTAATGCGCGCTTCCAGCACACATTTTTTATCGTTCTCACTATCTTTCTTGGCGTTTACGTCGCTGATTTTAACTTCGAGTCTGGTAAGATGTTCGCTGAATCTTTCAAAAGAACTTTCTAAATCAGCTTGCATGTAAGATATCATTTCGGCACTCCCTGAAATATTATGATCGGTGTTGATTAAAATTTCCATTTATTTTATTTTTGAATTAGTTATTAAGTTGATCTTCCAATGTTTCTTAAAGATAATATATACCGTCGCATTAACGAAAATTATTTGCCCATTTAACATCAGATTAACACAATCATCTTTCAAAAAAGATACGATGTGGAAACTATCAGCATTATCTAGAAGTGCTTTATTCTTTGGATAATATTATAAATTGAGTTTCGATTTTTAGTTTTAAGTAGAAAGTACCTTTAAAATAAATATTCATAAATCAGCTTTTTTTTATAACTTCGCATCAAATGTTAGATTAATGAAACAATTTATACTTGTCGCTTTTTTAAGCGTTTTTCTCCTCGGTTGCAAAGACTCCAAACCAAAAGATAATAAATTCCATATTGTTACGACGACGTCGATGATCACTGATCTGGTGGAGAATATCGGCGGTGACAAAGTAGTCGTGCAAGGTTTAATGGGTGCCGGCGTTGATCCGCATCTATATAAAGCCAGCGAAGGCGATGTTTCGAAATTGTCGAACGCAGATATGATTATGTACAGCGGTTTGCACTTAGAAGGTAAATTGGTGGAGGTATTCGAAAAAATGAAAAAGCAAAACATTAATACGGTAGCCGTTTCGGATGCTTTGGATAAAAAAGAATTGATTGGTTCAACACTTTTTGCCTCGAATTACGATCCTCATATTTGGTTCGATGTAACCAATTGGGAAAAAATTACGGTCTTTGTAGCAGAACAATTATCTGCAGCAATGCCAGAGCATAAAGCGGAATTTCAAGCCAATGCTGATGCTTACTTGCAGAAATTGAAAGTTCTACAGACCGAAATCAAAGCAGAAATCGCGACTCTACCTGTAGATCAACGCCGTTTGGTGACTGCGCACGATGCCTTTAATTATTTCGGGAAAGCCTATCAATTTGATGTTGTCGGTTTGCAAGGAATATCTACAGCTACAGAAGCTGGAGTTCAAGACGTTCAGAAAACCGCGGCTTATATTATTGACCATAAAGTGAAAGCGGTTTTTATAGAAAGTTCTGTTCCAAGAAGAACGGTTGAAGCGTTGCAAGCAGCGGTCAATTCCAAAAACCATAATGTCGCAATAGGTGGAACATTATTTTCTGATGCCTTGGGAAATCCAGGCACTCCCGAAGGAACTTATATCGGAATGTTTAAGTTTAATGTTCACACCATCGTTAGTTCCCTTAAATAATGGAAAAAATTGCAGTTAAAGTAGACGATCTTACGGTAGCGTACAATTACAAACCGGTACTTTGGGATATTGATTTACAAATTCCAGAAGGAGTCTTGATGGCAATCGTAGGCCCAAACGGTGCTGGAAAATCGACTTTAATTAAAGCCATTTTGGGTATTCTTAAACCAATTGCAGGCAGCGTTTCCATTTTCGGTAAACCTTACAAAACGCAACGGCAAAAAGTGGCTTATGTTCCGCAAAAAGGTACCGTTGATTGGGATTTCCCGACGACGGCTTTAGATGTGGTGATGATGGGAACTTATGGCAGTTTGGGCTGGATCAAACGTCCGGGCGAAAGCGAAAAGAAACGATCTTTAGAAGCGCTTGAAAAAGTGGGCATGCTGTCCTTTAGAGATCGGCAGATTAGTCAACTTTCGGGTGGACAACAGCAGCGTATTTTTTTAGCGCGTGCTTTGGTTCAAAATGCAGAGATCTATTTTATGGACGAACCTTTTCAAGGTGTAGATGCCACAACTGAAGTAGCCATCATTAATATTTTAAAAGAACTTCGCAAAGCCAATAAAACCGTTATTGTCGTGCACCATGATTTGCAAACCGTTCCCGAATATTTCGACTGGGTCACTTTTTTAAATGTGAAGAAAATTGCGACAGGCCCGGTGAAGGATATCTTTAATGATGATAATCTGACCAAGACGTACGGCATCAATTATAAAGTGAGTATTCAGAAATAAAATGGATATATTAGAATACATTAAACTGGTTTTCAGTGATTACACCTTGCGCACGATTACTTTGGGCACGGCCATTTTAGGCGGTGTCACAGGAATGCTGGGAAGTTTTGCCGTGTTACGGAAACAAAGTTTATTAGGAGACGCTATTTCACATGCCGCTTTACCCGGAATTGCTTTGGCTTTTTTAATCACCGGTTCCAAAGACACTAATGTTTTATTGATTGGCGCTTTAATAAGTGGACTCGTCGGCACTTTCTGGATCCGAGGAATTACTACCAAAACCCATTTAAAATCTGACACCGCCCTAGGCTTGATTTTGTCCGTTTTCTTTGGCTTCGGGATGTTGCTGCTTACTTTTATCCAGAAACAACCTAATGCAAACCAAGCCGGCTTAGATAAATATTTATTTGGACAAGCAGCGACCTTAGTTGAAAGCGATGTGTGGTTGATGAGTATTGTAACCGGGATGTGTTTGATTGTATTGCTCCTCTTTTGGAAGGAATTTAAAATTTTACTTTTTGACAAAGACTACGCGCAAACTTTAGGATTCAACACCAAGTTTATTGATGTATTGATTACCAGTTTTATTGTCTTAGCAATTGTGTTGGGATTACAGACAGTCGGCGTTGTTTTGATGAGCGCAATGCTTTTGGCTCCCGCAGCCGCTGCTCGACAATGGACGAATAGTTTGAGCGTGATGGTTTTTCTAGCCGCAATTTTGGGTGCTAGTGCTGGCGTGTTTGGAACTGCGATAAGTTCAACGCAAAATAATTTATCAACAGGACCAGTAATCGTTTTAGTTGCATCTGTTTTTGTTTTATTTTCCTTTATATTTTCACCAAAGCGCGGACTGTTATTTCGGCAGATTCGATTGTTGAAAAACCGAAATGACTTAGAATTTCAAAAAACTTTGGCGTTTATGTATCATGTTATTGAAGATCATGAAGACCGTTCGCATCCGCACGCGATTAAAATTTTAAATAATTTCCAAGGATATAGCAGAAAAGGACTGAAACAATTGGTGCAAAAAAACTATGTCACGTTGCATGGCGAAATGTGGAGTTTGACGCCAGCAGGAATTGACGCAGCAAAAAATATGTATAATCAAAATCTGACCGATGAGTAGTGCTCAATTAGAAATACAATTGATTGCAAGTTTAGTTGCTATCGCTTGCGCTATCCCGGGAACTTTTTTGGTGCTTAGAAAGATGGCGATGATTAGTGATGCCATCAGCCATTCTATCTTACCAGGGCTGGTAATTGGGTTCTTCATTACCCAAGATTTAAATTCTCCGTTATTGATATTATTAGCGGCCATGACCGGCGTTTTGACGGTTGTATTGGTAGAGAGAATTCAAAAGACCAAATTAGTAAAAGAAGATACCGCTATTGGACTCGTCTTTCCCGCGCTGTTTAGTATTGGGGTGATCATGATCGCCAAATATGCCAATGATGTGCATTTGGATATTGATGCGGTGCTTTTGGGTGAATTGGCTTTTACGCCGTTTGATCGGATTTATTATAACGATATGGATCTCGGTCCAAAATCGATGTGGGTTATTGGAATTATTTTATTGGTAACGCTCACCTTATTATTTGCATTTTATAAAGAATTAAAGATCAGTACTTTCGATGCAGGTATTGCAACTTCGCTTGGTTTTTCGCCAGCGATTATTCACTATGGACTGATGAGCGTCGCTTCGATTACGACGGTGGGCGCTTTTGATGCTGTTGGTGCAATTTTAGTCGTGGCATTAATGATTGCTCCCGCTGCTTCGGCTTATTTGCTGACTACGAACTTAGTGAGAATGCTTGTGTTGGCTTGTTTCTTTGGCGTCTTTAGTGCCATCGCAGGTTATTGGTCTGCTAATTATTTGGATGCATCGATTGCGGGAAGTATTGCCACGATGCTAGGTCTTGTCTTTTTAGTAGTGTATTTATTTGCGCCAAGTAAAGGTTTAATTGCAGTTTTATATCGGGAGAAGCAACAGCGGATCGAAGTGTCATTAATCACTTTTATTCTGCATCTTAAAAACCACAAAGAAACTAGAGAACGCCATGTGAATCATTTGAATGAACATATCAACTGGCAGAAGATCCGCAGTAAAACGGTCTTGAATTTAGGTTTGAAAAACAATTTATTCACGATCGACGACCATATTGTTTCGCTCACCGAGAAAGGTAATGACTTTACCAATAAAGCCATCGAGTATATTATTACCAATGAAGACTCACTGATTGAAGATATGAAAGATGATTTCTTTTTGTTCCGTGGTTAAGAATAACTGAGCAGTGTGAATTAATAAAAAATTTTATTCAACTGAACCGCCCATAAAATAAACTTTCTTACACGTTTGTAACGGTTCCATTTTTTTCATATCTTTTTTTTCTATTAAATTTGAACAGCAACTTTATGGATAAGCAGAATAATAAAAAATGGATTATCATTTATGGATCAGTGGCGGTCGTCCTCATTGCCATCTATTATCTTGTGCATCTGCCATTGTTTCATTCCTGGGGTAATTACGTTCCGTTTATTAGAAAACTGAGTCTGAGTTTATTTTTAATTGCCATTATTTATCTGATCAGCAAACTGGTCGAGAAATTAATCTACAGTCAGAACCATTTGGAAGGTGATCGTTATAATCTCTTGCGGATCGTAAGATTTCTAGCCCTCGTCTTTAGTCTGATCGTCGGCGCTTCTTTTTTGTTTCAAAATCTGTATGCGGCGGCCGTAAGTTTCGGACTGATTTCTTTGGTGCTAGGTTTTGCCCTGCAAGCGCCCATTTCTTCTTTTATTGCCTGGATCTACCTGATTCTGAGACGTTCCTATTTAGTGGGTGATCGGATCCAGATCAAAGGGTTTCGGGGAGATGTCGTTGAAATAAATTATCTGGATACGTCGATTTTAGAATGTAACGGCGATTACCTCGGAAATGACCGAAGAAGTGGACGGATCATTCGGTTTCCCAACAGTCTCATTCTACGGGAAGAAACTATTAATTATTCCGGACCACAAGTGCCGTTTATTTGGAACGAAACGGCAATTCAGATTGCTTATAGCAGTGATCTGCAGTTTGTGGAAGATTGCTTGCTCGAGGCAGCAAGACTAGATTTTAAAGAAAAATATCCAGGTATCGATATGAAAAAACATACTTCATGGGTGCCGGCGGTTTACTTCAGAAATAATATTTATGCGTGGATGGAAGCCGTGATTACCTATCCTGTTGAACCCAGAGATACGACAGGTCGTAGAACAAGAATTCTAAAAATTGCGTTACCAAAATTGAATGAGGTACCAGATCGAGTTCAATTTCCAGAGGGAAAAATTAGGTAGAAATAGGAGCATATCTCTAATATCGCTCGGCTAGTAATTTACTTTTTAAATATCTTTAAAGTTGCGCTTCTTTGCGTAGTTTTACATTTCAATTTAACAATCTTGTAAAATGTACTGATGGAAAACTTTCTCGGATATGTAATTGTTTTTTTTGTGATTTTGCTCATTCGTTATTTTGCGACTGCAGGATTTTTTTATGCGTACTATTCAAAAGTTAAAAACAACAAAACCAAGAACAAAATTCTAAGTGAAAGAGGTTTAAAAAAAGATCAGATTAGAACGGAAATTTATTGGAGCATTGTTTCATCTGCGATTTTTGCTTTTTTTGGAGCGGTCATTTATTGGTTTTGGCTGCATGATCTTACGGCTATTTATTTGGATCCGGCACAATTTGGATATTGGTATTTGCCTGTAAGTTTGATCGTCGTTCTACTTATTCATGAAACGTATTACTACTGGCTCCATCGCGCGATGCATATTCCGAAAATTTATAAAGTGGTTCATAAAGTGCATCACAACAGTTTAAGTTCGACGCCTTTTACGGCCTTTTCCTTTCATCCGTGGGAAAGTGTTTTGGAAGCATTAATTCTTCCCGTGCTTTTATTAATTATTCCGATGAATATTTTTGTGCTGCTTGTTTATCTGCTTTTCATGACGTTTAGTAGTTTTGTTAATCATTTGGATATCGAAATTTATCCGGCTTCTTTTCGGAAAAGTAGGTTCGGTAAATTGTGGATCGATGCGACGCATCATCATTATCATCACAAAGAATTCAAAACCAATTACGGATTGTATTTTACCTTTTGGGATAAATGGATGGGTACCGAAAGTCGTAAAATGGAATAGACGATTTTTAAATATTATTTCCTGAGTTTTTATAATCTTAGTACGAAATCAGATTTTTTATTCTTTAACGAAGTCCCGTGTTAGGGATTGTAGCGGAAATCCTTTTTGTTTGCCTCGAACAAAAAGATTGAAACGGAAAGCCCGACCCTTCAGGGGAACACCCAAATCGTTTACACCGAACACTACCTTAATTTTCTGACTTTCTCGGTTTGCTATTATTTGACTTTCTTCAAACAGTTTTTGATCATTTCTATGGCTTCATCTATGGTTTCTTTTTTCGTTCTGAAAGCCATGATCGCGATCCTGATTACAAAGCGATTGTCGATAATCGAAGAACTCAAAAAGACAGAACCATCCGCATGAATTTCTTCCATCAGTTGTTTATTCTTCTCATCTGCATCACTTTCGAAAGGATACCAAAAATAACTGACCGACAGATCTGGTTCTGGTCCTAAACAAAAACCAAGTTCAGTCAGTTTATTTCTGAAATATTGAACCAACAATAATTTCTCTTCTAGACAAGAAATAAATGGTTCCAGACCGTGAATTTGCAAAGGTAACCAGACGCGCAATCCTCTGAAATGTTTGGTTAGTTCTGGAGAGATATTGGCGGGACTTTTCAGCATTTCTTCAGTCGCGACGTCTTGCATATAATTGGCCGTATAATAATGAGAATGTAAAACCGCGGCACTGTCTTTAATTAAAACGGCGCCAACACCATACGGAATAAACAATCCTTTGTGCGGATCTATAATCAGTGAATCTGCTTGTTCAATTCCTTTAAAAAGTTCTTTTTTGGAAGTCATGATGAAAAAGCCGCCATAAGCCGCATCTACGTGAAACCACATTTTGTAATTTTTCGCAATTTTCGCAATTTCTTCTAAAGGATCGATCGCTCCAGTATCCGTAGTTCCGGCGGTGGCCACGACCATAAATGGTTGTAGTCCGGCTGCGATATCTTTTTGTATCAGTTCTTCTAAAGAATCGGTTTTAATTTTGTGATTCTGATCTAAAGAAACATATCGAATGATAACATCTTCTAAACCAATGATCCGTAACGCTTTTTGGGTGGAATGGTGAACCTGCTCACTTAAATAAACGACGTTTTTCTGAATGAATTCATTCTTTACTTTATGCTGATCTCGAGCCGCCGTGAAGGCAATCAAAGTAGAAACTGAGCCGCCAGAAGATAAACACCCAACAGCGTTTTCGGGAAATGAAAATAGAGTTTTTAACCAATTGATCACTTCATTCTCCAGCGTTGCTGCACCTGGCGAGGCGTAATGCACGCTGGCAAAGGGATTGGTAACTGCTGCAATAAAATCTGCAAGCGCTGCGGTAAAAACTCCACCTCCTGGAATATAACCGAGATGTTTTCCCGAAGCAGCATTAATCCCAGTCTCTGCAACTTGTTTTTGATACAGATCCAAAAGTTGTGTTAATGGTCTTTTTTGATTGGTGATCTCTAAGGAAGTGGCTTCTTTATCTTGAAACGCCTTGGTAGTATCAAGACCAGCGATAAATTGATTGGCATAATTTGATACCGTGTTTATCATTTCTATTCGCTCCGTTTCTGGCGTATCCAATAGTTGACTTGACTTATTTAATTCGGTTAGTTTTAAGATGAGTTCTTCGTTATTCACAATAAGATTAGTTTTTAAAGTAAGTTGGATTCTGTCACAATGCAATAATTTCCTTTTAGTCTAAAGGCATTTTGGTCGTAATTGCAATTCGGTTCCAGCCATTAATTGCGACGACGGCCATAATTACGGCTGCTAATTCATTTGGTGTTAAATGCTTTTCTGCATTTTTATAAACTTCATCGGAAACGGGACCATGTGAAATTAAAGTAATTGCTTCTGTTAATTCTAAAACAGCTCTTTCCTTTTCTGTAAAAAGGTTTGTTTCTCGCCAGGCGTTTAATAAAAATAAACGTTGTGAAGTTTCACCCAATTCTATTGCATCGCGCGTGTGCATATTGATGCAGTAAGCACAGCCGTTAATTTGCGAGGCTCTTGTTTTGATGAGTTCGTAGAGGGTTTTATCTAAACCACTTTGACTAAGATATTTTTCTAAACCAAGCATGGCTTCGTAGGCTTTAGGATCTATTTTTGAAATATTTATTCTGGATTCCATTCTTCGGATATTATCTGATTTCTGCGTCGACTTATGACTGATTTCTCAGAGAACTAATTTACAGAAAAATACTTTCTTAGTTTTAAATTGATTATCCAAATAGAACGTTTTACTAAAATAAAAACCTCTCTCAAATTGCTTTGAAAGAGGTTACTGTTTATTAAATACTGAAATGAAGTTTTTCTACATTTTAGTTGCTATAATATTTTCCAATTCCGGCAGAATCAAACGTAAAAGCATTTTCATTTTCCGTTTTATCTAATTTGTTATTGATCGTTAAAGCCCAAAGAATTAACTCTTTGCAGAAGTTTTGATCTTCTTTGCTTAAGTGATCCGCATTTTCTTCAATTAATGTTTCGAGTGGTTTAATACTATTCAGTTTTTTGTAAAAATCTTGGTCAGAATCGTCGTAATTTAATTCTAATGAATTCTTATTAAACCATTTTATAATATCCGTGTACGGGGTTTGGATCGTTTCTTTTTCTAACTTCGGAATCCGAGGGAATAAAGAATCAAACTGAACCATGACCGCTTTGTCGATCAATATTTTTGCTACATGATCTGCACCTTCTTGTTCACCTTCGTAAACCAGTTCGATCTTTCCAGTAATTGATGGAATGATCGACATAAAATCAACCAAACGAACTGTAGTTCTTTCAGCATCAGATTCGATCAAACGTAATTTCGCGGCAGCGATAAGATTTTCCATAGCGCTGATCGTTAGACGGGCACTCACGCCACTTTTAGCATCAACATATTCACTATCTCTGGCTGCAAAAGCAACTTCTTCCAATAGATCTTTCGCTAAATCCGGGATATGAATTCTATCTTTATCTAGCGGAGAAATCATCGCTTCTTGTTCGGTGATCTGACGAGCTAATTCAATTGTTTTCGGATAATGCGTGAAGATCTGGGAGCCAATTCTGTCTTTCAAAGGCGTTACAATGCTTCCTCTGTTCGTGTAATCTTCTGGATTTGCCGTAAAGATAAACTGAATATCGAGCGGCATTCTCAATTGAAATCCACGGATTTGAATATCGCCTTCCTGCAAAATATTAAATAAGGAAACTTGAATTCTCGCTTGTAAATCGGGAAGTTCATTTAATACAAAAATACAACGGTTAGCGCGCGGAATCATTCCGTAATACAAAACACGTTCATCTGAATAAGGTAATTTCAAGGTTGCCGCTTTTATCGGATCGATATCGCCAATTAAATCTGCAACGTTAACATCTGGAGTCGCCAATTTTTCGTAAAAACGATTCGAACGGTGAACCCAAGAAATCATAGTTTCATCTCCGTGCTCGTCGATTAAGTCACGCGCATGCTTCGAGATCGGATCGAAGGGACTATCATTAATTTCAGATCCTTTTACAATCGGCATATATTCATCAAGCAAATTGACCATGCTTCGTGCAATCTTCGTTTTGGCTTGTCCGCGCAGACCTAAAAGGTTGATGTGATGTCCGGCAAGAATCGCTTTTTTTAATTGTGGAACAACGGTGTCTTCATAACCCCAAAGTCCTTCAAAAACAGGTTCTTTTGCTTTAATTTTTGAAATCAAATTGGCCTGAATTTCTTCGTTTATCGTTTTGTGAGTAAAACCAGAATCTTTTAATTCTTTAAATGTAATATCGTTTTTCATATTTTTTTTCTGTAAAATGTCCTATGTATAATGTAAAATGTATGTTTTGAAGGTTACTTTGTACATTATACTTTGTACAATAAATTATATTCTTTTAATTCTATTTTTTTCGTAGTCCTCAAATATCATTTCCCCTAAACCTGAAAGTCCTGTTAAAAAGGCTTTTCCTTGATTTTGAGCTGTAAACGCTTCTACAAATTTCCTTAAATAAGGATCTTGCGCAATCATAAAAGTGGTTATTGGTATTTTAAGTTTTCTTGCTTGTGCTGCTTTGTTCAGACATTGATCCACAATCATTTGATCTAAGCCGTTGCTGTTCATGTAAAACTCACCAGAAGGCAATTTGATACAACTCGGTTTTCCATCAGTGATCATAAAGATCTGCTTGTTGGTATTTCGTTTTCGTCGCAGGATATCCATGGCTAATTCCAATCCTGCAACGGTGTTTGTATGATAAGGACCGACTTGTAAATAAGGAAGATCTTTTACTTTGATCGGCCAAGCTTCATTACCAAAAACAATAATGTCAATGGAGTCTTTCGGGTATTTTCTGTTGATTAATTCCACCAAAGCCATCGCCACTTTTTTGGCTGGCGTGATTCGGTCTTCACCGTACAAAATCATGGAGTGACTGATGTCGATCATGAGCACCGTGCTCATTTGCGCTTTGTGTTTCGTCTCTTCTACGATAAGGTCATCTTCCGTTAACCGTAAATCTGAAATACCATTATTAATCTGCGCGTTCTTTAAACTCTCTGTCATATTCACCGTAGAAAGATCATCTCCATACTGAAAAGAGCGATTTTCACCATCGCGTTCGTCACCAACACCAACTTTCTTGGTATTGTGATTTCCTATTCCACTTTTTTTCAGTTTCCCAAAAATCTGGTCTAAGGCAAATTCCCTTAGCGCTGCTTCTAATTTAGCCGTTAGAATATTTTTTCCTTTTCCAGTTCCGGTGTTGCCGTCTTTTGGATCTGTTTCTTCTTTGATGTAGCCGCGTTTTTTCAAATCTTCTTCAAAATCGTCAAGCGTATATTCATTAGTGAAAATATTGTATTCTTTATCCAGCATATCCAGCCACTCGAAGGCTTCTTCGATATCACCAGAAGTGTGTGTCAGGAGATCTTTGAAAACATCGAAAACCCGATCAAAGTGAGAAACTTCTTTCGGTACATGTTTGCTAAAAGTGAATCCTTTGTTAAAATCAGAACGTAAATCCTTCATATTTCTTCCGCTATTAGTCTTGTTCATTAATTATTTTGAAACGGCTGAAAGTCTTGATAAAGTAAAGAAAAAGCATAAAGCAAATTTTAAAGAGTAAAATTAAATCAAGTCAATTTTGACACTTTAATTATTACAATCTTTCAGCTACGAGGAAGATGGAAAAATCATACCACAAAAACTTAAAAGTAGTATGATATTACTACTAATTTTAAGTATAAGTTATAGTAATCTTTGATGATAACCTTGAATACTAGAAAACGGCGAATAATGTTTAAGAATATTACCTTGTTAAACAACATTTATTAATACTGAAGCTTTCGATAGGTGGAATCTATTTTGGAGTTACAAGAGCAATCAATTCAAATTCGGACATATTGTCGTTCGTGTAATACGAAATAATTTAATTGTGAACTACTTCAGGACGATCACTTTCTTCCTCGACACCTTCTTCAATCAATTCGACTACTTCTTCACCTTCCTGATCTTTGAGTGATTCTACTTCGTCCTCTTGAATAGGCTCTTCTCTGTTAATGTAAAAGGTACAATAGAGCGGCAGATGATCACTGCCAATATATCCTAAGGTTTTAAAATCTTCTATGAAAATATCGGTAGAATGGAAAAATAGATCAATAGGAAATCTCAACAATCTGTATTTTGCGTGATAAGTGGACACAAATCCTCGTCCGATTCTAGGATCAATTAATTCAGAGGTTTTTCTAAATAAAACAGATGATCTCGCCCAAGCAACATTATTAAAATCGCCCGCCACAATTACTGATCCTTTTATTTCTTGCACTTTCTTTCCGACCGCCAACAATTCTCCATCTCTTTCTTTAGAGGTGTCTTCTTCGGTTGGACTTGGTGGCGGCGGATGCACTCCAAAAAAGGTAAATGCTTTGTTGTCATCTGTCAATAATCTTGCTTCAATACTAGGGATATCGTTTGCCATAAAATAATTGACTTTAATGGACTCGACTTTCAATCGCGTATAAAAGTGAATCCCGTAAGTATTTTCTAAGGGAATTTTTTTGAAATTGGGATAATCAGGTTCAATTACTGTTAAAGCATTTTCCCAGGCTTGGTTAGATTCCATGGTGAGCAGAATATCAGGTTTAACTTCTCTGACTAAGGAAATTAACTTCTCGTAATCCTCATTAAACTGATAAACATTAACTGAAATTATAGAAATCGGATCAGAATCATGAGAAATATTTTTTGGACGTTTCTTCTTATAAATGACAGTATAGGGAACGAGGATGACTGCATGATTTACAAGCAAAGCCAGATGAATCACAATAGTACTCCAAAAAATGACACTCTTTTCTTCGATGAAAATAAGTCCCAAAGTCACTATTATTAATTGAACGAAAAGAATTTGAATTCTAGCAAACTCCCAGATTCTGAAAATCCAGTGTTGATTAGGGACGAAAGGAAGAAGGCTGGCTACAATGCAGATTGCCGATATAATAAAGTAGAATGTTAGCATAGATGATTGGTAGAAAAGTCCAGTCTCGATACAGACCAGATATATTTTCACTAAAGATAAAAAAATTATATAGAGATTGCCGTTTGCAATAAATGATTTTACCAGGAAAGTGTGGCCTCTATTAATGTTGAAGAACCTTTGTCATCGTCCGTAATCAAAACTATTTTTGTTTCTCCTTCGGAGATTTCTTCTTCGATCGTCACGGATTCTACTTTGTAAATTTCGTCCGTATGTGGTATTTCGCTAAAATTGAAAGTTTCAGAAATCGTATTGTTAGATATATCGATCATCCCAATAAAACTACCTAATATTTCGCCATCGTCGTAGGCGTTCTTTGTATCTTCGACAGAAGCCGTGAAAATTATGGTTGGATCGTCTTTAAAAGTGGTCGTGGCACCAGAAAATCCTGCTTCTACATCGTTAATTTCCGGCAAAGAAAATTCTTGAATTTCTAGCGCAGGGAAATCAATTTCACCTTTTAGAAATCCTAAAAATTCAGCGTAATTAAACTTAATGATTAAATTCTTTTTTCGGTTAAATAAATAGAGGTTTTCATCAAAGTAAGCCGTCGCTTCGATGTTGAGTTCAGAACCAATAAGTGCTGGCAATACCCGCAACTGACAATAAAAGTCCGAAATATCGTATTTTTCGATGGTAATTTCGGGTTTCAAATGGATGCGTACAAAAACATCTCTTTGCGGCGACTTTCCGCCCGAGCCGAAAACTACCAATTCGTTTTCATTGATCAATTCTAGCGTTTCAAAATCTGCTTTGTCTGCCTTTATAATTCTTTCTCCATTAAAATTTTCGTGAGCTGAAATGAGCTTTTGGGAAACCACTTCGAACTCTTTATTTAGGAAAAATAAAAAAGGTGAATCATCGCTGATCACATAATATCCCTCCCCATATTTTGCGATTCCCGATCCGCTTGGGATGTTTTTTAATACTCGATGATTTGAAATACTGATTTTCATAAAACGATTAAGTTCAGAATGCTAATGTGCCTAAGTTTCACTTTCATTTATTTTCTTCTTCCTCAAAAACTTACTGCAGTTTCTTTTCCGGAAACGGAACTGTTCTCGGAATGGTCAATGTTCCGAATCTTGCTTCTTTTGTTAAAGTCCAGACATTAATGATTTTATCCTCATTAAAATCTTGCTCATTGGGTTTCAAATATTCAATTTCTGTAATGCTTTTCGTCGCTACGAGATAACTTTCCTTCATCAATAAATAACCATCAACGTAAATTTTTGTTTTAAGATCTGCGTCGAAAAATGATCTGATTTCTTGCAAGGTTTTCGTTTCTATATTTGCAGCATCAGCCGTATAAAGCATCAAGCCGTATTCGGTTAAATTTGGATAAGTCTTGGTGTAATTATCTTGTTCATTAAGTGGATTTTTCTTGACTATATCCATTTTCTGAACTGCGCCATTCGGCATCATTTCAATAACATTCCAATTAGCAATTATGTTATCATTAATGATCACCGTTGGTTTATCTTTTTTGGAAAAAAGTAGTTTATCAAAACTTTGACTAAAAGTGGTTGAGAAAGAGAGGAGTGTAATTAGAACGAGTAGCTTTATTTTCATTGTCGTAGTTTTAATTCAATCAAATATAGAAAGATTTTTGAACGAAAGACTCTTTAATTTTGAACATTAAAAAATTAAGAATAATTAAGGTTTCCGTATAAAAATGCAATGGCCAAACCTTTTATGAACTTCTTGATCATTATAATTGATGAACGTTTCAGTAAAAATTCTTTGTGACTTATGTGGCTTTAAACAAAAAAAACTCCCAAATAAATCGGGAGTAATAATTTAAAGTACGATAATTTAGGTTTCCTAATTTGAATAACTCATCAATTCCTCTTTCTTGGAATTAACCATTTTGTATTCTAAATATTTAAAGGAATCGCGTGGGATAATCGTTACCCATTTTTTGTATTTTAAATACCATCTTGTCTGAACGCTCATTAAACCTTTAGTCAAATAAGCTTCCACAAAAGGATGAACGTGTAAAAATAACTTGCCTTTTTCGCTTTGAATCAGAGTTCGAATGACTTCTTCCATTCGTTCTACAACCACAATTGGTGCAAGAATTTCTCCGTCGATATTTGGATTGTCTTCTTTGGTTTTAATAACTTTTTCGGGACGCGTCCGCTGTCTCGTCAATTGAATTAAACCAAATTTACTTGGTGGCAAAATTTTATGTCTCGCTTTATCACGGCTCATTTCTTCTTTGAAATGTTCATACAAATCACGACGGTGATCGGCGTTAATCATATCAATAAAATCAACCACAATAATTCCGCCCATGTCGCGTAATCTTAACTGACGAGCGATTTCGGTTGCTGCCATTTTATTGACGGTCAAAGCATGTTCTTTGTTAGATGCTCCAGCGCCAGAAGATAAGTTATTTCCAGAGTTTACATCAATTACGTGAAGTGCTTCTGTATGTTCAATAACCAAATAAGCGCCTTTCGAACTAGGAATATTCACGTGCTTTCCGAAACTTTGTTTCAGTTGTTTTTCTACGTTGTAATATTCCATTAACGGAATTGGCTTGTCGTAGAACTGAACAATGTTTTTTCTTTCTGGGGCGATCACTTCGATATAATCCCGAAATTCATCAACCATCTGCTCATCATCGCAAATAATAGAAACAAAATCAGCATTAAAGTTATCCCGCAAAATAGAAGCCGCTTTTCCTTCTTCGCTCAATACTTTACTGGGAACTTTATTTTTCTGAAGATTCTTAAAAGTCGTTTCCCATTTCTGAATCAATTGATTCATATCGTTGTGAAGTTCCGCAACTTTTTTTCCTTCGGCTACGGTGCGAATGATCACGCCGAAACCTTCAGGTTTGATACTTTCAATTAAAGTTTTAAGTCGTTCTTTTTCTTCAGGATTACCAATTTTCTTGTATATTGAAACACTTTTATCAAACGTAATTAAAACCAAAAATCGACCGGTCAGAGAAATCTGTGTAGAAATTCTGGGACCTTTGGTAGAAATCGGTTCTTTGGTAATTTGCAAAATAACGGCGTCGTCTTTTGCTAAGACTTTGTCAATTGTTCCGTTTTTGTGAATCTCTTTTTGAAGTTCGAAATTCTTAAGGGAGGAGTTTTGTTGTTTCTTAGAAACCGTGTCTTCTAAGAATTTTTTGTAAGTGAGAAATTGCGGACCTAGATCTTGATAATGTAGGAAGGCATCTTTCTCATAGCCAATGCTTACGAAAGCAGCATTGAGGTTGGGCGCGAGTTTTTTTACTTTACCAATAAATAAATCACCGACGACAAAATCGCTTTTGTCTTCTTGTTCGTGGAGTTCGAAAAGTCGTCCGTCCTCCAGCAAGGCAATCTTAGATTGCTCATCTTCATGAGATATAATCAGTTCTTTCTTCATTCTGTTGATAAGTGATCAAAATATTAAGGGCCTTAGAAATGGTAAAAAAATCCATTCTAATTGCTCAATTTTTAATAAGTTCTGTGTTTTGTTTTTATCAATATAAGCACCTTATATCCTAATAGAATAATGGCTGCTGGACCAATTTGGCAGGTTGATTAAAAACAAAAATATAGTCGGTGAATATTAAACATATAAAAACACCAACTATATTGTTATATTGTAAATCGCAAAAAGATTATTTTTTCTTGTGTCTGTTTGCTCTTCTTCTTTTCTTTCTTTTGTGGGTCGCAACCTTGTGTCTCTTTCTTTTCTTTCCGCTTGGCATAATTTAAAATTTTTTGTTTGTAACTTATATTTTTGTTTTGATTAATTACTTGACTGCTACCTTCGTTTTTACTTTTTCTACAAAAGTTTTAGAAGGTTTAAAGGCCGGAATATTGTGAGCAGGAATTTCAATGGCGATGTTCTTTGAAATGTTTCTTCCTGTCTTAGCTGCTCTAGTTTTGATGATAAATGAACCAAATCCTCTTAAATATACATTGTCTCCGTTATACATTGACGTTCTGATCTCCTGCATAAAAGCTTCTATAACTTTCTGGGTTTCATTCTTTTCTGTCCCCAATTTGTTCGAGATGGTATTTACCAATTCTGCCTTTGTCATTTCCTTTTTTTATTTATATTTTTGGTGTGCAAATATAATAACTATTTTTGAAAACAAAAAAACAAAATGCTGATTTTCTTCATGTTGGTAGGAAATTGCTGGATTGGTATCAAATTCATGGGAGGGATTTACCCTTTAGAAAAACCAACGATCCGTATAAGATTTGGAT